>DAIRVJ010000001.1:0-11313 GCA_036802895.1 Candidatus Nanopelagicales bacterium
CGGTACTTCAGCACCGCGCCCAGCGTGCGGGCCGCCCGATCGGGGTCGAGCTCGTCGGCGCCGAGGGCGAGCAGCGCCTCGGCCCAGTCCAGCGACTCGGCCACGCCCGGCGGCTTGAGCAGGCCCTGGTCGCGCAGCACCTGGGCGGCCCGGGCGACGTCGGCGGCGAGCTTCTCGCTCGCCTCGGGCAGCCGCCGGCGGATGATCGCCACCTCGCGGTCGAAGCCGGGGTGCTCCAGCCAGTGGTAGAGGCAGCGCCGCTTGAGCGCGTCGTGCACCTCGCGGGTGCGGTTGCTGGTCAGGACGACGAGCGGCGGCGTCGTGGCCCGTACCGTGCCGAGCTCGGGGACGGAGATCGTGAAGTCGGACAGGACCTCGAGCAGGAAGGCCTCGAACTCGTCGTCCGCCCGGTCGATCTCGTCGACCAGCAGCACGCTCGGGCTGGTCTCCAGGGCCTGCAGCAGCGGCCGGGCGACGAGGAACCGCCGGTCGTACAGGTCACGCTCGATCGCCTCGACGTCGTGCACGCCGGCCGCCTCCGCGGCTCGCAGGTGCAGCAGCTGCCGGGGGAAGTCCCAGTCGTACAGCGCCTGGGCGGCGTCCAGCCCCTCGTAGCACTGCAGCCTGATCAGCGGGGCGTCCAGCACCTGCGCCAGCGCCTGGGCCAGCGCGGTCTTGCCGACCCCGGCCTCCCCCTCGAGGAACAGCGGCCGGCCCATCCGGACGGCGAGGTAGGCCGCCGTGGCCAGGCCGTCGTCGGCCAGGTAGCCGCAGGAGTCCAGCCGGGCGGCCAGGTCGTCCGGACCGTCGACCCCGGGGATCTTCAGGCGCTGCACGCGCTCACGCTAGCCCCCCGACGTCGTCGGCGCCCCGGTGGCGCAGGCCGCAGAGCCACCCGGCAGCCGCGCACGGTTGGCCGCCACCACCCGGTAGCCCCAGGCGGCCAGCCGGCCGAAGGGCCGGGTGCGGCCGAGCAGGCCAAGCGGCCGCCAGCCACGACCGCCGGCAATGAGCAGGCTGGCCACGGCCTGCGCGCCGCCGTCCACTCCGCCGTCCGGGCGGACCCACAGCAGCTCCCGGCGGGCTCGCTCCTCGGTCACCCCGAGCGCGGCGAGGTCGGCGGCTTGGAAGGCGACGACGTCGGCGTCCGGGCGCACCCGGCGCAGCACGAAGCGGGCCGCGCTGGAGCAGAAGCGACAGTCCCCGTCGAAGACGAGCACCGGCGCGGGGCGCGGGACAGGCACGGGCGCTGCCGGTCAGGTCCAGACGAAGTGGCCGACCAGCAGCCCGACGACGAACCAGGCCAGGCCACCGAGGATGCCGTACAGGACGGGCTTGCTCATGCGACCGACGATAGCCGGGGCGCCCCGAGCCGGCATCCGGTCCGGTCAGCCGAGCGCCCGCTCGTCCCCCGCCGCCCGCTCGCTCGCCATCAGGGAGCCGCCGAACACGACCAGCCAGAGCACCGTCGGGTAGGCGTTCCACCGCTCGATGCCGCCCTCCCCCAGCTCGGCCACCGGCCCCCACTCCAGCAGGAACAACCCCAGCCCGATGCCGATCAGCGCGACGACACCCAGCGTGCGGACGACATGCCTCAACGGTGCCGGGGTCACGGCGCCGCTGAGGATCGCGGCGGTGGGACCGGCGAGGAACGCGAGCAGAGCGAGCAGGGTGTGCGGCGTGAGGTGGGTCAGCGGGAAGATGCCCACGCCGGCGGCTCCGACGCCCAGCAGCCCGGTGGCGACGGACAGCCGCCGCCGCGCGTGGGCCCGCTGCAGGAAGGCCGCGCCGGCCACGATGAGCAGGCCGGCGACCACCATGGTCGTGTCGAAGATCGCCGCGGAGGGCTGGCTGACCACGCTGTCGGGCGGCTCGGAGGCGCCGAGGTGGCTGAGGGTGTTGGTGTGGGTCGAGTACGTGCCGGGGAACAGCGCCTCCGCCGTGATGAAGCCCATCAGCAGCACCCCGCCGGCGGCGGCCAGCAGCAGGCCGGAGGTCCGGGCGGCCGACGCGGCCGACGCGGCCGCGGGGTGAGCCGGGCGGTGCGGCGTCCGCCGGGCCGTGCCGACGGGGGGCAAGGTTCGGGTCGTGGTCATGGCACCTCCGGGGGGGATGGTCAGGACGCTAGCGAGGGGCGGGAAGCAGGGTGCAGAGCCGAACGCCCCGCCCCGGCGCTACCGTCCGCCCCATGACGACCGAGCCGAGGGACCCGCGCGACCCGCACGGGCTGCGGGACGCCGCGCCGCTGCTCGACGGCTGGCTGGCCTTCGGCGAGTCCGACGTCGCCTCGATGGGGATCCCCGGGCACAAGAACCGGGCGAGCGAGTTCGGCGCCGTCATCCGCGACGACGTCCCGCTCTACGCCGGCCTGGACCTGCTGGAGCCCTACGACCGGCTGGGCGAGGCGGAGCGCCGGCTGGCCGCCCTCTGGGGGGCGGACTGGGCACGGATCTCGGTCGGCGGTTCGACCCACGGCAACCAGGCGCTCGCCCTCGCCGTCGGTCGCCCGGGCGACGAGGTGGTGGTCAGCCGCACCCTGCACCGGTCGCTGCTGCTCGGCCTGGTGCTGGCCGGGCTGCGGCCGGTGTGGGTCCGCCCGGACATCGACGACGTGACCGGCCTGCCCGGCGCCGTCCCGGTCGAGCGGGTCCGAACGGCGCTGCAGCGGCACCCGTCGGCGTGCGCCGTCTTCCTCGTCGACCCGTCCTACGTCGGCACGATGTCCGACGTCGCAGCGCACGCCGAGGTGGCGCACGCGCACGGCGTCCCGCTGCTCGTCGACCAGGCGTGGGGGGCCTACCTCGGCTTCCACCCGGCGCTGCCGGCGCACGCGCTGGCCGCCGGCGCGGACGCGCTGGTCACCAGCGCGCACAAGACGCTGCCCGCCTACAGCCAAGCGGCGTTCGTGCTGGCCCGCACCGAACGGCTGGACGCCGGCCGCCTCGAGCGGGCGTTCGACGCCACGCACACGACCAGCCCGTCGGGGACCGTGCTGGCCAGCGCCGACGCCGCCCGGGCGCTGCTCGCACGCGACGGCGAGGCGCTGCTGGGGCGGCTGCTCGAGCTGGTCGCGCAGGCCCGGGCTCGGCTGGGCGCCGTCCCCGGTCTGACCGTGCTGGCGCCGAGCCCGGGGCTGGCGGTCGACCCGGCGAAGCTGGTCGTGCTGCTGGCCGGCACCGGCGCGGACGGGCTGGCGGTCGAGGCCGAGCTGGACCGAGCCGGGCACCCGGTCGAGCTGGCCGACCGGGACACGATCGTGCCGATCCTCAGCCTGGCCGACGACCCGGTCACCGTCGACCGGTTCGTCGACGTCCTGGTGGGCGCGGTCGAGCGACACCGCGGCGCGCCCCGGCCGGTGACCCCGTCGATCGCCTGGACCGTGGACCCGGTGAGCGTGCGGCCGCCGCGTGAGGCGTTCTTCGCCGACCGCGAGCGGGTGCCGGTGGCCGACGCGATCGGGCGGGTCAGCGCCGAGCTGGTGGCGCCGTACCCGCCCGGGATCCCGGTGCTGGCCCCCGGCGAGCAGGTGACCGCGGCCCTGGTGGCCGCCCTGCGCGACGTCGCGGCGTCCGGCGTCCGCGTCCGCTACGCCGCCGACCCGACCCTCCACACGCTCGAGGTGCTCCGAGATTGACCAGGCGAGGCAGGTGAGCGTGACCCGTAACAGGTGCAGGCACCCTTTACGGTCGGTGCTCACCTACCTCGCCTGGTCAACAAGCGGCCGGCTCCTCCCCCGCGCGAGACGCGACGCAGGCGGCGAGCTCGGCGGCCATCCGGCGGCCACGGGCGCCGTCGGCGGTCTGCATGGCGAGCACCGGCCAGGTCGTGCCGTCGGAGAGGTCCAGCACCGCCCACGGGTCGTCGCGTCCCAGCCGGACGCCGACCACCTGCGCCCACACGAGCCGCCGGCGCCGCAGGGCGTTCACCACGACCAGCCCGTCGGCATCGGCCTCGACCCGGACCCGCCCGAACCGGGCCAGCACCGCCGACAGCGCCACGGTCACCACGAACAGCCCGACCCGGTCGAACGACCACGCTCGGTTGGACCACGGGACGTCGACGAGCAGCACGACGGCGCCGATGAAGACGACGAGGAACCCCGCGACGCCGTAGGCCGCCCACCGGCCGAACCCTGGGCGCCACACGTGCGGCAGCGGCGGGCAGCCGGCCGAAGGCACCGCGCGCCTACAGCCGGCAGGCGTGGATGTCGGTGACCAGGATGCCTCGGGCCCCGAGCTCCCACACGTCGTCCATCACCTTGTTGGTGTCCCGGCGCGGCACCATCGCCCGCACCGCCACCCAGCCGCTCTCGTGCAACGGGGAGATCGTCGGGGACTCGATGCCGGGCGTCAGCTCGCACGCGCGGTCGACCAGCTCGGCCCGGATGTCGTAGTCCATCAGCACGTAGGTGCGCGCCACGATGACGCCCTGCAGCCGTCGAGCCATCAGCTCCACCGCGGGCGTCGCCCCCGTGCCCGCTCGGCGCACGAGGACCGCCTCCGACACCAGGATCGGCTCCCCGAACACCTCGAGGCCGGCGTTGTGCAGCGTGGTCCCCGTGGAGACCACGTCGGCGATGACGTCGGCCACCCCCAGCCGGACGGCGGTCTCGACGGCGCCGTCCAGCCGGATCACCTGGGCCTGGACGCCGTGCTCGGCCAGGTGCTGGCCCACCAGCCCGGGGTAGGCCGCCGCCACCCGCAGCCCGGTGAGGTCGCGCACCGACGACGCGACACCGGGCCGGGCGGCGAACCGGAACGTCGACCCGCCGAAGGCCAGCGGCAGGATCTCCTCGGCGGCAGCCCCGCTGTCCAGCAGCAGGTCGCGGCCGGTGATCCCGACGTCCAGCTCGCCCGAGCCGACGTACACGGCGATGTCGCGCGGGCGCAGGAAGAAGAACTCGGTGTCGTTGTCGGGGTCCTGCAGCACGAGGTCACGGACGTCGGACCGCTGGAGGTAGCCGGCCTCGCGCAGCATCTGGCTGGCCGGCTCGGCCAGCGAGCCCTTGTTCGGGACGGCGACGCGCAGCACGGTCGTCGCCCTACAGCCGGGCGTAGACGTCGTCGAGGGTCAGCCCGCAGGCCAGGATCAGCACCTGCGCGTGGTAGAGCAGCTGGGCGATCTCCTCCGCGGCCCGCTCCGGGGTCTCGTGCTCGGCCGCCATCCACGCCTCCGCGGCCTCCTCCACGACCTTCTTGCCGATCTCGTGGACGCCGGCGTCCAGCGCCCGGACGGTGCCCGACCCCTCGGTCCGGAACGCCGCGCGCGCCTGCAGCTCACCGAAGAGCTCCTCGAAGGTCTTCACAGGCCCAGCCTACGGAGTGCCAGCACGGTGCTCAGCGCGGCCTGCGCGGCCTGGAAGCCCTTGTCCTCCCGGGACCCGGGCAGCCCGGCCCGGTCGACGGCCTGCTCCTCGGTGTCGCAGGTGAGCAGCCCGAACCCGACCGGGACGCCGGTGTCCAGGGCGACGCGGGACAGCCCCGACGTCGCCGCCGAGCAGACGTAGTCGAAGTGCGGCGTGCCGCCGCGGACGACGACCCCGAGCGCGACCACCGCGTCGTACCCGGCCCGCGCGGCCCTGAGCGCGGCCACCGGCAGCTCGAACGAGCCGGGCACCCGCACCACCGTCAGGTCGACGACGCCCGCGTCGGTGAGCGCCCGCAGCGCCCCGGCCAGCAGGCCGTCCATGACGGTGGCGTGCCACTGGGCGGCCACCACCGCCACCCGCAGGTCCTGGGCCCCCTCGACGACGAGGGCCGGCGTCCCGGCGCCGCTCACGTGGGGTTCCCCTCCGGGTGCACGGCGAGGTCGTCCGGAAAGTCGTGGCCCATCCGGTCCCGCTTGGTCTGCAGGTAGCGCAGGTTCTGCGCGGTGGCGTGCACCGGCAGCGGGACCCGGCCGAGCACGCGCAGGCCGTAGCCCTCGAGCCCGGCCCGCTTCGCCGGGTTGTTGGTCAGCAGCCGCATCGAGCGCACGCCCAGGTCGGCCAGGATCTGCGCGCCGGTCCCGTACTCCCGGGCGTCCGCGGGCAGGCCGAGCTCGAGGTTCGCGTCGACGGTGTCCGAGCCGGCGTCCTGCAGCTGGTAGGCCTGCAGCTTGTGCAGCAGGCCGATCCCGCGGCCCTCGTGCCCGCGCACGTACAGCACGACCCCTCGCCCCTCGGCGGCCACGGCCGCGAGCGCCGCCTGCAGCTGCGGACCGCAGTCGCAGCGCATGGACCCGAAGACGTCGCCGGTGAGGCACTCGGAGTGCACCCGCACGAGCACGTCCTCGCCGTCCCCGATCTCGCCGCGGACCAGCGCGACGTGCTCCACGCCGTCCAGCCCGCTGGCGAACCCGACGGCCCGGAAGTCGCCCAGCGCGGTGGGCAGCACGGTCTCGGCGTCGCGGACCACGGTCCGCTCGGTGCGCCGGCGGTGGGCGATCAGGTCGGCGATGGAGATCATGAGCAGGCCGTGGGTGTCGGCGAACTCGCGCAGCTGGGGGGCCCGGGCCATCGACCCGTCGTCGTTGACGATCTCGCAGAGCGCGCCGGCCGGCGACAGCCCGGCCAGCCGGGCCAGGTCGACCGCCGCCTCGGTGTGCCCGGCCCGGCGCAGCACCCCGCCCTCGACGGCGCGCAGCGGCACCACGTGGCCCGGCCGGGTGAGGTCGTGCGGCTCGGTCGCCGAGTCGCTGAGCACCTTGATCGTGCGGGCCCGGTCCAGCGCGGAGATCCCGGTCGCGACGACGTCGCGCGCGTCGACCGACACCGCGTAGGCGGTGCCGCGGCGGTCCTCGTTGACCCGGGTCATCGGCGGCAGGTCGAGCCGGTCCAGGTCGGCGCCCTCCATCGCCACGCAGATGTAGCCGGACGTGTGCCGGATCATGAACCCGACCAGCTCGGGGGTGGCCCGCGCCGCGGCGAGGATCAGGTCGCCCTCGTTCTCGCGGTCCTCGTCGTCGACGACGACCACGGGCTGCCCGGCCCGGACCGCGGCGATGGCGTCCACGACGGCGTCCAGCCGCACGCCGGCGTCCGGTCGGACACCGGAGTCGGCGGCGTTGCCCGGGCCGGCCGGCACGGAGGTCGCGGTCACGTCCGCGCTCCGAGCAGGCGCTCGACGTACTTGGCCACCACATCGACCTCCAGGTTCAGCGGGTCGCCGGGCTGGGCCCGGCCGAGCGTCGTCAGCTCCAGCGTCGTGGGGATCAGGCTCACCGTGAACGAGTCCGCCCCGACCTCGACGACGGTCAGCGAGACGCCGTCGACGGTGATCGACCCCTTCTCGACCACGTAGCGGGCCAGGTCCGGGGGCAGGCCGATCCGTACAACCTCCCAGTGCTCCCCCGGCGTGCGGGCCAGCACTCGCCCGACGCCGTCGACGTGGCCCTGCACGAGGTGACCGCCGAGGCGCTGCTGCAGCGTCACCGGGCGCTCCAGGTTGACCCGGCTGCCCGGCCGCAGGTGGCCGAGCGCCGTGCGGCCCAGCGTCTCGGCCATCACGTCGGCCGTGAACGTGCCGTCGGCCACGTCGACGACGGTCAGGCACACGCCGTTGACGGCCACCGAGTCGCCCCTGGCCGCGTCCTCGGTCACCAGCGGGCCGCGCACGGTGATCCGCGCCGAGTCGGCCGAGCCGTCCAGCGCGACGACCTGGCCGAGCTCCTCCACGATGCCGGTGAACACGTCGGTCAGCCTCCCTCGGCGCGGACGACCCGCGCGACGATCTTCACGTCGGGACCGAGCCGGCTCACCTCGACCGGCTCCAGGCGCAGCGCCTCGGCCAGGGTGGCGACGCCCCCGCCGTCGAGGGCGGCCGGACCGGCACCGAGCAGCAGCGGGGCGACGTAGGCGACGACTCGGTCGACGAGGTGACCGGCCACGAAGGCGCCGGCCACGGTCGGCCCGCCCTCGAGCAGCACGTGCTGGACGTCGTGGGCGTGCAGCTCGGCCAGCACCGCGGCGACGTCGCGGGTCGGGTAGACGGCCGCGGACCCCACCGACGGGTCGAGCACGGCGGCGGTGGGCGGCACCGGCCGGTCGCCGACCACGACCCGCAGCGGCTGGACCGGCCCGGGTCGGCCGTCCGGGCCACGCGCGGTCAGGGCCGGGTCGTCGGCGAGGACGGTCCCCGTGCCGACCACGATCGCGTCGACCTCGGCGCGCATCGCGTGCGCATCGGCGCGGGACTCCGGCGAGCTGATCCACCGGCTGGTCCCGTCGGCGGCGGCCACCCGGCCGTCCAGCGACGCGGCCAGCTTCCAGGTGACGAAGGGGCGCCCGTGGGTGAGCGCGAACGTCCACTCCGGGTTGACCGCGGCGGCCTGGTCGGCCAGCAGGCCGCCCTCGACGTCCACCCCGGCCGCCTGCAGCAGGGCGGCGCCCCCGGCGGCGACCGGCCCGGTGTCGGCCTGCGCGTAGACGAGCCTGGACACGCCGGCGGCGAGCAGCGCCTGAGCACACGGACCGGTGCGCCCGGTGTGCGCGCACGGCTCGAGGGTCACGACGGCGGTCGCGCCGCGGGCCGCGTCGCCCGCGGCGGCGAGCGCGGCGGCCTCGGCGTGCGGGGTGCCGGCTCCGCGGTGGTGCCCCTCGGCGACGACCCGGCCGTCCGGCGCGAGCAGCACGCAGCCGACTCGCGGGTTCGGCCCCCGGGGGACGTCGGGCGACCGCGCCAGGTCGAGGGCGCGGCGCATCGCCTGCACCTCGGTCGGGCTGGCCACCGGGTCCGCCTCCTGCACCGCTCGGGCGGGCTCCGGGGACCACGGGACGGTGCCGCGGACGGTCGTGCCGAGGCCGGCACCACGCCGCGACCCGCGCGTGCGCCTCCCATCCGGACTCTCACCGTCGGTCCCGGAGTTCCACCGGGTCAACCGGCCGATGGCTTCGGCCGGGTCGCGGACTGTCACCGCCGGTTCGGACTTGCACCGACCCCGGAGCACGCTGCTGTCGCTTGCGCCGCCAGTCTACGCGCGGCGGGCCGCGCTGCGGGCCTCGGCCGCGGCCCGCAGGCCGTCGACGACGGCCCCGGGGTCGGCGGCGGCGTACACGGCCGACCCGGCCACGAACACGTCGGCGCCCGCGTCGGCCGCCCGTTCGACCGTCTCCGGCGAGATGCCGCCGTCGACCTGCAGCCACACCTGCCCGCCGTGCCGGTCGAGCAGCTCGCGGGCCCGGCGAACCTTGGGCAGCACGACGTCCAGGAACGGCTGGCCGCCGAAGCCCGGCTCGACGGTCATCAGCAGCAGCATGTCGAGCTCGGGCAGCAGGTCCGCGTACGGCTCGACGGGGGTCGCCGGCTTCAGCCCGAGCCCGGCCCGGCTGCCCAGCCGGCGCAGCTCGCGGGCCAGCCGGACGGGGGCGTGCGCGGCCTCGGCGTGGAACGTCACCGACCCGGCCCCCGCCTCGGCGTAGGCGGGCGCCCAGCGGTCCGGGTCGGCGATCATCAGATGGCAGTCCAGCGGCAGGCCGGTCGCCTTGAGCAGGCTCTCGACGACCGGCAGGCCGATCGTCAGGTTCGGCACGAAGTGGTTGTCCATGACGTCGACGTGCAGCCAGTCGGCGTGCCCCTCGACGGCGGCGGCCACGTCGGCGAGCCGGGCGAAGTCGGCGCTCAGGATGCTCGGCGCGATCTGGATCCCCACGGCGGCCAGGCTAGCCCGCCGTCGGTGACCGTCGGCGCAGGAGCGCCAGGAACATCGCGTCGGTGCCGTGCACGTGCGGCCACAGCTGCACGGTCGGCCCGTCCCCGAGGTCCGGGACATCGGGCAGGAACGGGCGTGCGTCGACCAGGTCGGCGTCCCCGCGGGAGCGGCGCACGTCGTCGACGACGACCCGGGTCTCCGCCAGGTGCGGCGAGCAGGTCACGTAGCCGACCAGCCCGCCCGGCCGGACGGCGTCCAGCGCGGCGCCGAGCAGGGCCCGCTGCAGGGCGCCGAGCCCGGGCAGGTCGGCCGGCCGCCGTCGCCAGCGCGCCTCGGGTCGCCGGCGCAGCGCGCCCAGCCCGGAGCACGGGACGTCGGCGAGGACCCGGTCGAACGAGCCGGGTCGCCACGGCCCGGCGAGCGCGTCGGCCACCACGACGTCCGCCGTCGACCCCACGGTCCGGGCGACCAGGGTGGCCCGGTGCGGGGCCAGCTCCGCGGCCAGCAGCCGCGCGCCGCGCTGGGCGGCCAGCCCGCCGAGCAGCGCGGCCTTGCCGCCCGGGCCGGCGCACAGGTCCAGCCAGCGGGTGTCCGGGCCGTCGAGCGGGGCGCCGGCCAGGGCGAGCGCGACGAGCTGGCTGCCCTCGTCCTGCACGCCCGCCCGCGTCTCGACGACGGCGCGCAGCGCCCGCGGGTCCCCCGCCGGCCAGGCGGCCGCGTACGGCGACCACCGACCCGGCTGGGCGCCGGCGGCGGTCAGCTCCTCCACCGTGCAGCGGCCGGGGCGCGCGACCAGGGTCACCCCAGCCGGCTCGTTGTCGGCGGCGAGCAGCCGTTCCGTCTCCGCCAGCGACCCGCCCAGGGCGTCGCGCAGCGCGTCGACGACCCAGCGCGGATGGGAGTGCCGGACGGCCAGCTGACCGACCGGGTCGGTCGACGCGTCGGGCAGCACCCGCTCCAGCCAGGTGTCCAGGTCGGCGCCGGCGACCTTCCTGAGCACCGCGTTGACGAACGCCGACCGGCCCTCGCCGACGACCGCGCGCGCCAGCTCGACCGTCGCCGCGACCGCCGCGTGCGCGGGCACCCGCATGGCCAGCAGCTGGTGGGTGCCGAGCCGCAGCAGGTCGAGCACCGGGGGGTCGACCTCGTCGAGCGGTCGGTCGACGCAGGCGGCCAGCACCGCGTCGTGCCGTCCACGCAGCCGCAGCGTGCCGTAGGCCAGCTCGGTGGCGAACCCGGCGTCCCGCCCCTCGAGGCGGCGCGCACGGAGCAGGCCGGGCAGCACCAGGTTGGCGTAGGCGTCGCGCTCGTCGACCGCGCGCAGCAGGTCGTAGGCCGCCCGGCGGGCGTCGTCCGGCTGCGGCCGGCGGTAAGGCCGCCCCGCGGGACGGTTCGCCCGAGGGGTGGGTCGGCGTGGCCCGGTCATCCGCCCAGCCTTTCGCCGGGGCGCAGCCGGACCCCGCGGGACCAGTCGGCCGCCGGCATCGGCCGCTTGCCCGGGGCCCGTACGTCGCCGAGCCGGACCGCACCGCCCCCGGTGCCGACCCACACCTCGGCCCGGCCGGCCGCGAGCTCGCCCGGGGCCAGGTCGGAGCGGCCGTCGTCGGGCCAGACCGGCCCCAGGCCGAGCCGCTGCCCGCGGAACGTCGTCCAGGCTCCCGGCTCGGGGGTGGTCGAGCGGACCAA
>DAIRVJ010000001.1:11413-13064 GCA_036802895.1 Candidatus Nanopelagicales bacterium
GGCAGCAGGGAGAAGTGCAGGTTGACCCAGCCGTGCCGCGGCACGTCCAGGGCGGCCCGCGGCAGGAGGGCGCCGTAGGCGACGACCGGGGCGCAGTCGGGTGCCAGCTCGGCCAGCCGGGCCAGGAACGCCGGGTCGCCCGGGGACGCCGGTCGCAGCACCTCGAGGTCGGCGGCCAGGGCCGCCTCGGCGACCGGGGAGGGCGTCAGCCGGCGGCCCCGGCCGACCGGGGCGTCCGGCCGGGTGAGCACCGCGACGACCCGGTGCCGGGACTCCAGCAGCGCCTCGAGCGAGGGCAGCGCCGCCGCGGGGGTGCCAGCGAAGAGCAGCCGCACGCCTACAGCGCCGTGCCGTAGGTGTAGTGCGGGCTGATCTTGACGTTGGGGATCGGGCCGCCGGACCACTCCGCCTCGCGGATCGCCTTGAGGGCGAGCTTGCGGGTCTCGCGGTCGAGCCGGTCGATGAACAGCACGCCGTCGAGGTGGTCGGTCTCGTGCTGGACGCACCGGGCGAGCAGGTCGCTGCCTTCGACGGTGACCGGCTCGCCGTACTGGTCGAAGCCGCGGGCGACCGCCCGCAGCGCCCGCTTGGTGGGGAACGTGAGATCCGGGATGGACAGGCATCCCTCGTCGCCGTCCTGCTGCTCGTCGGACAGGTCGAGGATCGGGTTCACCAGGTGGCCGAGGACGTCGTCGACGCAGTAGGTGAACACCCGCAGGGACACACCGAGCTGGGGCGCGGCCAGCCCGACACCGGGCGCGTCCATCATCGTGTCGGTGAGGTCCTTGACTAGGACGCGCAGCTCCTTGTCGAAGTCGGTCACCGGGTCCGCCGGCGTGCGCAGGACGGGGTCGCCGAACAGTCGGATCGGCTGGACGGCCACGACATCCCCTCCGTTCTGGGTCCGACACTGGGTCCGCTGGATGATCGCTTCAGTCTACGGCTGCAGGTCGGCGGCCATCGTCGTGCCGAGCACGCCCAGCCGCTCGAGATCGGCGCGCAGCGTCGGGGGGTCGGTGAACAGCAGCCCGGTCAGCCCCAGCTCGGCCGCGACCGAGACGTTCGCCGGCTTGTCGTCGACGAACACCGCTCGGCGGGGGTCGACGGCGTAGCGGTCGAGCAGCGTGTGGAAGATCGCCGGCTCCGGCTTGGCGACGCCCTCCTCCCCCGAGACGACGATGCCCTCGAACCGGCGCAGGCAGGCGAACCGCTCGCGAGCGACCGGGAAGGTCTCCGCCGACCAGTTGGTCAGGGCCAGCAGTCGCCGGCCGCCGGCGGCGAGCTCCTCGAGCACCGCGACCGAGCCGACGATCTCACCGCCGAGCATCTCGGCCCAGCGGGCGTTGTAGGCCCGGATCTGCGGCGCCCACTCTGGGTGCCGGGCGACCAGGTCGGCCTCGGCCTCGGCCCGCCGCCGACCGCAATCGATCGAGTGGTTCCACTCCGGCGTGCAGATCGAGCGGAGGAACCACTCCATCCGCGCCGGGTCGTCGAACAGCGTCCGGAACAGCCGGCGCGGATCCCACTCGACGAGCACGCCGCCGAGGTCGAACACCACGGTGTCCGGGACCGCGGTGTCCGGGACCTCGGTGTCGAGGACCTCGGTGTCGAGGACCTCGGTGTCGAGGACCTCGGTGTCGAGGACCTCGGT
>DAIRVJ010000001.1:13164-13262 GCA_036802895.1 Candidatus Nanopelagicales bacterium
GTCTGGGGCAGCCACCGGTCCATCGTCGCGCACGCCGGCCAGAATCAGCCGACGGACACCGGGTCGACCCGGACGGTGACGAACTCGCCGGCCTTGCG
>DAIRVJ010000001.1:13362-56515 GCA_036802895.1 Candidatus Nanopelagicales bacterium
TCGCCGGCCTTGCGCGCGCTGCGGCCGGCCTGGCCCGCTCGCAGGGCGGCGGACAGCGCCGCACCGTCGGCCCGCGGCGCCCGGACCAGCGCCCGCGCCCGCTCCGGGTCGCCGGTCTCGTCGGGCAGCGGGCCGAGCACCCGGGCGGACGGCGGCAGCCGCAGGGCGCCCAGCAGGTCGGCGACGGCCTCGGCCGGGCCGGTCAGCTCCGCCAGCCGCACCGCCGGAG
This sequence comes from Candidatus Nanopelagicales bacterium, assembly GCA_036802895.1. Classification (GTDB taxonomy): domain Bacteria; phylum Actinomycetota; class Actinomycetes; order Prado026; family Prado026; genus DAIRVJ01. The sequence goes on from DAIRVJ010000001.1 coordinate 13,592, forward strand.
GGAGCCCCAGCCGCTCCCGCTCGGCCAGGTCGCGGGCTGCTGCCCCGGCCGGGTCCCAGCGCAGCAGGGCCTGGACCGGGGCCAGCTCGGCGTCGGCCAGCACGACGACCCGGCCGCCGTCGGTCCCTGGACGGACGAGGGAGGCGGCGACCAGCCAGCGGCGCAGCGCCTCCTCGCCGGCCCGCAGGTCGGCCCGGCCGAGCAGCGCCCACCCGTCGAGCAGCAGGGCCGCGGCGTACCCCCCGTCGGCGACCGGCTCGGCCCCGGGGGTGGCCACCACCAGGGCGGGGCGCGGGCCGACCGAGCCGAGGACGCCGTCGCCGCCCGAGCGGACCACCGGCACCCCCGGGAACGCCCGGCCGAGCTCCTCGGCCGTGCGCCCCGCACCGACCACCGCCGCCCGCAGGGCGACGCCGTCGCAGGTCGGGCAGCGCCAGCCGCCAGCCGTACGGCCGCACCAGCGGCACGACGGCAGCCCGGCCCCGGACCGCAGGGCGAGCGGCCCCGCGCACTCCGGACAGCGCGCGGGGGCTCGGCAGGTCTCGCAGGCCAGCGCGGGCAGGTAGCCCCGCCGGGGCACCTGCACGAGCACCGGCCCCAGCCGCAGGGCGTCCTGGGCGACCCGCCAGGCCTGGGTGGGCAGCCGGGCGCTGCGCGCGGCCGGGTCGGCGGCGAGGTCGGCGTCGCTGCCCGCGGCCCGTACCTGCGGCGCCGCCGCTCGGACCACCGCCCTGGGCGCCTCGACCGGGTGCGCCCAGCCGGTGTCGAGCAGCAGCTGGGCCTCCGCGGTCCGGGCGACGCCGCCGAGCAGCAGCGCGGCCTGCTCGAGGTGGGAGCGCAGGGTCAGCACCTCGCGAGCGTGCGGGTAGGGCGCGTGCCGCTCGGCGTGCAGGTCGTCGCCGTCGTCCCAGAGCACGAGCAGGCCCAGGTCGGCCACCGGCGCGAACATCGCGGCTCGGGTGCCGACGACGGCGCGCACGGCCCCCCGGCGGACGGCGAGGAACCGGCTGAAGCGCTCCCGCGGCCCCGCGTCGGCGGTCAGCTCGACGTGCCGGCCAGGCCCGCAGGCAGCGGCGACCGCGGCACCGATCCGCGTCACGTCGCGGTGGTCGGGGACGACGACGAGCGCGCCCCGGCCGGCCGCCAGGGCCACCGCGACCGCCCGACCGACGTCGTCGACCCACCCGGGGCCGGGCAGGGCGGTCCACACGGCCCGCGGCGCCCGCCCGTCGCGAACCCCGTGGAGGAACGCCGGACCGGCGGGGTAGGCCGACCAGCCGGCCGGGTCCGGGGCCGGCGGCGGCAGCACCGGGTCGGCCGACGGCCGTGCCTCGGCGGCGGCGTGCCGGGGAGGGACGGCGAGCCGCAGCACGTCGGCGAGGGTGCCGGCGTACCGGTCGGCCACCTCGCGCGCCAGCGCCCCGATCGCCGGGCTGAGCACCGGCTCGGGGGACACGACCCGGTCCAGCCGGGCCAGCCGCCCGCCGTGCGCGGACTCCGCCACCCGCTCGAGCAGGAACCCGCCGACCAGCTGTCCGGAGAAACGGACCCTGACCCGGCACCCGGGCACCGCGGCGGCGTCCATCGACGAGGGGACCAGGTAGTCGAACGGGCGGTCCAGGTGGGCGAGCGGGACGTCGACCGCGACCCGGCCGACCGGCCGGTCGGCTGCTGGCGCGTCCGGCGGCTTCGGCCGGGCCCGGCGGACCCGCTCGCGCACCAGCGCCAGCTGCTCCGGCCGGGACCCGCTCACGGTCCCCTTCCTACCAGCGGCCCCCGACCCCCCGAGACCTGTCAGGGTGACGACGACCCATGGGTCGTCGTCACCCTGACAGGTCTCAGAGGCCCGCGGCGGAGCGCAGCGCGTCGACCCGGTCGGTGCGCTCCCAGGTGAAGTCCGGCAGCTCGCGGCCGAAGTGCCCGTAGGCGGCGGTCTGCGCGTAGATGGGACGCAGCAGGTCGAGGTCGCGAATGATCGCCGCCGGACGCAGGTCGAACACCTCGACCACGGCCTGCTGGATCCGGCCGTCCGGCAGCGCGCCGGTGCCGAACGTCTCGACGAACAGCCCGACCGGGTGCGCCTTGCCGATCGCGTACGCCACCTGCACCTCGCAGCGCTCGGCGAGCCCGGCGGCGACGACGTGCTTGGCGACCCAGCGCATGGCGTAGGCACCGGAGCGGTCGACCTTGGACGGGTCCTTGCCGGAGAACGCGCCGCCCCCGTGCCGGGCCATCCCGCCGTACGTGTCGATGATGATCTTGCGACCGGTGAGCCCGGCGTCGCCCATCGGGCCGCCGACCTCGAACCGCCCGGTGGGGTTGACCAGCACCTGGAAGTCCGAGATGTCCAGGTCCAGGTCGTGGTCGAGGCCGAGGCCGAGGTCGGCGAGCACCGGCCGAACGACGAACTCCTCGACGTCCGGCTGCAGCAGCGTCTCCAGGTCGATGTCGCTGGCGTGCTGGGTGGACACGACGACGGTGTCCAGCCGGACCGGACGCTGGCCGTCGTACTCGATGGTCACCTGGGTCTTGCCGTCGGGACGCAGGTAGGGGATCACGCCCTCCTTGCGCACCGCGGTGAGCCGCTGGGCCAGCCGGTGCGCCAGCGTGATCGGCAGGGGCATCAGCGCCGCCGTGTCGCGGCAGGCGTAGCCGAACATCAGACCCTGGTCACCGGCGCCCTGCCGGTCCAGCGGGTCGGCGGAGTGGTCGTGCCGCTCCTCGTAGGCGTCGTCGACGCCCTGGGCGATGTCCGGCGACTGCGACCCGATCGAGACCGACACCCCGCAGGAGTTGCCGTCGAAGCCCTTCTTGGACGAGTCGTAGCCGATCTCCAGCACCCGCTCGCGCACGATGGTCGGGATGTCGGCGTAGGCCTCGGTCGTCACCTCGCCGGCGACGTGCACGAGCCCGGTGGTCACCAGCGTCTCGACGGCGACCCGGCTGCGCGGGTCCTCCTTCAGCAGGGCGTCGAGGACGGAGTCGCTGATCTGGTCGGCGATCTTGTCGGGATGGCCCTCGGTGACCGACTCGGAGGTGAACAGGCGGCGCGACACGGTGCTCCTCTTCTTCGGCTGCTCGACTCTTCGGCTGCTCGGCCGGCGGCGTCGGCGCAGTCTAACCGCCCGGGTCAGGACCATCGCTTGACGACGAGGTCCCAGACCACGTCGGCGAGCGCCTCCTTGGGCCCCAGGGCCACGTCGGTGCGGCTGCCGTCGGCGCCCAGCACCACCGCCTCGTTGTCGGTCGACTCGAACCCGGCGTCGGCCCCGACCCGGTTGACGACCAGCAGGTCGCAGCCCTTGCGGGCCAGCTTGGCCGCGCCGTGCGCGAGGACGTCGTCGGTCTCGGCGGCGAACCCGACCACGACCTGCCCGGGCCGGGCGCGCGCCGCGGACAGCTCGGCCAGGATGTCGGGGGTGCGGGCGAGCACGATCGGCTCCGGGTCGGCCTCGGTCTTCTTGATCTTGGTCGGGCTGGTGGCGGCCGGCCGGAAGTCGGCCACCGCCGCCGCCATCACCACGGCGTCCGCAGCGGCCGCGGCGACCAGCACCGCCCGGCGCATCTCCTCGGCCGTGGTGACCCGCACGACCTCGGCCCCCGGTGGGTCGGGCAGCGCGACGTTGGCGGCGACCAGGGTGACCTCCGCCCCCCGCGCGAGGGCGGTAGCGGCCAGCGCGTACCCCTGACGGCCCGACGAGCGGTTGCCCAGGAAGCGCACTGGGTCGAGCGGCTCGCGGGTGCCGCCCGCGCTGACGACGACCCGGCGTCCACCGAGGTCGCGCCCCCGCGCGGCCCCACCGAGGACCTGCCGGCAGAGCGCCGCGATCTGCTCGGGCTCGGGCAGCCGCCCGGCCCCGGAGTCCGCACCGGTGAGCCGACCGACGGCGGGCTCGATGACGTGCACGCCGCGGCTGCGCAGGGTGGCCACGTTGGCGCGGGTCGCCGGGTGCTCCCACATCTCGGTGTGCATCGCGGGGGCCAGCACGACCGGGCAGCGCGCGGTGAGCAGGGTGGCGGTGAGCAGGTCGTCGGCCAGGCCGTGCGCCATGCGGGCCAGCAGGTCGGCAGTCGCCGGGGCGACGACGACCAGGTCGGCGTCCTGGCCGATCCGCACGTGCGGCACCTCGTGGACGTCGTCCCAGAGGTCGGTGCCGACCGGGTGCCCGGACAGGGCGGCCCAGGTGGCCGCGCCGACGAAGCGCAGGGCCGCCGGCGTGGCGACGACCTGCACGTCGTGCCCGGACTCGGTGAGCTGGCGCAGCAGCTCGCACGCCTTGTAGGCGGCGATCCCGCCGCTGACGCCAAGGACGACCCTGGCGACCCTGGTCGGGCGGGTCATGCCGGTGCCCCGTGCCGGGTCTACTCGTCGACCGGTTCGGCGGTCAGCAGGCCGGCGTTGATCTCGCGCAGCGCGATGGACAGCGGCTTCTCCTGCACGTGCGTCTCGACCAGCGGTCCGACGTACTCGAGCAGGCCCTCGCCGAGCTGGGAGTAGTACGCGTTGATCTGGCGCGCGCGCTTCGCGGCGTAGAGGACGAGGCTGTACTTGGAGTCGGTGGCCTCGAGGAGCTCGTCGATGGGCGGGTTGGTGATGCCCTCGGGAGCAGCAGCAGTGCCGGACAAGGGGGGCCCTTCGGTCGGCTCGGGGTGGCGGTTGGCCTAGTCGGCTGCGACCTGGTCCGCGCAGCCCATCAAGATTAGCAGGCGGTCGACGACCTGCCGGACCGTCGTGTTGACGATCGTCACGTCGAAGTCCGCCTCGGCGGCCAGCTCGGACCGGGCCGCCTGCAGCCGCTGCTCGACCACGTCCGGCGGCTCGGTGCCCCGCCCGGTCAGCCGGCGCACCAGCTCGTCCCAGCTCGGCGGCGCCAGGAACACGAACAACGCCTCGGGCATCCGGGTGCGCACCTGCCGGGCCCCCTGGACGTCGATCTCCAGCAGCACCGGCACCCCCGCGGCCAGGTGCTCGAGCACGCCCGCGGTGGGCGTGCCGTACCGGTGGCCGGCGAACGTCGCCCACTCGAGCAGCTCGCCGTCGGCGACCAGCCGGTCGAACTCGACGTCGTCGACGAATCGGTAGTGGACGCCGTCGACCTCGCCCGGGCGCGGGTGCCGGGTCGTCGCCGAGACCGACAGCCACAGCCGAGGGTGCCTGGCCCGGATCTCCCGGACCACGGTGGACTTGCCCACGCCCGACGGGCCGGACAGCACGGTCAGCCGGGGCGGTCCCGCGTCAGGCACCGCCGAACTCGCGCTCCAGCATCGCGACCTGCTGGGCGCCGAGTCCCCGGACCCGCCGGGTCTCGGAGATGCCGATCTCGGCCATGATCTGCCGGGCCCGCACCTTGCCCACCCCCGGCATCGCCTCCAGCAGGGCGGAGACCCGCATCTTGCCGATCGCCGCGTTGGTGTGCCCCTGCCGCAGCACGTCGGCGAGGGACGCCCCCGCGTGCTTGAGCCGGTTCTTGACCTCGGCCCGCTCGCGGCGGGCGAGGGCGGCCTTCGCCAGGGCCGCGGCCCTCTGTTCGGGCGTCAACGGGGGCAGTGCCACGACGGGTCACCTCGGCCAGGTCGGGTGCGGGACGCCCCGGAACCTAGCGAGTCGGGTCCGCCGGGGGCAACGTCTCGGCCCGCCGGCGTCCCTCGCGCAGGAACTGCAGCGCGTGCGCGACCCCTGAGATCTGCTCGGCCGTCCGGGCCGCGCCGAAGGGTGCGTTCCAGAACGGGTCGCCGGACGGCGGGCCGTCCCAGGGGCCGACGTAGAGGTACGGCTGCGGGATCGTGTCGTCGCCCGGTGAGGCGCCGTAGTTGACCCGGTCGACCGCGGTGCCGACGTCGAAGTGCTCCGGCCAGATCCAGACCTCGACGGCGTCGCCGCCGGGGATCTCGGCCAGGAGCGCGGCGATGGCGTCGAAGCCGAGCTGCCACCACCGGGCCAGCTCGGCCACCGCGGCGGGGTCGAGCTCCAGCGGGGCGTCGGCGTCCGGCACGTCGTCCGGGACGCCGGCCAGGCGGGCCGCCGCGCGCAGGGTCGTCAGCGGCGCCCGCTGCTCGCCGGTGGCGTCACGGACGACCAGCTCGAGGCCGTCGACGCCGACCACCCGCCCGTCGTCGCCGAACGGCGGCGTCGCGAACCCGCCGGGGGCGGGCACCAGGCCGATCCGGCCGGTGACGGCCCGGCGGGCGGGGCTCACCACGTGCTCGGCGAGGCGGTGCAGGGTCAGCCTCGTGCGGACCAGATCGGTCGGGCCGGCCGGGTTCGTCGTCATCCCGCGACGCTACGCCGGTGCGTCGGTCAGGGGCCAGCCAGGTGGGCGGCCAGCACCCGGGCCGCCTCGGCGGGGTCGTCGGCCGCGGTGATCGGCCGGCCGACGACGAGCAGGTCGGCGCCGTCGGCCAGCGCCTGCTCGGGGGTGGCCACCCGAGCCTGGTCGCCGCTCGCGGTGCCGACCGGCCGCACCCCTGGGGTGATCAGGGTGACGTCGGGGCCGACGACGGCGCGCACGGCCGCGACCTCGCGCGGGGAGCAGACCAGCGCCCGGGCCCCGGCGTCCACGGCGAGCACGGCCAGCCGCCGGGCGGCGTCCAGCGACGGGCCGGCCAGCCCGACCGCGGCGAGGTCGGCGTCGGTGAGGGAGGTGAGCACCGTCACGGCGGCCACCCGGCAGCCGGGCAGCGCGTCGGCGGCGGCGCGCACCATGGCCGAGCCGCCGCTGGCGTGCACGGTCAGGAAGTCCGGCTCCAGGTGGGCCACCGACGCCGCAGCCCCGGCCACCGTGGCGGGGATGTCGTGCAGCTTGAGGTCGAGGAACAGCGCCCGTCCCCCGCTGGCGGCCCGGACCTGATGGACGACCGACGCCCCGTGCCTCAGGTAGAGCTCGAGCCCCACCTTCACGGTCGAGACGTGCGGGCCGACGGCGGCCGCCCAGGCGACGGCGGTCTCGGCCGCGGCGGTGTCGAGCGCGACCGCGACCGGTGCGCGGCCGCTCACGGCCGGCCGCCGGCCGGCGTGGTCGCCGGCTCGGGCGCCTCGCGCGGATCGGCGGTGGTCTGGTGCTCGGCCAGCGCGCGGTGGGCGTGCCCGACGGCGTCGGCGAACCGGACGAACCCGCGTTCGCCGAGCGCGCGCTGCAGCTCGTGGGCCACCCGAAGCGGCGCGCGAGGGTCGTTGAACACCACGGTGCCCACCGAGACCGCGCTCGCCCCGGCGAGCACGAACTCCAGCGCGTCCAGTCCGGTGCGGATTCCGCCCATCCCGAGGATCGGCACGTCCGGCAGCGCGGCGTGCACCTGCCAGACCGCCCGGACGGCGACCGGTCGGATCGCCGGGCCGGACAGCCCGCCGGTGGTCCCCGCCAGCGCCGGTCGCAGGGTGTCGGTGTCGATGACCATCCCCAGCAAGGTGTTGATCATGGAGAGCCCGTCGGCGCCGGCGCCGACCACCGACTCCGCGATCGAGACGATGTCGGTGACGTCCGGCGAGAGCTTGGCCAGCACCGGCACCCCCGGGGCGGTGGCCCGGCGGACGGCCGACACCACCTGGGCGGCCGCGTCTCGGTCGCAGGCGAAGACCTCGCCGCGGTCCTCGACGTTGGGGCAGGAGATGTTCACCTCCACCGCGGCGACCCCGTCGGCGTGCCGCAGCCGCTGGGCCAGCTTGGTGTACTCGTCGACGGTGCCGCCCGCGATGGACACCACGGTGCGCGCCCCGCGACCCCGCAGCCAGGCCAGGTCACGCTCGAGGAACTCGTCGATGCCCGGGCCCTGCAGCCCGATCGAGTTGAGCATGCCGCTCGGCGTCTCGGCCATCCGCGGGGTCGGCCGGCCGGACCGCGGCCGCAGCATGATCGACTTGGTGACCACCGCGCCGATCTCGGTGATGTCGAAGAACTGGTCGAGCTCGCGGCCGGCCGCGGCGCAGCCGGAGGCGGTGAGCACCGGCGACGGGAGGTCGAGCCCGGCCAGCCGGGTGGCCATGTCCACCTCGGGCAGGGGCGTCTCGCCCGGGCGATCCGTGGTGATCCGCATCCGGGTCATGCGGGGGCTCCGACGGTGCCGGTCGGGATCGTGCCGACGTCGTCCCAGCGCACCCGCTCGCCGTTGAACACCGGCCCGTCGACGCAGGAGCGGACCATCCGGGTGGTCCCGTCGTCGCCGACGACCGGCAGGACGCAGGTCATGCAGACCCCGATCCCGCAGGCCATCGCCTCCTCGACGGCGCACTGGCTGTGCGCCCCGTAGGCCGTGGCGATCTCGCTGACCGCCTTCAGCATGCCCATCGGGCCGCAGGCGTAGACGACGTCCGACCCGGACCGCTCGACCATCTGCGGCAGCACGTCGGTCACCAGCCCGCGCTCCCCCAGCGAGCCGTCCTCGGTCGTGATGGCCACCTGGGTGGACATCCGCTTGGCCTCCAGCGCGCCGAACAGCCGGGCCTCGGTGGCCGCGCCGAGCACGAAGTCGACCCGGCACCCCCGCCGGCGCAGCTGCTCGGCGAGGGAGAACAGCGGCGCGGAGCCGTACCCGCCGCCGACCAGGGTGGCGGTCACCGGCTCCTTGGGCAGCGCGAACGGACGACCGAGCGGGCCCACCACGTCGATCGGGTCGTGCGGGCGACGGCGCGCCAGCCAGGCCGTCCCGCGGCCGTGCACGGCGAACACGATCTCGACCGTCCCGCCGTACACCCCCCGCTCCTGCACCCGGTAGATCGAGAACGCCCGGCGCAGCAGCATCGAGGAGTCGTCGCCGCCGACGGCCAGCGCCACGAAGTGCCCCGGCCGGGTGCCGTCGGCGATGCCGGGCGCGACCAGGGTGAGCGCGTGGTAGTCGCCGACCCGCCGGGTCGACAGCACCTCGCCGCGCACCTGCACCGGCATCAGGATCCTCCTCGGCTCGCTCGCAGGGCCCGACCGTACTCCTGCAGGGAGCGCACGCCGATCTCCCCTCGGGCCACCGCCTCGATGCCCTGGACGGCCGCGCCGAGGCCCTGGACGGTCGTGATGCAGGGCACCCCTCGGGTCACCGCGGCGGTGCGGATCTCGTAGCCGTCGAGGCGCGCACCCACGCCGTACGGGGTGTTGACGATGAGGTCGATCTCGCCGGCCAGGATCCGCTGCACGGCGTCCAGCGTGCCGTCGTCGGCCTGGAAGTGCTTGCGGACGACGCTCGCCGGGACCCCGCTGCGCTGGAGGACCTCGGCGGTGCCCTCGGTGGCCAGGATCTCGAACCCGAGGTCGGCCAGCCGCTTGACCGGGAACACCATCGAGCGCTTGTCGCGGTTCGCCACCGTGACGAAGGCCCGCCCCTTGGTGGGCAGCCCTCCGCTGTAGGCGGCGAGCTGGGACTTGGCGAACGCCGTCCCGAACAGCGCGTCGATGCCCATCACCTCGCCGGTCGAGCGCATCTCCGGCCCGAGCACCGTGTCGACGCCGTGGAAGCGGCCGAACGGCAGGACCGCCTCCTTCACCGCGATCGGCGCGTCCAGCGGCAGCGTGCCGCCGTCGCCGGAGGCCGGCAGCAGCCCCGAGGCGCGCAGCGCGGCGATGGACTCGCCCATCATGACCCGCGCGGCGGCCTTGGCCAGCGGGACCGCCGTCGCCTTGGACACGAACGGCACCGTGCGCGACGCCCGGGGGTTGGCCTCGAGCACGTACAGCACGTCGGCCACCAGCGCGTACTGGACGTTGAGCAGGCCGCGCACCCCCACACCGCGGGCGATGGCCTCGGTGGAGCGGCGGATCCGGTCGATCTCGGCCCGGCCCAGCGTGATCGGCGGCAGCACGCAGGCCGAGTCACCGGAGTGGATGCCGGCCTCCTCGATGTGCTCCATGACTCCACCGAGGTACAGCTCGTCCCCGTCGAACAGCGCGTCCACGTCGATCTCGACCGCGTCGTCGAGGAACCGGTCGACGAGCACCGGGTGCTCGGGGCTGATCTGGGTGGCCCGCTCGATGTACCCCTCGAGGACGGCGTCGTCGTAGACGATCTCCATGCCACGGCCGCCGAGCACGTACGACGGCCGCACGAGCACCGGGTAGCCGATCTCGGCGGCGATGGCCCGCGCCTCGGGATAGGTCGAGGCCATGCCGTAGCGCGGTGCGGGCAGGCCGGCCGCCGCCAGCACCCGGCCGAACGCCCCGCGCTCCTCGGCCAGGTGGATCGCCTCGGGCGTGGTGCCGACGACGGGGACGCCCGCGTCCTTCAGCGGCTGGGCCAGGCCGAGCGGGGTCTGGCCGCCGAGCTGGACCACGACGCCGGCGACCGGTCCCGCCGCCAGCTCGGCGTGGTAGACCTCCAGGACGTCTTCCAGGGTGAGCGGCTCGAAGTACAGCCGGTCGCTGGTGTCGTAGTCGGTCGAGACGGTCTCCGGGTTGCAGTTGACCATCACCGTCTCGTACCCGGCCTCGCGCAGGGTGAGTGCTGCGTGCACGCACGAGTAGTCGAACTCGATGCCCTGGCCGATCCGGTTCGGGCCGCTGCCGAGGATCAGCACGGCCGGTCGCTCCCGCGGCCTGACCTCCGTCTCCTCGTCGTAGGTCGAGTAGTGGTAGGGCGTGTGGGCCTCGAACTCGGCGGCGCAGGTGTCCACCGTCTTGAACACCGGCCGGATCCCGAGCGCGTGCCGCACCCCACGGACGACGTCCTCGCCCAGCCCGCGCAGCTCCCCCACCTGCCGGTCGGAGAAGCCGGAGCGCTTCGCCCGGCGCAGCAGCGCACCGGTGAGCTCCCTGGCCTCGCGCACCTCGTCGGCGAGGGCGTTGATGCCGACCAGCTGCTCGAGGAACCACGGGTCGATGCCACTGGCCTCGTGCAGCTCGGCCACGGTCGCGCCGGCGCGCAGCGCCTGCTGGACGACCGTCAGCCGGCCGTCGCGCGGCAGGCCGGCCTGCTCGACGAGCGCCGCGCGGTCCCCCGGCGCGCCGCGCCAGTGCAGCACCGCCTCCGGGCGCTCCAGGGACCGCAGCGCCTTCTGCAACGCCTCCGGGAAGGACCGGCCGAGCGCCATCGCCTCCCCGACGCTCTTCATCGTCGTCGTGAGCGCCGGGTCGGCCTGCGGGAACTTCTCGAACGCGAACCGCGGAACCTTGACCACGACGTAGTCCAGGGTCGGCTCGAACGACGCTGGGGTGACCCCGGTGATGTCGTTCGGGATCTCGTCGAGGGTGTAGCCGATGGCCAGCCGCGCGGCGATCTTGGCGATCGGGAATCCGGTGGCCTTCGACGCCAGGGCGGAAGACCGGGAGACCCGCGGGTTCATCTCGATGACGATGAGCCGCCCGTCCTGGGGGTTCACCGCGAACTGGATGTTGCAGCCGCCGGTGTCGACGCCGACGGCGCGGATCACCTGGATCGCGACGTCGCGCATCCGCTGGTACTCGCGGTCGGTGAGGGTGAGCGCCGGGGCGACCGTCACCGAGTCCCCGGTGTGCACGCCCATCGGGTCGACGTTCTCGATCGAGCAGACCACGACCACGTTGTCGTTGCGGTCACGCATCAGCTCGAGCTCGTACTCCTTCCAGCCGAGGATCGACTCCTCGAGCAGCACCTCGGTCGTAGGGCTGGCCTGCAGCCCCGCCCCGGCGATCCGCCGGAGGTCCGCCTCGTCGTGGGCGAAGCCGGAGCCGGCGCCGCCCATGGTGAACGACGGCCGGACGACGACCGGGTAGCCGAGCTGCCCGACCGCATCCAGGCAGTCCGCCATGGTGTGACAGATGACCGAGCGGGCGCTCTCGGCGCCGATCGAGGCCACGATCTCCTTGAACCGCTGGCGGTCCTCGCCCCGCTGGATGGCGTCGATGTCCGCGCCGATGAGCTCGACGCCGTACTCGTCCAGCACGCCGGCCTCGTGCAGCGCGACCGCGACGTTCAGCGCCGTCTGCCCGCCCAGGGTGGCGAGCAGCGCGTCCGGCCGCTCGCGCTCGATGATCCGGGTGACGATCTCCGGCGTGATCGGCTCGACGTACGTCGCGTCCGCGAACTCCGGGTCGGTCATGATCGTCGCCGGGTTGCTGTTGACCAGGACCACCCGCAGCCCCTCGGCGCGCAGGACGCGGCAGGCCTGGGTGCCGGAGTAGTCGAACTCGCAGGCCTGGCCGATGACGATCGGCCCCGACCCGATGACCAGCACGCTGGCGATGTCGTCACGCCGCGGCATCAGCGGGTCCCCTCGATCAGCGCGACGAACCGGTCGAACAGGTAGGCGGAGTCGTGCGGGCCGGCCGCCGCCTCCGGGTGGTACTGCACCGAGAACGCCGGCGCGTCCAGGCAGCGCAGCCCCTCGACGACACCGTCGTTGAGGCAGACGTGGCTCACCTCGACCCGGCCGAACGGCGAGTCGGAGACGACGTCGACGGGGGCCTGGACGGCGAACCCGTGGTTGTGGGCGCTGATCTCGACCCGCCCGGTGACCCGATCCTGGACCGGCTGGTTCGTGCCGCGGTGGCCGAACCTCAGCTTGTACGTGCCGAAGCCCAGCGCCCGACCGAGCACCTGGTTGCCGAAGCAGATCCCGAACACCGGCAGCCGGGCGGTGAGCGCCGCCCGGGTGAGCGCGACCGCGGCGTCGGCGGTCGCCGGGTCACCGGGGCCGTTGGACAGGAACAGCCCGTCGACGTCGAGCCCCAGCAGCTCGTCGGCCGTCGTCGCCGCGGGCAGGACGTGCACCTCGACGCCGCGCTCGGCCAGCAGCCGGGGCGTCATCGCCTTGATGCCGAGGTCGAGGGCGGCCACGGTGAACCGCTTCGCCCCCACCGCCGGGACCACGTAGCGGCTGGCCGTGGTGACCTCGGCGGTCAGGTCGGCGCCCGCCATGGCCGGGCTGAGCAGCACCCGCTCGTGCAGCGCCCGGGCGTCGGCCTCGACCGACGAGACGCCGACCCGCATCGCCCCCCGGTCGCGCAGGTGCCGGGTCAGCGCGCGGGTGTCGATGCCGCTGATCCCGACCACGCCCTGGCCGGCCAGCTCGTCGTCCAGGCTGCGGCGGGCCCGCCAGGAGGACGCCACCGGCGACGGGTCGCGGACGACGTAGCCCGCCACCCAGATCCGGTCGGACTCCGGATCCTCGTCGTTGACGCCGGTGTTGCCCACGTGCGGCGCGGTCATGACGACGACCTGGCGGTGGTAGGACGGGTCGGTCAGCGTCTCCTGGTAGCCGGTCATGGCCGTGCAGAAGACGGCCTCGCCGAAGGTCTCACCCTCCGCGCCGTAGGCCTCGCCGCGGAACGTGCGGCCGTCCTCGAGCACCAGCACCGCCGCCGGGCGGGCGCTCACGCGGGGCCTCCCGCGCTGGGCACGAGCAGCCGCCCGACCGCTTCGACCAGCTCCGGCCCGTCGTCCGGCCCGGCCAGCCGCAGGCCGGTGTCCAGCTCGCGTCCGCCGAGCACCCAGGTGACCACCACGACCCCGCCGTCCTCGTAGACCCGCCCGGCCAGCCCCTTGTCCAGCCGCGCGCCGACCAGGTCGGCGAGCGGCACGAGCAGGCCCGGAGCGCCCCCGCGCTCGACCCACACCCCGTCGCGGCGCACCGCCACCCGGCAGCTGCTCGGCGTCCCCAACCCGTGGGCGACCACCCGGTCGAGCCAGTCACCGGCGACGGTGGTGCCGAGGAAGCGTCCGTCGAACGGTCCCGCCAGCAGCTCGCCGGGCGGCCCCACCAGCGGTGGGGGGGCCGGCAGGTCGGCGAACCGGCGGGCCCGCCGCAGCCACCCGCGGCGCATGCCCCGGAAGGCCAGCGCGAGGACGGCCAGCACGCCGACCGTGAGGCCGACCCGCTCCGGCCACGAGGTCACGGCCCGACTGGCCGGCTCGGCCGCCTGGAGCAGCGACGGCGCCGTCACGCCAGCTTCCCGTCGAGCACCGTGGGGCGCCCCCGCAGGAACGTGGCGACCACCCGGGTGGGCAGCTCGCGACCGGCGTAGGGCGTGTTGCGGCTCTTCGAGGCCAGGGCCGTGGCGTCGACGACGCGCCGAGCGGCGGGGTCGACGAGCGTCAGGCTGGCCGGCTCGCCCACGCCCAACGGCCGGCCGTGGTCGGCCAGCCGGCCGATCCGGGCCGGGGCGGCAGCCATCCGGTCGGCGACGCCCGCCCAGTCGAGCAGCCCGGTCTCGACCATCGCCTCGGCGACGACACCGAGTGCGGTCTCCAGACCGAGCATCCCGAAGGCCGCGGCGGCCCACTCGCAGTCCTTGTCCTCGACCGGGTGCGGCGCGTGGTCGGTGGCCACCACGTCGATCGTGCCGTCGGCGAGCGCCGCCCGCAGCGCGGCCACGTCGTCGGCTCCGCGCAGCGGCGGGTTGACCTTGAAGACCGGGTCGTAGGTGGTGGCCAGCTGGTCGGTGAGCAGCAGGTGGTGCGGCGTGACCTCCGCGGTGACGTCGACGCCGCGGGCCTTCGCCCAGCGGATCAGCTCGACCGAGCCGGCGGTGGACACGTGGCACACGTGCAGCCGGGAGCCGACGTGCTGGGCGAGCAGGACGTCCCGCGCGATGATCGCCTCCTCGGCGACGGCCGGCCAGCCGCGCAGGCCCAGGACGCCGGAGAGCACGCCCTCGTTCATCTGGGCGTCCTCGGTCAGCCGGGGCTCCTGGGCGTGCTGGGCGATGACGCCGTCGAACGCCTTGACGTACTCCAGCGCCCGGCGCATGAGCACCGCGTCGGAGACGCAGCGCCCGTCGTCGGAGAACACCCGCACCCGGGCGGCCGAGTCGGCCATCGCCCCGAGCTCGGCCAGCTGCCGGCCCTCCAGCCCGAGGGTGACCGCGCCGACCGGCTGGACGTCGGCGTGCCCCGCCGCCCGACCCAGCCGGAACACCTGCTCGACCACGCCGGCGGTGTCGGCGACCGGGTCGGTGTTGGCCATCGCGTGGACCGCGGTGAAACCCCCGAGCGCGGCGGCCGCCGTCCCGGTGGCCACCGTCTCGGCGTCCTCACGGCCGGGCTCGCGCAGGTGGGTGTGCAGGTCGACCAGCCCCGGCAGCGCGACGAGCCCGTCCGCGTCCAGCACCTCGGCGCCGGCGGCGGAGAGCCCGGGGCCGACCTGCTCGATCCGCCCGTCGCGCAGCAGGAAGTCCGCGGGCGGCCCGCCGAGGATCCGGGCGCCCCTCACCAGCCAGGTGCTCATGCCTGCTCCGTCCCGTCGGCGTCGACCGCCGGCTCGGTACCGCCGATGGCCGGCTCGCTGCCGCCGAGCAACAGGTACAGCACCGCCATCCGCACGCTGACGCCGTTCGCCACCTGCTCGACGATCGTCGAGCGGGCGCCGTCGGCGACGTCCGCGGCGATCTCCATGCCCCGGTTCATCGGACCGGGATGCATGACGATCGCGTGGTCGGGCAGCGCGGCGGCGCGGGCGGAGTCCAGCCCGTAGCGGCGGCTGTACTCGTTGGAGCTGGGGAAGAAGGAGGCGTTCATCCGCTCCCGCTGCACCCGCAGCATCATCACCGCGTCGCTCTTCGGCAGCGGCGCGTCCAGGTCGTAGGACACCTGGCAGGGCCAAGTCTCCACGCCGACCGGCAGCAGGGTCGGCGGGGCGACCAGGGTGACCTCAGCACCGAGGGTGTGCAGCAGCAGCACGTTCGAGCGGGCGACCCGGCTGTGCAGGACGTCGCCGACGATGGTCACCCGGCGGCCGGCGAGGTCCCCACGGCCGTCGGCCAGGTGCCGGCGCATGGTGAACGCGTCGAGCAGCGCCTGGGTGGGGTGCTCGTGGGTGCCGTCGCCGGCGTTGACCACGCTGCCGCGGATCCATCCCGAGTGCGCCAGCCGGTGCGGGGCTCCGCTGGCGCCGTGCCGCACGACGACGGCGTCCGCCCCCATGGCCTCCAGGGTCAGCGCGGTGTCCTTCAGCGACTCGCCCTTGGACACGCTCGACCCCTTGGCCGAGAAGTTGATGACGTCCGCGGACAACCGCTTGGCCGCCGCCTCGAACGAGATCCGGGTGCGGGTGGAGTCCTCGAAGAACAGGTTGACCACGGTGCGCCCCCGCAGGGTGGGCAGCTTCTTCACCGGCCGGTCGGCGACCCGGGCCAGCTCCTCGGCGGTGTCCAGGACGAGCAGCGCATCCTCGTGCGAGAGGTCGGCGGCGGAGATCAGGTGGCGGGTCACCGGGGGTCCTCCTCGCTGCTCAGCAGCACCGCGTCACGGCCGTCGTGCTCCACCAGCAGCACCCGCACGGCCTCGCGCAGGGAGGTCGGCAGGTTCTTGCCGACGTAGTCGGCGCGAATCGGCAGCTCGCGGTGCCCGCGGTCGACGAGGACGGCCAGCTGCACCGCGCGGGGCCGACCCAGCTCGCCGAGGGCGTCGAGCGCCGCGCGCACCGTCCGGCCCGAGAACAGCACGTCGTCGACGAGCACGACGACCCGGTCGTCGACGCCGCCGTCGGGCTCCTCGGTGCGGGCCAGCGCCCGAGCCGGTCGCAGCCGCAGGTCGTCGCGGTGCAGGGTGATGTCGAGCGACCCGACGGGGACGGGCGAGCCCTCGACGGCCTCGATCCGGTCGGCCAGCCGGTGCGCCAGCGCGACGCCGCGGGTGGGGATGCCCATGAGGACGACGTCGCGCGCGCCGCGGTTGCGTTCGAGGATCTCGTGCGCGATGCGGGTGAGCGCCCGCTGGATGTCACTGTCCTCGAGCACCGCGTGGACCGCGGACGAGGGGGAGCCGGCGGGGTGCCGGTCGGGGGCAGGCGGCATCGCCTGGGACCTCCTTCCCCGCCTCTCGGGGCGGGTCGTTAAAGGACGTCGGACGCCTCACGCTACCAGCCGGTCTTGCCTCATCCGTTCGGCCAGTTGCCCGGTGTCCTGCTTGACGGGGTTGATCACGCTCCGTAACGTCACAGAACGTGACCACATGGGTGACGCAGGGTCGTGACACAGGGGCGGGGACCACTGTCGCGAGCCGATCGAGTGGGGGGTGGGCCGTCGTGCCGTCCGACTATGCGAGGGCGCTGGGCACCCGCCTGCGCGCGATCCGCAGCCAGCAGGGGCTTTCCCTGCACGGAGTGGAAGAGAAGTCCCGAGGCCGCTGGAAGGCGGTCGTCGTCGGTTCCTACGAGCGCGGTGACCGCGCGGTGACCGTGCAGAAGCTGGCCGAGCTGGCCGACTTCTACGGCGTCCCGGTCTCCGAGCTGCTGCCCGGGGGGTCGGCCAACGGCTCGACCGAGGAGATGCCGCTGCGGATGGTGCTCGACCTCGAGCGGCTGTCGACCGTGCCGGCCGAGAAGGCCGGACCGCTGGCGCGCTACGTGACCACGATCCAGCGCCAGCGCGGCGACTACAACGGTCGGGTGCTGTCCGTGCGCCAGGACGACCTGCGCACCCTGGCCGTCATCTACGACTCGACGCCGGGCACGATCGTCGACCAGTTCATCGCCTGGGGCGTGCTCAACCCGGAGGCCCGGCGCGCCCTGCCGCTGGACTAGCGCTCACTCGTAGGCCGGGACGACCGCGTTCACCGCGTCGCCCATCCGGTGCACGCGCAGCGCGTTCGTCGAGCCGGGGATCCCGGGCGGGGCTCCGGCGACCATGACGACCTCGTCGCCCAGCGCGCAGCGGCCGATGTCGAGCAGCGCCGAGTCGACCTGCACCACCATGTCATCGGTGTGGGTCACCGTCGGCACGAGGAACGTCTCGACCCCCCAGCACAGGGCGAGCTGGCTGCGCACCTCCGGCTTGGGGGTGAACGCCAGCAGCGGGATCGGTGAGCGGTACTTCGCCAGGCTCCGCGCCGACGAGCCGGTCTCGGTGAACGCCACCAGGAACCGCGCCCCGATGGCCTCGCCGACCCGCGCGGCGGCCAGGCAGATCGCGCCCGCCTTGGTGGTGGGGCGGGGCTGCCCGGGCGCCAGGTCGGTGAGCGTCTCGCGCTCGACCGCCTCGATGATCCGGCTCATCGTGTGCACCGACTCGACCGGGTAGCTGCCCACCGAGGTCTCCCCCGACAGCATGAGCGCGTCCGCGCCGTCCAGCACCGCGTTGGCGACGTCGGAGGCCTCGGCTCGGGTGGGGCGGGACGCACCGACCATCGACTCCAGCATCTGGGTCGCCACGATGACCGGCTTGGCGGCCTCCCGGGCGAGGTCGACCGCCCGCTTCTGCACGAGCGGGACCTCCTCCAGGGGCAGCTCGACCCCGAGGTCGCCACGCGCCACCATGATCGCGTCGAACGCGTCAACGATCTCCGCGAGGTTGTCGACGGCCTGAGGCTTCTCGATCTTGGCGATGACCGGCACGCGGAGCCCGCTCTCGGCCATGATCGCATGCACGTCGTCGACGTCGCGCGCGCTGCGCACGAACGACAGCGCGATCAGGTCGACGCCCAGCCGCATGGCCCAGCGCAGGTCCTCGCGGTCCTTGTCCGACATCGCCGGGACACTGACCGCGACCCCGGGCAGGTTGATGCCCTTGTGGTCGGAGAGCATGCCGCCCTCGACCACCTCGGTGACCACCCGCGGACCGTCCAGGGCGACGACCTGCAGGCAGATGCGGCCGTCGTCGATGAGCAGCCGGTCGCCGACCGAGACGTCACCGGGCAGCCCGGCGTACGTCGTGGACACGATCGCCGCGGTGCCGGCGACCGGCTCGGTCGTCACGGTGAACGCGGCGCCGGCCGTGAGCAGCACCGGCCCGTCGGCCATCGTCCCGATGCGGATCTTCGGACCCTGCAGGTCCACCAGGACGCCCACCCCCCGGCCGGACTCGTCCGACGCCTGGCGCACGTTGCGGTAGGTCTGCTCGTGCAGCGGGTACGCGCCGTGGCTGAGGTTGAGCCGGGCGACGTCCATGCCGGCGTCGACGAGCCGCCGGATCCCCTCCAGGGAGGACGTGGCCGGCCCCAGGGTGCAGACGATCTTCGCTCGACGCATGCCGGCCAGCCTAGGCGGCGCCGGTGACTACCCGCCGGTAGCGCCGGCCGCGGGAGGCAGCCGTCAGCCGCGGCTCAGCCGACGGTCAGCGGACGGTCCGTGGGTCGGATCGGCGCGGGCAGCGTCGACGACCCGGTCAGCCAGCGGTCCACGGCCGCGGCGCAGGCCCGGCCCTCGGCGATCGCCCAGACGATCAGCGACTGGCCCCGACCGGCGTCACCGGCGACGAACACGCCGGGGACGCTGGTGGCGAACGACGCGTCGCGGGTGACGGCACCCCTCGGGTCCAGCTCCACCCCGAGCTGCTCGAGCAGCCCCGGACGCTCGGGCCCGGTGAAACCCATCGCGAGCAGCACGAGGTCGGTCGGCAGCTCCCGCTCGGTGCCGGCCACCTCGTGCAGCCGTCCGTCGACCAGCCGCGCGTCGACCAGCTCCACGGCGCGCACCCGCCCGGTCCCGTCGGCCAGGAACCGGCGGGTGCTGACGGCGAACAGGCGCTCGCCGCCCTCCTCGTGGGCGCTGGAGACCCGGAACACCATCGGGTAGGTCGGCCACGGCTGGCTGTCCGGGCGGGCGGCCGGCGGCTCGGGCAGGATCTCCAGCTGGGTGACCGACGCGGCGCCCTGCCGGTGCGCCGTCCCGAGGCAGTCGGCCCCGGTGTCCCCGCCGCCGATGATCACCACGTGCCGGCCCTCCGCGGTGATCGCCGGAGCCTGCTCGTCGCCCTGCTGCACCCGGTTCGCCAGCGGCAGGTAGTCCATCGCCTGGTGGATGCCGGCGAGGTCCCGGCCCGGCACCGGGAGGTCGCGCGCGACCGTCGCGCCGACGGCCAGGACGACGGCGTCATGGCGGTGCCGCAGCACGGTCGCGGTCACATCGACGCCCACCGTGATCCCGGGGCGGAACCGGGTCCCCTCGGCCTCCATCTGGGCCAGTCGCCGGTCGAGGTGACGCTTCTCCATCTTGAACTCGGGGATGCCGTAGCGCAGCAGCCCGCCGATCCGGTCCGCCCGCTCGTACACGGCGACCGTGTGCCCCGCGCGGGTGAGCTGTTGGGCGGCGGCGAGCCCGGCCGGTCCGGACCCGACGACGGCGACGGTCTTGCCGGACAGCCGCGCCGGCGGTTGCGGTGTCACCCACCCCTCGTCCCAGGCCCGGTCGACGATCGACACCTCCACCTGCTTGATCGTCACCGGGTCGGCGTTGATGCCGAGCACGCAGGCGGCCTCGCACGGTGCGGGACACAGCCGGCCGGTGAACTCGGGGAAGTTGTTCGTCGCGTGCAGCCGCTCGATCGCCCCGCGCCAGTCGTCGCGCCACGACAGGTCGTTCCACTCGGGGATCAGGTTGCCCAGCGGGCAGCCGTCATGGCAGAACGGGATCCCGCAGTCCATGCACCGTCCGGCCTGCGCCTCGATCGCGCCGGCGGGCATCGGTCCGTAGACCTCGCGCCAGTCCTGGATCCGCACGTCGACCGGCCGCCGCTCGGGCAGCTGCCGCGGCGTGGTGAGGAAGCCCTTCGGGTCAGCCATGGACGACCTCCATCACAGCCGCGTCGACGTCCAGACCCGCACGCTCGGCCCGCGCTCGCGCCGCGACCACCCGTTGGTAGTCGCGAGGCAGGACGGCGGTGAACCGGGCCAGCGCGGCCGGCCAGTCCCCGAGCAGGTCGGCCGCCACCGGCGACCCGGTCTCCTCGCCGTGCCGTCGGACGACGTCGGCCAGGAAGGCCGCGCCTTCGTCGTCGACCGGAACCAGGTCGACCATCTCGCGGTTGACCCGCGCCGGGTCCAGGTCGAGGACGTACGCGGTCCCCCCGGACATCCCGGCGGCCAGGTTGCGTCCGGTCGGCCCGAGGACGACGGCCCGACCGCCCGTCATGTACTCGCAGGCGTGGTCGCCCACGCCCTCGACGACGGCGGTCGCCCCCGAGTTGCGCACGCAGAACCGCTCCCCGACGATCCCGCGGACGAACAGCTCCCCGCTGGTCGCCCCGTACAGCAGCACGTTGCCGGCGATGACGTTCCGCTCAGCCGTCAGGGTGGCGCTGCGGTCGGGTCGCACGACCAGGCGGCCCCCGGACAGCCCCTTCCCGACGTAGTCGTTCGCGTCACCCTCCAGCCGCAGGGTGATCCCCCTCGGCAGGAACGCGCCGAACGACTGCCCGGCCGACCCGGTCAGGGTCAGGTCGATCGTGTCGTCGGGCAGCCCGGCGCCGCCGTGACGGCGGGTGACCTCCGAGCCGAGCATGGTCCCCACGGTGCGGTTGACGTTGCGCACCGGCAACGCCGCTCGCACCGGCAGCCCGGACTCCAGCGCCTCCTCGCACAGGGCGATCAGGTCGTTGTCCAGCGCCTTCTGCAGCCCGTGGTCCTGCAGAGTCGTGCACCGCCGGGCGGCGCCCTCGGGGAGGTCCGGCACGTGCAGGATCGGGGTGAGGTCCAGGCCGGAGGCCTTCCAGTGGTCGACGGCCCGGGCGACGTCGAGCAGCTCGGCCCGGCCGATCGCCTCGTCCAGGCTGCGGAACCCCAGCGCCGCGAGGTGCTCACGGACCTGCTCGGCGACGTACTCGAAGAAGGTGACGACGAACTCGGGGCGGCCGGTGAACCGGGCGCGCAGCTCGGGGTTCTGGGTGGCCACCCCGACCGGGCAGGTGTCCAGGTGGCAGACCCGCATCATCACGCAGCCGGAGACGACCAGGGGTGCGGTCGCGAAGCCGTACTCCTCGGCACCGAGCAGCGCGGCGACGACGACGTCGCGACCCGTCTTGAGCTGGCCGTCGGTCTGCACGACGATCCGATCGCGCAGTCCGTTGAGCAGCAGGGTCTGCTGCGTCTCCGCCAGCCCGAGCTCCCAGGGCGTCCCCGCGTGCTTGAGCGAGGTCAGCGGCGATGCGCCGGTTCCCCCGTCGTGCCCGGAGATGAGCACCACGTCGGCGTGCGCCTTGGACACGCCTGCGGCGACGGTGCCCACGCCGACCTCCGACACGAGCTTGACGTGCACCCGGGCCTGCGGGTTGGCGTTCTTCAGGTCGTGGATGAGCTGGGCGAGGTCCTCGATGGAGTAGATGTCGTGGTGCGGCGGCGGGGAGATCAGCCCGACGCCGGGCGTGGAGTGCCGGGTCCGGGCGATCCACGGGTAGACCTTGTGCCCGGGCAGCTGGCCGCCCTCGCCGGGCTTGGCGCCCTGCGCCATCTTGATCTGCAGGTCGTCGGCGTTGACCAGGTACTCGCTGGTGACCCCGAACCGGCCGCTGGCCACCTGCTTCACCGCCGAGCGCCGGGAGTCGCCGTTGGGATCGGGCACGAAGCGCTCCGGGTCCTCGCCGCCCTCGCCCGTGTTGGACTTCGCGCCGAGCCGGTTCATGGCGATGGCCAGCGTCTCGTGCGCCTCCTGGCTGATCGAGCCGTAGGACATCGCCCCGGTGGAGAACCGGCGCACGATCGACTCGACCGGCTCGACCTCCTCGATCGGCACCGGCGGGCGGACACCCTCGCGGAACCGGAAGAGGCCGCGCAGGGTCATCAGCCGCTCGGCCTGCTCGTCGACCTTCGCCGCGTACTGCTGGAAGACGTCGTACCGCTTCGCGCGGGTCGCATGCTGCAGCCGGAAGACGGTCTCCGGGTCGAACAGGTGCGGCTCGCCCTCGCGCCGCCACTGGTACTCCCCGCCGACCTCCAGCCGCCGGTGCGAGGGCGAGATACCGGTCGGCGGGTAGGCGTTGGCGTGCCGCCGGGCCACCTCCTCGGCGATGACGTCGAGGCCGACCCCGCCGAGGCGGGAGGACGTGCCGGTGAAGTACCGGTCGACCAGGTCCTGGGCCAGCCCGACCGCCTCGAAGACCTGGGCACCGCGGTACGACGCGACCGTGGAGATGCCCATCTTCGACATCACCTTGAGCACACCCTTGCCAAGCGCTTTGATCAGGTTGCGGATCGCCTTCTCCGGCGCGATGTCGGGCAGCACGCCACGCCGGGCCAGCACCTCGACGCTCTCCATCGCCAGGTACGGGTTGACGGCGGCCGCGCCGTAGCCGATGAGCAGGGCGACGTGGTGCACCTCGCGGACGTCGCCCGCCTCGACGAGCAGTGACACCTTGGCCCGCTCGCGGGTGGTCACCAGGTGGTGGTGGACGGCCGAGGTGAGCAGCAGCGACGGGATCGGGGCGTGGTCGTCGTCGGAGTCCCGGTCGGAGAGCACGAGGAACCGCACGCCGCCGGCGATCGCCTCGGAGACCTCCGCACAGATCTCGTCGAGTCGGCGGGCCAGCTCGGCGCCGCCGCCGTCGACGCGGTACAACCCGCGGACCCGCATCGCCGCGAAGCCGGGCAGGTCCCCGTCGGCGTTGATGTGCAGGATCTTGGCGAGCTCGTCGTTGTCGATGACCGGGAAGGCGAGCACGACCTGCCGGCAGGACGCCGGGCCGGGAGCGAACAGGTTGTGCTCCGGGCCGATCAGGGTCCCGAGCGAGGTGACCAGCTCCTCGCGGATGGCGTCGAGCGGGGGGTTGGTGACCTGGGCGAACAGCTGGCTGAAGTAGTCGAACAGCAGCCGGGGCCGGGTGGACAGCACGGCCAGAGGGGTGTCGGTGCCCATCGACCCGATCCCCTCGGCGCCGCTGCGGGCCATCGGCCCCACGAGCACCCGCAGCTCCTCCTCGGTGTAGCCGAACGTCTGCTGCCGGCGCAGCACCGACTCGTGGGTGTGCACCACGTGCTCGCGCTCGGGGAGGTCCTCGAGGTGGATGAGGCCGGCGTGCAGCCACTCGTCGTACGGGGCGTCGGAGGCGAGCTGCGCCTTGATCTCCTCGTCCTCGATGATCCGGCCCTCGGCCGTGTCGACGAGGAACATCCGGCCGGGCTGGAGCCGGCCCTTCCGGACGACCCGGGCGGGCGGGATATCCAGCACGCCCACCTCGCTGGCCAGCACCACCAGGCCGTCGTCGGTGACCCAGAACCGCCCGGGGCGCAGCCCGTTGCGGTCGAGCACGGCGCCGATCTGCGTGCCGTCGGTGAAGGTCACGCAGGCCGGCCCGTCCCAGGGCTCCATGAGGGCCGCGTGGAACTGGTAGAAGGCCCGGCGGGCCGGGTCCATCGAGGTGTGGTTCTCCCAGGCCTCGGGGATCATCATGAGCATCGCGTGCGGCAGCGAGCGACCGCCCAGGTGCACGAGCTCGAGCACCTCGTCGAACGACGCCGAGTCGCTCGCGCCTTCGCTGCACGTGGGGAACAGCCGCTGCAGGTCGCCGGGGATCAGCGAGCTGGCGAGCAGCGACTCCCGGGCCCGCATCCAGTTCCGGTTGCCCTTGACCGTGTTGATCTCACCGTTGTGCGCGATGTAGCGGTACGGGTGGGCCAGCGGCCACGAGGGGAACGTGTTGGTGGAGAACCTCGAGTGCACGAGGGCGAGCGCGCTCACCAGCCGGCGGTCGGACAGGTCGGGGAAGAACGGCTCGAGCTGGCCAGTCGTCAGCATGCCCTTGTAGACCAGGGTCCGCGCCGACAGCGAGGCGAAGTAGACCTCGGCGCTGCGCTCGGCCCGCTTGCGCAGGGCGAAGGCCATCCGCTCCAGGCCGAGGCCCACCACCCGCCCGGTGGCGGCGGTGACCACCAGCTGGCGGAAGCGCGGCATGACCGCGCGGGCCGTCGCCCCGACCAGGTCGCGCACGACCGGCAGGTCGCGCCATCCGACGACGACGAGCCCCTCCTCGGCGGCGATCCGCTCGACCTCGGCCGCCGCCGCCGCCGCGCGGTCGTCGTCGTCGGGCAGGAAGGCCGTGCCGACCGCGTACGACCCGCGCGGCGGCAGCGTGAAGTCGACGACCTCGCGCAGGAACTCGTCCGGGACCTGGATGAGGATCCCCGCGCCGTCGCCGGAGTCCGGCTCGGCCCCGGAGGCGCCGCGGTGCTCGAGGTTGCGCAGCGCGGTGAGAGCCTGCTCGACGATGGCGTGCGACGGCGTGCCGGTGAGGGTCGCCACCAGCGCGACCCCGCACGCGTCGTGCTCGTGGGCAGGGTGGTAGAGGCCCTGGGGCTCGGGCAGGTCGAGCGTCATGAGCGCGCTCCCGTCGTCCGACAATGGCACTGTGCGCGAGGGACGACGCTGGCCCTGCGCGACGAACGCTAGCACGCGGGCCGGACCCGTTCGGTCAGCCGATCGACCCACCGACGAGTGAGCCGATCCCCCAGGTCAGGCCCGCGGCGGCCATGCCGAAGAGCAGCTGACGCAGCCCGGTGAACCACCACGGGCGGGACGTGACCCGGGCGACGAGGCTGCCCGCGCCGAACAGTCCGAGTGCCGCGACGACGATGGCCGGCAGCAGGCTCTGCGCGCCCAGCAGGTAGGGGACGAGCGGCACGATCGCCCCGATCGTGAAGGCGGCGAACGACGAGGACGCGGCGACGAGCGGACTGGCCAGCTGGTCGGGGTCGACCCCGAGCTCCAGCATGGCGTGCTCCTTGACCGCCCGCTCCGGGTCGTCGGACAGCTGCCGGGCCACCTCGGTCGCCAGCGCCAGGTCCAGGCCGCGGGCCACGTAGGTCTGCGCCAGCTCCGCCAGCTCGGCGTCCGGGCGCTCGGCGAGCTCCTTGCGCTCCTTGGCGACCTCCTGCTCGGCCAGCTCGTTCTGCGAGCGGACCGACACGTACTCACCGGCGGCCATCGAGAACGCGCCGGCCCCCAGACCGGCCAGACCCGCGAGCACGACGGTCTGCCGGGTCACCCCGCCACCGACGACGCCGGCGATGAGCGCGAAGTTGCTGACCAGGCCGTCCATGGCCCCGAACACGGCAGCCCTCAGCCAGCCCCCGCTGACGTCGCGGTGGCTGTGGTGGATCTCCGCCTCGCGCGGGCGGTCGGCGGTGCTCACGGCAGTGACTCCTCTTCCTCGCTGACCGGGAGGGCGGACCGCTCGACGTCGGTCTCCCGGCCGGGCCGGTGCCGCGCCGACCAGACGAGGCCCGCCAGCGCGCCGACGAGCAGGACCCCGCTGACCCACACGTTGACTCGCACCCCAAGGATCCGGTTCGCCTCGTCGATCCGCAACAGCTCCCACCACAGCCGCCCGGCCGTGTAGAGGACGACGTAGAGCAGGAACACCCGCCCGTGGCCCATTCGGAAGCGTCGGTCGGCCCACACCAGCAGGCCGGCGGCGGCCAGGGCCCAGAGCGACTCGTAGAGGAACGTGGGGTGGAACGTCTGGAACCCCTCGTAGCCGGCGGGACGGTGCTGCGGGTCGATCTGCAGCCCCCAGGGCAGGTCGGTCGGGCGGCCGAACAGCTCCTGGTTGAACCAGTTGCCCCACCGACCCATGGCCTGGGCCACCAGCACCCCGGGCACCACCGCGTCCAGGAACGGCGGCAGGGCGATCCCCCGACGCCGGACGCCGATCCACGCGCCCACCGTGCCGAGCGCGACCGCACCCCAGATGCCGAGCCCGCCCTCCCAGATCTTCAGCGCGTCGAGCGGGTGCCCGCCGTCGCCGAAGTAGGGGGCCGGTGAGGTCAGCACGTGGTACAGCCGGCCGCCGACGATGCCGAAGGGCACCGCCCACACGGCGACGTCGCCCACGGTGCCGGGACGTCCACCGCGGGCCACCCACCGGCGATCACCGATGAGGACGGCCGCGATGATCCCGGCGATGATGCACAGCGCGTAGGCGCGCACCGGGAAGGCGCCCAGGTGCCAGACCCCCTGCCCGGGGCTGGGGATCGAGGCCGGCAGCCTGCCGACGGGCACGCGGTCAGCCCGCCGCTTCGACCAGCCGGACCAGCTCCGCCTTGGCGGCGTCCCACGACCCGAGCTTGCGCAGGTTGAGCTCCTGACCCGCGACGAACACCGTCGGCGTGCCGGTGACCTGGCGGTCGCCGGCCTTGCGCTGGACCTGGGTGGCCCAGCCGTTGAAGGTGCCGTCCTTCAGGCAGGCCTCGAACTTCGTCATGTCGGGGACGCCGGCCGTCCGCCCGAAGGCCAGCAGCTGGTCGTCGGTGTACCCGGTCCCCTCCTTCTCCGGCTGGTTCTTGTAGACCTCGTCGTGGAAGGCCTGGAACCGTCCCTGGTCCTGCGCACAGCCTGAGGCGTTGGCCGCGCGCTTGGAGGCGTCGTTGCCCAGGTTGCCGTCGAGGAACGACAGCACGTGGTAGACGACCTTCGCCTTGCCGGACGAGGCCAGCTCGGTGAGCGTGGGGCCGATGGTGTCCTCGAACTGCTTGCAGGCGGGGCACTGGAAGTCCTCGTAGAGGTCGACCACCGGCTGCTCCGCCGTCCCGACGGGCACCCCGAGGTCGGCCTGGACGCCGGCCGGGCGGGCGACGCTCTCGTCGGTCGGCGTGCGCTTGGAGGCCCACACCGCGATGCCGATGCCCGCGACCAGGACGAACACCAGCCCGATCAGCCCGCCGCGCAGCAGCCGCTCGCGACGCCGCTCGGCCGCCTGCTGCTGGGCGCGCTGCTCCGCGAGCCGCTCTCGGGCCGCGCGCTTGGACTCGTGGGACGTGCCGCTCATGCCGGGTGCTCCTCGGTGGTCAGGTCGATCGGGGGCGGGTCGTGCGGGTCGCGGGAGTCGTGGGACTCGCGGGCGTCGTGGGAGTCGTCGAGCTCGTCGAGCAGTCCGTAGTCGTGGGTGCCGGCGACGCCGGCCCGGTCCAGCGCCAGCCGGCTGGCCGGGAACAGCACCAGCCAGGAGGCCAGGCCCAGGAACAACAGGTCGCGCAGGATCTCCGAGCTGTAGCGCCAGGTCTTGCCCTCGGCCGCGACGTCCCCGCCACCGCCGAAGCAGCCGCAGTCGATGGACAGGCCGCGCACCCAGGCGGAGGTCACGCCGGCGATGAACACGACCATCAGCGCGCCGGCGAGCCAGGCCGCCAGTCGGGTGCCGAGACCCAGCAGGAGCAGCACACCAATGGCCACCTCGACCAGCGGCAACCCGTAGCCGACGATGTCATCGGTCGACGGGGGCAGGATCCGGTACGCCTGGACGGCTCGGACGGCGGAGTCCGGCTGGACCGCCTTGGCAGCGCCGGCGTAGACGAGGATCCCGGCCAGCCCGAGCCGAGCCGCCGTGGACAGCCACAGCTGGCGAGGGGACTCGGCGAACGCCGCCGGCACCGACACGCTCATGTCCCCGAGGCTAGCCGGGCGAGGTCCTCGCGCAGGTCAGCCACCGGCGTGCCGGGGAGCCAGACCACGCTCGCGCGGCGGTCCGGGCCGAACCCGATGAGCTGGGTGCCGTGGCCCACCTCGTAGCCGCCGGGGACCTGCTCGCTGCCGGTGAGCGCGACCCCCAGGGACTCGGCGGCCTGTTCGATGACCGGGAGGGCCGCGGTCAGGCCGACGAACGTCGGGTCGAAGCGCACCAGGTAGTCGCGGATGACCGCGGGAGTGTCGCGGGCCGGGTCGACCGTCACGAACACCAGCTGCACCCGCTTGCGGGTGCCCGGGTCGAGCCTTCGCAGCGCGGCCGCGGCGTCGGCGAGGACGGTGCTGCAGACGTCCGGGCAGTGCGTGTAGCCGAAGAACAGCACGGTGACGGGGCGGGTGGTGTCCCGGTCGAGGCGGAACGGCCGCCCCTCGGTGTCGGTGAACGTCAGCGCGGGCTTGAGGAGGGGACGGTCCAGCACCGTGCCGTGGAGGGCGCCGGCGGCCCGGGTCTGCTTGATGATCACCCCGGCCGGGTTCGCCGGCGGTTCAGGGGAGGCGCAGGCCGCCAGGGCCAGCACCATCCCCGTCGCGGCCACGGGAACCCAGGCAGGGGTGACCGCTCGCCGAGCCTGCACACTCCCCCGACGAGCGGGGACGGCGTCGGCGTTCCCGCGGCTCACCGGGCCGGACCGGTACGGACGCCGGTGGCCAGGGCGGCCGCCAGCTCGGCCACCGCGGCGACGCCGTCCCTCGGCGTCACGGCGTCGAGCAGCCGTCGGACGAACGCGGAGCCGACGATGACGCCGTCGGCGTAGCCCGCCACCTCGGCCGCCTGCTCGGCCGTGGACACGCCAAGGCCCACGCAGACCGGGAGGTCGGTGACCTGCCGGACTCGTTCGACGAGTACCTGGGCGGACGTGGCCACCGAGTCGCGGGCGCCCGTGACGCCCATCGTGGAGGCGGCGTACACGAACCCCCGGGTCACCGACACGACTCGCTCGATCCGGGCCCGCGTCGAGGATGGGGCGACCAGGAACACGGGGTCGATGCCGGCCGCGTGGACCGCCTCGAGCCAGGGCGCCGCCTCGTCGGGGATCAGGTCGGGGGTGATCACCCCGGCGCCGCCGGCCGCGGCCACCCCGTCGGCAAACCGGCTCATCCCGTAGCGGTCGATGGGATTCCAGTAGCTCATCACGACGGTCGCTGCTCCCGTCGCGGCGACCGCCTCGACCGTGGCCAGCACGTCGGCGGTCGTCGTCCCGTTGTGCAGCGCCGCCTCGACCGCGGCCTGGATGGTGGGGCCGTCCATCAGCGGGTCGGAGTAGGGCAGGCCGACCTCGACGACGTCCACCCCGGCGTCGACCATCGCCGTGAGGGCGTCGACCGCCCCGGCCACGGTGGGGTATCCGGCCGGCAGGTAGCCGACGAGCGCGGCCCGCCCCTCCGCCCGGGTGCGCGCGAAGACGTCGGCGAGCGCGCTCACGCGTCGGCTGCCAGCCCGAACCAGCGGGCTGCCGTGTCGACGTCCTTGTCCCCCCGGCCGGACAGGTTGACCAGGATCGTGGCGCCCGGACCGAGGGCGCGGCCGAGCTGCACGGTGCCGGCGACGGCGTGCGCCGACTCGATCGCCGGGATGATCCCCTCGGTGCGGCACAGCAGCCGGAAGGCGTCCATCGCCTCGGTGTCGGTGACCGCCC
This sequence comes from Candidatus Nanopelagicales bacterium, assembly GCA_036802895.1. Taxonomy (GTDB): domain Bacteria; phylum Actinomycetota; class Actinomycetes; order Prado026; family Prado026; genus DAIRVJ01. Next base: position 43,286 of record DAIRVJ010000001.1, read on the forward strand.
GGTAGGTCACCCGACCCGTGTCGTGCAGCCAGGCGTGCTCCGGCCCGACGCCCGGGTAGTCCAGCCCCGCGCTGATCGAGTGCGACTCGATCGTCTGGCCCATGTCGTCCTGCAGCAGGTAGGACCGAGCGCCGTGCAGCACCCCCGGCGCCCCACCGGTGATCGTGGCCGCGTGCCGGCCGGAGGCCACGCCGTCGCCGCCGGCCTCGTAGCCGTGCAGCGACACCCCCGGGTCGTCGAGGAACGCGGCGAAGATCCCGATCGCGTTGGACCCGCCGCCGACGCAGGCGGTCACCGCGTCGGGCAGCCGGCCGGTCAGCTCGAGAACCTGCGCACGGGCCTCGTCGCCGATGACCCGCTGGAACTGGCGGACCATCACCGGGAACGGGTGCGGCCCGGCGACGGTGCCGAGCAGGTAGTGGGTGCTGGCCACGTTCGTCACCCAGTCGCGCATCGCCTCGTTGATCGCGTCCTTCAGGGTGCGGCTGCCGGTGGTGACCGCGACGACCTCGGCGCCGAGCAGCCGCATCCGGGCCACGTTGAGCGCCTGCCGACGGGTGTCCTCCTCGCCCATGTAGACGACGCACCCCAGCCCCAGCAGGGCGCAGGCCGTGGCGGTCGCCACCCCGTGCTGGCCGGCACCGGTCTCGGCGATGACCCGGGTCTTGCCCATCCGCTGGGTGAGCAGCGCCTGCCCCAGCACGTTGTTGATCTTGTGGGAGCCGGTGTGGTTGAGGTCCTCGCGCTTGAGCAGCACCCGCGCGCCGCCCGCGTGCTCGCTCAGCCGGGTCGCGTCGGTGAGCGGGCTGGGCCGCCCGGCGTACGTGCGGTTGAGGTGGTCCAGCCGGGCCACGAACCCAGGGTCGGCCTGGGCGTCCTGGAAGGCGGCGTCCAGCTCGTCCAGCGCGGCGACCAGGGCCTCGGGGACGAACCGTCCCCCGTACGGGCCGAAGTGGCCGGTGGCGTCCGGCTGGGTCAGGGTCACCGGTCGCGTCCGTGCCGCAGAGCCGGGTGGCTGCCGGCGTTGACCAGCTCGCTGACCATGGCCCGCGGGTCGCGGCCGGTCACCAGGGTCTCGCCCACCAGGACGGCGTCGGCGCCGGCCCGGGCGTACTCGATGAGGTCGTGGGTGTCCCGGACGCCGGACTCGGCCACCCGCACCCTGTCGGCGGGGATCAGCGGCGCCAGGCGCGGGAACACCGACCGGTCGACCTCGAGGGTGCGCAGATCCCGGGCGTTCACCCCGATGACCCGGGCCCCCGCGTCGACCGCCCGCCGGACCTCCTCCTCGTCGTGACACTCGACGAGGGGGGTCAGCCCGATGCTCACCGCCCGCTCGACGAGGGAGACCAGCGCCTCCTGGTCCAGGGCCGCGACGATGAGCAGGGCGAGGTCCGCGCCGTGGGCTCGCGCCTCCCACAGCTGGTAGCTGCTGACGACGAAGTCCTTGCGCAGCACCGCGATGTCGACGGCCGCGCGGACGGAGTCGAGGTCGGCCAGCGAGCCACCGAAGCGACGTTGCTCGGTGAGCACGCTGATGGCGGCCGCCCCGCCCGCCTCGTAGTCGGCGGCCAGGGCGGCCGGGTCGGCGATCGGGGCGAGCTCACCCCTGGAGGGGCTGCTGCGCTTGACCTCCGCGATCACCGTCACGCCCTCGTCGCGCCGCAGGGCGGCCACCCCGTCGCGCGCCGGTCGGCGCTGCGCCGCCCGCGCCTTGACGTCGTCCAGGGGAACGGCCTGCTGGCGCTCGGCCAGGTCCGCGCGCACGCCGGCGAGGATGTCGTCGAGCACGGTCACGCGTCGGCTCCCTCACTGCGGCGTCCGTGGCGGGTGGGCTCCCCCTGCTAGCCGCTCAGGGTAGCCGGGCGCCCGAGGTCCCCCCGTCGCGGGCCGACCACCCCTACGCTTCCGGCCGGGACCGGACGCCCGTCCGGCCGATGTCCGGATCCATGGAGCCGACGTGACGACACCCGGAGACCTCCCGCCGCCTGAGGGACCGCCCCCAGGCGGGTACCCCCCACCGCCCGCTCCCCCGCCACCGGGCGGGTACGGCGCACCGCCGCCACCGCCGCCCGGCGGCTACCCGCCGCCCCCGCCCCCTGGTGGGTACGGTGCACCGCCCGGAGGGTACGGCGCACCGCCGGGTGGGTACGGCGCACCGCCGCCGCCGCCCGGCTACGGGCCACCCGGCGGGTACCCGGGCCAGCCCACCCGGACCAACCAGAAGGCGATCATCTCGCTCGTGCTGGGGGTCGTCGGGCTGTGCTTCTGCGGCATCGTGCTGGGCGCCGGCGCGGCCTTCCTCGGCAACCAGGCGAAGAACGAGATCGCCGCGTCCGGCGGGCAGCAGACCGGCGCCGGCCTGGCGCAGGCCGGGTTCATCGTGGGCATCGTCGCCGCGGCCCTGGGCGTGGTGCAGCTGGTGCTGGTGGCCACCGGGAGGCTGAACTACTTCGGGAGGTGACCGCCGCTCACGGCGCGAGGAACGAGCCGACCGGCAGGTTGCGCACCAGCATGAAGACGGCCAGCAGCACCAGGCCGTAGGCCAGCTGCCGGGGGGTCGGGTCGACGAACGGTCGGGCCGACCCCCTGGCCCTGGCCAGCAGCCAGGAGACCCACAGCACGGCCACCACCGGAACGGCGAGCACGACCAGGGCATTGCCGGCGAAGGCGCCTGCCAGGTCGAGGTGGGCCAGGTCGTGAGCCGCGCGCAGGCCGCCGCACAGCGGGCAGTAGACGCCGAGCACCCCGAACGTGGGGCAGACGGGATAGTGCCCCGGCTGGTGCGGGTCGACGGCCCCGACGTAGGCCCAGGCCCCGACGACGCCGGCCGCGCCGACCAGGGGGTCGCGCAGCCGCGCCGGGAGCGAGCGCGCTGCGAGCGGGGCCGTGGTCGTGGTCACGGACCCGGTCAACGATCCCGCGCGGGCTGGGCGCCCATCCCCATCATCTGCATGACCTTGCCCGTGGCGGCCCCGAGCACCACCAGCACGGCCCCGACGACGAACACCCACACGGTCGAGGTGATCACACCCACGGCGCCGACGAGGAAGCCCAGCATGATGATGATGACCGCGGTCCACGCCGCGGGCGTCTGCCCGTGGTTGTCATGGTGGTCGTGGCTGGTGTCGTGCTCGCGCTGGTCGGGGGTCTGGTCGGTCATCGTCGCTCCCTCGCCTGGGTCGGGCTCATTCTGGCAGGTCGGGTCGGTCGGCCGTCGGATCCTCGCCTCGGTCGAGGGCGGCCCAGGCGTCACCGGGACGGACCGGCCGGGGCGCGGTGCCCTCGAAGCGCCGCGACAAGCCGGGCCAGGATCCTCCGCGGACGACGACGAGGGCGGCGCCCGCCACGACGAGCGCGCCACCGAGGACCGTCGCGAGCCACCACCCCGTGGGGTCCAGCAGCGGCTGCGCGGGCGCTCCCGACGCGAGCCGGGCGGCCAGCGGTCCAGCCGCCGCCGCGTCCGGGCGCAGGCCAACACCCACGGCGGCGCCCCCCTGGCCGGCCCCGGCCACCAGCAGCAGCGTCCCGGCGGCCCGTCGGCCCACCCCTCGGGTGGCGACCACCGCCACCACGCCGGCCAGCGACACCAGGCCCAGCGCCAGGACCGCCGGCGCGAGCTGGTAGCCGGTCAGGTCGAGCCGGACGGCCGGCAGCCCTGGGTCGGCCGCGGAGGCGCGCACCCAGACCGCGCCGCCGGCGACCAGCGCCAGCCCCGAGCCGAGCCCGATCAGCCCCAAGGCGAGCGGGTACTGGCGTTGCGAGGTCACGGCCCGTCGACCGGCCGGAACGTCGCGGCGACCGCCACCGCGCGCAGCACGGCGGCGGCCTTATTCCGGCACTCGCGGTCCTCGTAGACCGGGTCGGAGTCGGCGACGACCCCGGCGCCGGCCTGGACGTAGGCGACGCCGTCGCGGATCAGGGCGGTCCGGATGGCGATGGCGGCGTCCAGGTCCCCCGCGAAGTCCAGGTATCCGACGCAGCCGCCGTACAGCCCGCGGCGGGTCGGCTCGAGCTCCTCGATGATCTCCATGGCCCGCGGCTTCGGGGCGCCCGAGAGCGTGCCGGCCGGGAACGAGGCGGTGAGGACGTCGAAGGCCGTCCGGCCCGGCGCGAGCCGGCCGACCACGGTGGAGACGATGTGCATGACGTGGCTGTAGCGCTCCACGGACATGAAGTCGACGACCTCGACCGTGCCCGGCGCGCAGACCCGGCCGAGGTCGTTGCGGCCGAGGTCGACGAGCATGAGGTGCTCGGCCCGCTCCTTCTCGTCGGCCAGCAGGTCGGCCGCCAGGTCGGCGTCCTCCTCCGGCGTCGCGCCGCGCCAGCGGGTGCCCGCGATCGGGTGCAGCATGGCCCGGTCGCCGGTGACCTTGACCAGGGCCTCGGGACTGGAGCCGACGATGTCGAACCCCTCGAAGCGCAGCAGGTACATGTACGGGCTGGGGTTGGTCACCCGCAGCACCCGGTAGACGTCCAGGGCGGAGGCCCGCGTCGGCTGCTCGAACCGCTGCGACAGGACGACCTGGAACGCCTCACCCGAGCGGATGTCCTCCTTGGCACGGCCGATCGCAGCGAGGTAGCCCTCGCGCGGCGTCCGGCTGGTCGGCGTGGGCTCGGCGGCCCAGTCCAGGACGGTCGGCGCGAGGATCGCCGGACGCGCGAGGTCGGCGGTCATCGCGTCGAGCCGAGCCACGGCGTCGGTCCACGCCTCGTCGACCCGGTCGTCGGTGGCGTCGTAGTTGACCGCGTTGGCGATGAGCAGCACGGAGCCGTCGTCGTGGTCGAGCACCGCCAGGTCGGTGGCGAACAGCATGCCCAGCTCGGGCAGCGCCAGGTCGTCCTCGGCCAGCTCGGGGAGCCGCTCGAGCCGCCGGACGACGTCGTAGGAGAGGTAGCCGACCATGCCCCCGGTCAGCGGCGGCAGGTCGGGCAGCCGAGGCGTGTGCAGCAGCCGGATCGTGTCGCGCAGGGCCTCCAGCGGGTCGCCGTCCAGCGGGACGCCGACCGGTGGGGTCCCCGTCCAGCGGGCCTGGCCGTCGACCTCGGTGAGCGTCGCCGCCGCGCGCACCCCGACGAAGGAGTACCGGGACCACACCCCGCCGTGCTCGGCCGACTCCAGCAGGAACGTCCCCGGGCGGCCCTGCGCCAGCCGCTGGTAGAGCCCGACCGGGGTGTCGCCGTCGGCCAGCAGCCGGCGGGTCACCGGGACGACCCGGCGGTCTCGCGCCAGGGCGCGGAACCCGGGCAGGTCAGGGGTCACCGGCCACGACATGGCGGCCAGTCTGGCACTCCGGTGCTTCCCCGATGATCGCCGGAGCGCTAGCGTCCGAGGCGTCCACAACCGCCGTGCTGCCCGCCGCCGAGGGGGAGTCCATGTCCGAACCCACGCCGCCGCCCGGAACACCCGAGCCGACGCCGCCACTCCCTCCCGGGTCCGGTGCGCCCCCGCCTCCGCCGCCCCCGCCCGGCTACCAGCCTCCGCCGCCCCCGGGGTACGCCGCCCCGCCCCCACCCAGCGGGTACGGCACCCCGCCGCCGGCGCCGGGCTACGGCGCACCGCCGACCGGCTACCCGGCCCCCCCGCCGGGGTACGCCCCCCCGCCCCCGGCCTATGCCGGCGCCGCCATTCCCACCAACCTGGCGAACTGGGGCCAGCGCGTCCTGGCCGCGCTCATCGACGGTGTCCTCACCGGCATCCCGGCCATCATCGGGGCGATCCTCATCGCGGCCTCGGCCGGGGACACCACCACCGAGCTGACGGAGACCGGCTTCCGGACCTCCACCAGCGGCGGCAACGCGTTCCTCGCGTTGCTCGGCGGCCTGTTCTACCTGGCCGCGATCGCCGTCTGGGTGTGGAACATCGGCCTCAAGCAGGGCCCGACCGGGCAGTCCGTGGGCAAGAGCGTGATCGGACTGAAGCTGGTCGGCGCGCAGACCGGCGCGCCGATCGGGGTCGGCCTGTCCCTCGTCCGGGCGATCGCGCACATCATCGACGGGATCCCCTGCTACGTGGGGTACCTGTGGCCGCTGTGGGACGCCAAGCGGCAGACGTTCGCCGACAAGCTGCTCAACACCTACGTCGTCACGACGTAGCACCCAGCGCCGACGTCGACGGGAGCCGGCCGTCGTCGAAGCAGGTCCGCGCTCCGGTGTGGCACGCGGCGCCGTGCTGGTCGACCCTGACCAGCACGGCGTCCCCGTCGCAGTCCAGCCGCACCTCGACCACCCGCTGGGCGTGGCCCGAGGTGTCTCCCTTGCGCCAGTACTCCCCGCGACTGCGGCTCCAGTAGACGACCCGGCCGGTCGTGAGGGTCCGGTGCAGCGCCTCGTCGTCCATCCACCCGACCATGAGGACCTCCCCGGTGTCCCACTGCTGGGCGACGGCGGTGACCAGCCCGTCGGGGTTGCGGGTGAGACGGGCGGCGACGGCGGGGTCCAGCGACGACGGGCGAAGCGGCTCGGGCATCCGCCCATTGTGCGGGCCGCCGGTGGGCTCAGCGCACCGCGGCCAGCAGGCTGCGATAGGAGCGCACCAGCAGGTCACCTTCCTCGCGCAGGTCCGGGCTGGTCGGGTCGCAGCCGGCGGCGACCCACCCGTCGGAGACGACCATCGCCTCAGCCCGCAGCCGGGCGGCCTCCCGCACCGCCTCCGCGGGCGCGCGGTAGACATAGGCGTACAGCGCGGTCAGCGCGTCGACCAGCTCCGACGAGCCGAGCGAGGGGTCGTGCTGAGCCGCCCGATGGGCCCGCCACCACTCGACCTCGAGCTCGGCGGCTCGGGGCGGGTCCAGGTCGAGGCCGTGGGCGCGCCGGACCAGCGCGTAGAACCGGGTCATGCTGGCCCGCGCGGCGTCGGGGTCGTTGTCGGGGAACGGCGCCCACTGCTGGTTCGCGCGCAGGACCCACCAGGCCGCCAGCAGGGTCCGCGCCCGCCCCATGCCGAAACCCTCGCGCACCATGAGCAGCGCGGCGGAGAGGAACCGACGCCACTGCCGCAGGTAGTAGGCCGCCCAGGCGTCGCGCTCGGCCCGCCCCAGCCGCTCGGCGTCGAAGCTGCGCATCGGGTTCGCCGCGCCCATCCCTGCCTCGCCCTCGAACCGCACCCCGGTCGCCTAGCCTGCCCGGGGCAGGCTTCGGGGGGAAGCCTCGATGTGCCCGACCGCTCGACGGCACGTAGCCTGAAGGCATGACCACCCTGGCTCGACGTGAGCGCCATGCCCTGGCCGACCTGATGGAGGCGGTGGGACCCGACGCCCCGACCCTGTCCGGTGACTGGACGAGCCGCGACCTCGCGGCGCACCTCGTACTCCGCGAGCGCCGGCCGGACGCCGCCGCGGGGATCCTGCTTCGACCGCTCGAGGGGTACACCCGCGTGGTCCAGGACCACCTCGCGGGGCAGGACTGGGCCCGGCTGGTCGCCAAGGTGCGCTCCGGGCCCCTGCTGATGCCCGACCGGATCGACAAGGTGGTCAACACCGCGGAGTTCTTCGTCCACCACGAGGACGTGCGCCGCGCCCAGGAGCAGTGGCAGCCACGCGAGCTGACCGCCGCCGACGAGCGCAGCCTGTGGCGTCTGCTCTGCGCCCGAGGGGGCGCCCTGTTCCGCAAGGCCACCGGGGGCGTCGTCCTGCAGCTGCCGGACGGCACCGAGCACCAGGCCCGACCGGGCGAGCCGGCGGTCACGCTGGTCGGCCCGGCGTCGGAGCTGCTGCTCTACGCCTACGGGCGCACCGGCCACGCCCAGGTGCGCATCGACGGTGACCCGGAGGCGGTCGCCGCGTTCGCCCGCACGTCGCTGGCGGTCTAGCGCACCGGTTGGCCGGCGGTGCGCAGCGCCGCCTTCACGTCGGCGATCCGCAGCTCACCGAAGTGGAACACGCTCGCCGCGAGCACGGCGTCGGCGCCCGCCGTCACCGCCGGCGCGAAGTGCTCGACGGACCCGGCGCCGCCGCTGGCGATCACGGGGACCGTCACCGCCGCGCGCACCGCGCGGATCATCTCGAGGTCGTAGCCGTCCTTGGTCCCGTCGGCGTCCACCGAGTTGAGCAGGATCTCCCCCGCGCCGAGCCCGGCCGCCCGCGCCGCCCACTCCACCGCGTCGATGCCGGTGCCCCGCCGACCGCCGTGCGTGGTGACCTCGAACCCGGACGGCGTCCGCCGGTACCCGGGCCGGCAGCGCCGCGCGTCGACGCTCAGCACGAGGACTTGGGCGCCGAACCGGCCCGCGATCTCGGCGACCAGCTCGGGGCGGGTGACCGCCGCGGTGTTCACGCCGACCTTGTCCGCCCCGGAGCGCAGCAGCCGGTCGACGTCGGCCACCGAACGGACACCGCCGCCGACCGTCAGCGGGATGAACACCTCCTCGGCCGTGCGGCGCACCACGTCGTAGGTGGTCTCCCGGTCGCTGCTGCTCGCGGTGATGTCCAGGAACACCAGCTCGTCGGCGCCCTCGGCGTCGTAGGTGCGGGCGAGCTCGACCGGGTCGCCGGCGTCGCGCAGCTCGGCGAAGCGGACCCCCTTGACGACGCGCCCGGCGTCGACGTCCAAGCACGGGATCACCCGCACGGCGAGCGTCACGTGGTCGGCTGGCTCGGGGCGGGGCGCGGCCGGACGGCGTCGACCTCGACCTCGACGAGCATCCGCTGGTCGACGAACCCGGACACGACCAGCAGGGTGGCCGCCGGTCGGACCTGGCCGAGCAGCTCGGCGTGCGCGCGACCCACCGCCTCGGCGTCGCGCTGGTGGTGGACGTACATCCGGGTCCGTACGACGTCCTGCACCCCGAAACCCACGTCGGCGAGCGCGGCCAGGGCGATCCCGAACGCCGTCCGGGCCTGCTCGTAGGCGTTGCCCTCGTGCACGACCTGGCCGGCCACGGTCGCCGTGCAGCCGGCGGTCCAGGCGGCCTCGTCGGTCGCGACGACCCTCGAGTAGCCGACCGCGTCCTCCCACGGTCCCCCGGTGCCGTGCCGGCGCAGCCCGCTCATCGTGGGTCCCCCGGGACCGCCGGGCTCTGCGCCACCGCGGCCAGCGCCGCCTCGAGCGTGAACGCGCCGGCGTAGAGCGCCTTGCCCACGATGGCCCCCTCGACGCCCTCGGGGACCAGCTCGGCGAGCGCCCGCAGGTCGGCCAACGAGGAGACCCCGCCGGAGGCGACGACCGGCCGGTCGGTGCGCGCGCAGACCGCCCGCAGCAGGTCGAGGTTGGGCCCGCGCAGGGTGCCGTCCTTGGTCACGTCGGTGACGACGTAGCGGGGGCATCCGTCGCGCTCGAGCCGGTCGAGCACCGACCACAGCTCGCCGCCGTCGCGGGTCCACCCGCGGGCGGCCAGCACCCCGTCGCGGACGTCCAGGCCGACGGCGACCCGGTCGCCGTGCTCGGCGATGGCCCGCGCGCACCAGACCGGATCCTCCAGCGCCGCGGTCCCCACGTTGACCCGGGTGCAGCCGGTGGCCAGGGCGGCGGCGAGCGAGGCGTCGTCGCGGATGCCGCCGGACAGCTCGACCCGGACCTCCAGCGCGGCCACGACGTCGGCGAGCAGGGCCCGGTTGGAGCCCCGGCCGAACGCCGCGTCGAGGTCGACGAGGTGGATCCAGCGCGCACCCGCCGCCTGCCAGGCCAGCGCGGCTTCGAGCGGGTCGCCGTAGGACGTCTCGGTGCCGGCGACGCCCTGGACGAGGCGGACGGCCTGACCGTCGGCGACGTCGACCGCCGGGAGCAGCTCGAGGGCCGGCGGGTGGCGCACGGTCAGGACCTCCGGTCGGCGGCGAGCACGAGGACCACGGGAGTGAACAGCAGGGACAGCCCGAGGACTCCGAAGCGTAGCCACCACGAGTCGGACAGCACCCAGGTCGCCGCCTGGACGACGACGACCACGAGCAGGGCGATCCGCCAGCGCCGGCGGCGGCGGGACTCCAGCCGCCCGAGCGGGCGGGCGACCCGCACCCGCTGGGGCAGCGCCTCGCCGACCGCGCGCCGCCGCGCCTGGCGGCGGGCGGCCCGCTGCTGCTGGTGCTGGTGCTCGGCGAGCCGGCGGGCGCGGTCGGCCTCCCGCTGGGCCCGCCGGAACGCCCGCTCCCGGCTCACCGGTCGCCGTCCATCTCGGCCCGGATCTCGTGCCGTCGGGTCCACAGCCAGTAGGCCACGAGGAGCACGACCACCCCGACGCCGGTGGCGACCTTGATCCACGTCGCGCGCTGCCAGAACCACCACCCGCCGTAGCCGAGCCCGCCCACGAGCAGGACGAACAGGACCACCCGCGCCCGGGTCGGCCACGGCCCGCGCCGGCGGGCGGGCCGGCGGGTGGGCCGGCGGCGGGCCGGCCGGCGGGAGGTCACGACAGCCCGCTGACCCACGTGCGCAGCAGCGTGGCACCCGCGTCGCCGGACTTCTCGGGGTGGAACTGCGTCGCCGTCAGGGCCCCGTTCTCGACCGCGGCCACGAACCGCTCGCCGTGGACGGTCCAGCTGACCAGCGGCGCGGCCAGGCTGTCGTCCTGCGGCAGGGACCAGCTGCGCAGGGCGTAGGAGTGCACGAAGTAGAACCGCTGCGACTCGACCCCGGCGAACAGCCGCGAGCCGGTGGCGACCTCGACGGTGTTCCAGCCCATGTGCGGCAGCACCGGCGCGGTCAGCCGTTCGACGACGCCCGGCCACTCACCGCAGCCCGGAGTCCGGACGCCGTGCTCGACGCCCTCGTCGAAGAGCACCTGCATCCCCACGCAGATGCCGAGGACCGGGCGGCCACCGGCCAGCCGACGGCCGATCACCCGTGGCCCGTCGACGGCCCGCAGCCCCGCCATGCAGGCCGCGAACGCCCCCACGCCCGGGACGACCAGGCCGTCGCACTCCAGCGCGTGCCCCGCGTCCGCGCTGACCTGCACGTCGGCTCCGGCCCGAGCCAGCGCCCGCTCGGCCGAGCGCAGGTTGCCCGACCCGTAGTCGAGCACGACGACCCTGGGCGCTGCCGTCACAGAGAGCCTTTCGTCGAGGGCACGCCGACCACGCGCGGGTCCAGGGCCACCGCGTCGCGCAGCGCCCGGGCGACCGCCTTGAACTGCGCCTCGACGACGTGGTGGGCGTTGCGGCCGGCGAGCACCCGCACGTGCAGGCAGATCTGGGCGGAGGCCACCAGCGACTCCCAGATGTGCCGGGTCAGCGTGGTGTCGTAGCTGCCGATCAGCTCGACGATCTCCGGCTCCTCGTGCACGACGTAGGGACGCCCGGACAGGTCCACCGCGGCCTGCACGAGCGACTCGTCCAGCGGGACGAGCGCGTCACCGAACCGCCGGATGCCCGCCTTGTCGCCGAGGGCCTCGCGCAGCGCCTGCCCGACGGCGAGGGAGGTGTCCTCGACCGTGTGGTGGGCGTCGACCTCGAGGTCGCCCGTCGTCCGGACGGTGAGGTCGAACCCACCGTGCCGGCCCAGCTGGGCGAGCATGTGGTCGAAGAAGGGCACGCCGGTGTCGACCTGCACCCGCCCCGTGCCGTCGAGCTCCAGCTCGACCAGCACGTCGGACTCCTTGGTCTGGCGGTGCACCCGGGCGGACCGGCTCATCCCAGCGTCTCCTTCATCGCCTGCAGGAACGCGGACACCTCGTCGTGGGTGCCCGCGGTGACACGCAGCCAGCCGGCCAGGCCGACGTCCCGGACCAGCACGCCGCGGTCGAGCAGCGCCCGCCACGTCGCGGCCTGGTCGGCGAACGGCCCGAACAGCACGAAGTTCGCGTCGGAGTCGACGACGGTGAGCCCGAGCGCCCGCAGCTCGGCGACGATCCGGTCGCGCTGGGCCTTGACGGCTTCGACCGTGCCCAGCAGCTCGGCGGTGTGCGCCAGCGCCGCCCGGGCCGCGACCTGGGTCAGCGCGGACAGGTGGTAGGGCAGCCGGACGAGGTGCATCGCCTCGACGACGGCCGGGTCCGCGGCGAGGTACCCGAGCCGCGCCCCGGCCAGCGCGAACGCCTTCGACATGGTGCGGGTGACGACCAGCCGCGGGTGACCCGACAGAGCGACGAGGGCGGATGGCCGGTGCGAGAACTCCGCGTACGCCTCGTCGACGACGACGATGCCCTCGGCCGCGTCGGCCACCGCCCGGACGACGTCCGGCTCGAGGGCGGTGCCGGTCGGGTTGTTCGGCGAGCAGAGGAAGACGACGTCCGGCCGGTGCTGCTCGACCGCGGCGACCGCGTCCGGCGCGGGCAGGCTGAAGTCGGCTCGCCGGTGCGCGGCGACCCAGCCGGTGCCGGTGCTGCGGGCGATCAGCCGGTGCATGGAGTACGACGGCTCGAAGCCGAGCGCGGTGCGGCCGGGCCCCCCGAACGCCTGCAGCAGCTGCTGCAGGATCTCGTTGCTGCCGTTGGCCGCCCAGACCTCACGGGCGGTGAGGCCGTGGCCGAGGTAGCCGGCGAGGTCGGCGCGCAGCGCCAGCGCCTCCCGGTCGGGGTAGCGGTTGAGTCCGGCCGCGGCCGTGGTGACCGCGGCGCCGATCTCGGCCGCCAGCGCCGGCGACGGAGGGTACGGGTTCTCGTTGGTGTTCAGCCGGACGGCGACGTCCAGCTGCGGGGCGCCGTACGGCGTGCTCCCCCGCAGGTCGGCGCGCAGGGGCAGGTCGTCGAGGGCGGCCATCTCAGCCGTCCCGTGGGATCCGGACGCGGACCGCGGCCACGTGGGCGGCGAGGTCCTCGGCCCCGCCGAGCGCGTCGACGTGTCCGGCGACGGCGGCCAGCGCCGCGCGGTCGTAGTCGACGACGTGGATGCCGCGCAGGAAGCTGCCGACCGACAGCCCGCCGGAGTGCCGGGCCGTGCCGCCGGTGGGCAGCACGTGGTTGGAGCCGGCCAGGTAGTCGCCCAGGCTGACCGGGGACCAGGGGCCGACGAAGACGGCACCGGCGTTGCGCACCCGGCCCGCCCGCTCGCGAGCGTCCCGGGTGATCACCTCCAGGTGCTCGGCGGCCCACTCGTCGACGACCCGCAGCCCCTGGTCGAGGTCGGCGACGAGGGCGGCGCCGCTCTGGCCCGCCAGCGCCGTCTCGACCCGCGCGCGGTGCCGGGTGGCCGGCACCTGCCGAGCCAGCTCGGCGTCAACGGCGTCCAGCAGCGCCGCGCTGTCGGTGACCAGCAGGCAGGAGGCGTTCGGGTCGTGCTCGGCCTGGGCCACCAGGTCGGCGGCCAGGAACGCCGGGTCGGCGGAGTCGTCGGCGAGGATGCCGATCTCGGTCGGCCCGGCCTC
>DAIRVJ010000002.1:0-7073 GCA_036802895.1 Candidatus Nanopelagicales bacterium
CCCTTGACGTAGCCGCCGAGTGCGAAGACGACGAGCACGATGACCGCGGCGATGGCCGCCACGAGCAGTCCGTACTCGACCGCCGAGGCGCCCTCGTCGTTGGTGCGGGCCTTGCGAAGGTAAGCGAGCATCGCCGAGATCTTCCTTCCCTCAGGGTCGTGCGCTGGGTGCTGCAACCGGACCCCCCCAACGAGACCCGGCGTGCGACCAGGATGCCAGCGGGGGCGGCCCGACGAGTATCGACCATCCCGGCAGGTTGTGTCCGCCGAACGGGGGAGGAGGACGAAACCGACAAAACCGCCGAAGTCCCCCGTCAGACCGTGGGCTGTCCACCGTCCTGCTTGATCAGGCCCAGCCGAAGGGCGGACATGATCGCCTGGGCCCGGTTGGCCGCGCCCAGCTTCTCGTAGAGCTTGGAGATGTGGGTCTTGGCGGTCGACTCGCTGATGTACAGCTTGCGGGACACCTCCGCGACCCCCAGCCCGTCGGCGAGCAGCTGCAGCACGTCCTTCTCCCGCGGCGACAGCTGCGGACCCGACGGGCTCAGCCGGCGCTTCATCGCCTCGGCGAGGTCCTTGGCGGTGAACGCCTGCGGGGAGACGGCAGCGTGCCGGGCGGCGGCGATCACGTCGTCGGTGTGCGCGTCCTTGGGGACGAACGCGGAGGCGCCCGAGTCGAGCGCGCCGAACAGCTGCTCGTCGCCGGCGTACATCGTCAGCACCACGATGCCGAGGTCGGGACGCGCCTTGCGCGCCGCCCGGACGACGTCGAGCCCGCTGCCGTCCGGCAGCCGGACGTCGACCACCAGGACCGCCGGGCGCAGGGCGTCGAGCGCTCTCAGCGCGTCGGCGACGGTCCCCGCCTCACCCACGACCTCCAGGTCGTCGGTGCGCTCGAACGCCCGGCGCAGACCCTGGCGGATGAGGTCGTGGTCGTCAACGAGCAGCACGGTCGTGCGCACGGACATCCTCCTCGGTCGGTTCGGTCGTCTCGGCCCCGCGGTCACCCGGCGTGCCCACGACGACCTCCACGACGGTACCCCCACCGTCGCGTTCGGTGACGGACAGGCGCGCCCCCAGGCGTGCCGCGCGCTCGCGCATGATGTCCATGCCGTAGCTGTCGGAGCGAGAGCGGCCGAGCCCAAGGCCGTCGTCCTCCACCCGGAGCAGCACCGACGGCGGGTCGGTGCGGCAGGTGACCCACAGGTTGCGCGCCCCGGCGTGCTTGCGGACGTTGGTGATGGCCTCCTGGCCGATCCGCAGCAGCTCGGCCTCGGCCTCGATGCGCAGCCGCTGCGGGGCCTCGTCCAGGACCAGGTGGACCGTCAGGTCGGAGGTGGCGCCGACGCCGCGGACGTAGTCCGACAGCGCGGCGCCCAGCCCGTTGGTGGCGTACACCTCGCTGCGCAGGTCGAAGATCGACAGGCGCAGCTCGCTGATGATCCGGGTCAGCTCCCCGCGCAGGTACTGGAACGACTCCCTCTGCTGCTCGCTCTCCGCCCGGTAGGACAGGTCGTCCATGACGTAGCCCAGCGAGGCCAGCTCCTGGGCGATCCCGTCGTGGATCTCCCGAGCCAGCCGCCGCCGCTCCTCGGCGGTGGCGATCTGCCGCACGTCGGCGAACAGCAGCGCCGTCTCGATCCGCAGCGCCGCCTCGGCGACGACGGTGGTGGCCGAGGCGAGCTGCTCCGGGCTGAACGGCAGGTCGGCGCGCTCCAGGCCGACCAGGCCGATCACCCGGACCCCGACCCGCAGGGGCAGCACCGCCGAGTGGCCGTCTGGCGCGCCGGTGAGGGAACCGGCGGCGCGCTGCGCCGAGCCCGACGTCCAGGCGTCGGACCAGGCCGAGTCGTCGTCGAGCACGGGCGTCCAGTCCAGCGGGCCGGATGCGCTGACGGCCAGGGGCACCAGCCGCCCGCCCTCGGAGCGCACGAACACCGCCGCCCTGGTGAACGGCAGGTCGGCCCGCAGCGACTCCAGCAGCGCCTCGCCGAGGGTGTAGGCGTCCAGGCCGCCGGAGAGCTGGCGGGACACCGCGCGCAGCTGCGACAGCAGCCGGTAGGCGGCGACGTAGGACGCGCGGGTGGAGGCGTCACCCTGGGTGCCGCGGATCCGGCGGATCCAGGCGCTGACCAGCCCGACGGCCAGGGCCAGCACCACCCACTGGGCCACGACCGACACGTACAGCCTCAGGTCGCTCTCGGCCTTGGTGGCCACCGGCCCCAGCGCGAGGGCGAACGTCGCGGCCGCCACGGTCGACGCCACGGTGGTGACGCCCCAGAGCAGCCCCGCCTCCAGCGCCGGCACGAGCAGGTAGGGCAGGACGAGGGCGTCGAACGGGGCGCTGTACGCGACGATCACCGCGGCCAGCCCGGCCTCGGCGACCGGCGTCCACGGCATGGCGGGCCGCGTCGAGAGGATCATGGCCAGCGTGGCGACGGCGAACAGGCCGAGCAGCATGAGCGTCTGCTCGCCCGTCGAGCCGCGGATGACCGTCAGCCCGAGGCACAGGGTGAAGGCCCCGGCCCGCAGGGCGACCACCAGGCGCCGCGGGCTCACCGGTGCGACGACATCCTCCACGCGTGTGACGGTCGCACACCGGACGGCCCCGCGTCACGCATCGCCGGGTTTGCGCAGCGGCCGCGTGGCGGCTCTGGTTCGATGGCAGGGTGGAGGACCTGACGTCGGTGGGTGCCGTGCTCGGCGAGGTCGACCGACGGCTGACCGCGGGGCAGTCGGCGGTGGGTCGGGTGTGGCCGACCGGTTTCCAGCCCCTCGACGCCTACCTCGGCGGCGGGGTCCGCGCGGGGGAGCTGACCCTGCTCGGCGGGCCGCAGGGTCTGGGCAAGACGATGCTGGCCCTACAGGCGCTGCGCAATGTGGTCGCCGGTGGGGACCGGGGCGTCTACTTCTCCTTCGAGCACCCGCCCACCCTGCTGCTCGAGCGGCTGCTGGCCCTCGAGGCGGGGGAGGCGTACGGGCCGGAGGCGGTCCCCCTGCGCCGGATCCGGGATGCGCTGGAGAGCGCCGACGGGCGCACCGGCTCGCTCGCCCACCGATTGGCCGACGAGCCAGGGGGGCTGGAGGCCCTCGCCGCGGTGGGTGCCTGGGGGGACCGCCTGCTCGTGCACCGGTCGGCGGGCAGCCGGACCACGGTGGACGAGATCGAGCGGGTGGCGGTCGCCGCGCAGGGCGCGGGGCTCGAGGCGCCCCTGCTGGTCGTGGACTACCTGCAGAAGGTCGCCTCGCCCGACCCGGGACTCAGCGAGGAGGACCGGGTCACCGCGGTGGTCCAGGGCTTGAAGGATCTCGCCCTGCGGCTCGGCGTCCCCGTGCTCGCCGTGGTGGCGGCGGGCAACGAGGGGATCGCCAGCGGACGCCGACTGCGCACCCACCACCTCCGTGGGTCCTCGGCGCTGGCCTACGAGGCCGACGTGATCCTGATCATGAACGACAAGTTCGACGTGGTCGCCCGCCACCACCTGGTGTACGACGCCCAGCGGGCGGCCCGCTTCCGCGACTACATCGTGCTGTCGGTCGAGAAGAACCGCGGCGGGCTGGATCGGGTCGACCTCGAGTTTCGCAAGCGGTTCGACCAGGGTCGGTTCGAGGCCGCGGGCGCGCTGGTCGACGAGCAGCTGGTCGACGAGCGGGTCTACGTCGAGTAGCGGGTCTCCGGCCGGCCCGGGGCTAGTCCCCGGCGTCCCGGAACTCCTCGAGCAGCCTGGCCAGCGCCCGAACGTCCAGGGCGGCCTCGAGCAGGTCGCCCGCCTCGTCGCCGACCACGGCGAGCACGGCGAGGTCGGCCTCGTCGAACGGTGGGTCGGCCTTGCGTCCCAACAGCATGATGGCGCTGACCCGGCGGACCGGCGCGACGAGCAGGTGCTTCGAGCTGGCCAGCGGCGCACCCTTGAGCGGCTGCCTGGCGATGTCGGAGTCCTCGATCACCAGGCCCTTCTCCGCGGACGCGATCGTGTGCACCAGCCACGAGTCCGTGGTCAGCTCGCTGCGCCGTTCGAGCGGCCGCAGCCCGACCCCGGCCGCCACCCGCCAGCGGGCTCCGTCGGGCACGAGCAGCGTGGCCCTGTCGGCGCGCACGCGCTCCATCGCGTCCTCGAGGATGGCGCGTCCGGTGTCCGCGATGTTGTCCAGCGTGCCCACCGTCTTGATCAGGTGCCGTACCAGGTCGATCGGCTGGTCGCTCGGCTGGCCGAGCGGGCTCGCTGCGGTGGCGGGCGGCTCGACCGGGCTGGGCGCTGCCGGCTCGGGCGCAGCGAGGGCGGGACCGGCGGTCCTGCGTCGGGGCGTGGCCGGCGGGGTCGACCGCGTCGGCGGACTCGGTGCGGACGGCTCGGGTGCCGTAGGGCGTGCACTGCGGGCGGGGGCGGACCGATGCCGCCGGGGGCTGGGCGGCGCCTCGCTCGGCGCCGCACGGGAGGTGCCATTGGCCCGCAGCTTGGGCATCCGCGCGGAGACCCCGACGGCCTGCAGGAACGTGGCGCGGGTGACCGGCTTGGCCAGCGTGGCGACCGACGGCAGCCCGGCGTCCGCCACCTCGGTCAGCCCCGGGCCTTCGGGGAGCAGGACCAGCGCGGGGCAGCGCAGCGGCGGCCGCAGCCGCTCGAGCAGGTCCAGGGCAGCCCGCGACTGGTCGCAGTCGAGGACGATCAGGTCGGCCGGCGGCAGGTGGGCCGAGTCCAGCTCGGCCGGCCGCAGCACGACCGCGTGGTGGCGGGCGCCGGCGAGTCCCATGGCCAAGGACGGCGTGGGCGAGACCACCAGCAGCCGAGACAGCGCCGTCACCCCCCTCGGCTGAGGTTCTGCACGATGCTGATCGCCGCGGGGCCGACGACGACGATGAACAGGACCGGCAGGATGCAGAAGATCAGCGGGAAGAGGATCTTCACCGGCACCCGCTGGGCGATCTCCTCCGCGCGCTGCGACCGCTTGACCCGCATCTCCTTGGCCTGCACCCGCAGCACGCCGGCGATCGGGATCCCGAAGGCGTCTGCTTGGACCATCGCGGTGGCGAACTGGCGCAGCTCGGGCAGGTCGGTGCGCTCACCCATCGCGCGGATGGCCTCCGGCCGCCCCACGCCGATCTGCATCTCCTGCAGCACGCGGAAGAACTCCCCCGCGAGTGGTCCTGTGGTGTTGCGGGCCACCTCGGACAGGGCGGCGTCGAAGGAGAGGCCGGCTTCGACCGAGATCGTGAGCAGATCGAGCGCGTCGGGCAGCTCGCGGCCCATTTGGTCGGTGCGCTGGCTGGCCACCTGCCGGATCACCAGGTTGGGGAGGAAGTAGCCGAGCGCGGCGATCACCAGGAAGACGCCGATCCGCACCAGGAGTCCCCAGCCGAGCAGCCAGGGGAAGGCCAGGCCGAGCAGGCTTCCCGCGAACAGGCCGATCATCTTGAAGGCCAGGAGCCGGTCGACGTCCCAGGCTGCCGGGTTGCCGGCCAGGTCGAGCATGTGCCGGAGCCGGTCCGCCTGACCGACCGGGGTGAACTTGCGACCGAGCGCGATCAGCCGGGCGAAGGCCGGCGAGACGACGCGTTCGTTGAACGGCCGGTCCAGCTCGCTGCGCATGGTCTCGGGGACGGCGGTGATCGCCCCGACCGCCTGCAGGGAGCGCTCGACGCCGGTGCGGGGCGCGCGCAGCACGGCGAATCCCAGGATCAGGAGCAGCAGGCCGCCGGCCAGGGCACCCAGGCCGACCGTCAGTTCCACGGTGGGGCTCATCTCAGACCTCCACCGTGACGACGCGACGCAGCCACAGGGTGCCGACCACCATGAGCACGGCTGCCACGCCCAGCATGACCAGGCCCACCGTCGTCGTCCAGAGCGGGCGCAGGTAGTCGGGCCGGACCAACAGCAGGTACAGGCCGAACACCATCGGCAGCAAGGCGAGGATCCAGCCGGAGAGGCGGCCTTCCGCGGACAGCACCTGGACCTGGCGGCGCAGCCGCTCCCGCTCGCGCAGGGTGGCGGCCACGTTCGTCAGCACCTCGGCCAGGTTGCCGCCGACCTGGCGTTGGATGCGGATCGCCATGACGACCCAGGCGAAGTCGAGGCTGTCCATCCGCTCGGCGACGCCGTCCAGGGCGTCCTCCAGCGGGACCCCGAGCCGGGTCTCGACGAGCGCTCGGTTGAACTCGGTGGCGATCGGTTGGGTGCCCTCGCGAACGACCGTGTCGACGGATTGCGGCATCGAGTACCCCGACTGCAGGCTGCCGGCCATCAGCTGCAGGATGTCGGGCAGCCGAGCATGGAAGGCGGCCCGCCGCCGGGTGGCCTTGACGCTGAGGTAGCCGAACGGGACGAGGACGCCGAGCAGCAGGCCGATCAGGGTGGTGACCAGCCGCCCGCCGGTGAGCAGCAGCGCCAGCAGGCTGGCGCCGATGGCCAGGCCGAGGTGGATGATCGCCCACTCGCCAGGCTTGAGAGGGACCGCCGCCTTCTCCAGCTCGTGGGCGAGCGCCGCCTCCATGCCGCGGCGCTGCACCATCCGGCCGGCGAACTCCACGGCGGAACGGGCGACCTGGGTGCCGCCCAGCGCGGTGCTGGTGACCTCCGACTCCTTGACCGGGCTGCGACCGGTCAGCGTGTAGATCGACATGCGCCGGGTGATGGCGGGCAGCTCACGTCCGGCCATGCCCGCCAGGGCCACGCCGAGCAGGATCGACAGGCCGAGCATCACCGCGCCGAGGCCGCCGTAGAGCCACGCCGACGTCAGCGAGCTGGCGAACGTGCGATCGACCACACGGGGACCGACCACGCCGGGCGTGGGTGAGGTCTTGGGGGCGCCGCGCAGCGGGATCAGGGCATCGTCCTTGATCGTCTGGCCGCCCACCCGGGCGCTCACCTCGATGGAGGGCGCCTGGGCCAGTTCGGGGGGGATCGTCACGACGACGCGCAGCTGGTTGGAGATCGTCCGCGCCGACTGTTCGAACAGGTCGCCCAGCCCCTCCGCCTCCAGCGTGGAGACGAGGCTGCCGCGCCCGGCGTCGGCGAGTGCCTGCAGGGCCGGCAACCCGGTGGCGTCGCCCACCGCGACCACGTCGAACGTGACCCC
>DAIRVJ010000002.1:7173-15762 GCA_036802895.1 Candidatus Nanopelagicales bacterium
GACGAGTCCGACCAGGACGTCGTCGGGCAGCGCGTCCAGGAAGAGGTTGGCCGCCTTCTTGGCCCCGTCGAGCCGAGGGCCCTTCATGGAGCCGCTGACGTCGATGGCCAGCACGGCCACCCGGCGGACCTGCAGGTCCGTGCCGACCGGCGACACCTGGACCGGCACCGAGGTGGCGCCGAGCCGCGCCGCGACGCTCTTCGGGTCGACGGCCACCCCCGGAGCCAGTCCGGCCGCCTGGAAGACGACGGTCAGGGTTCGGCCGGCTGCGGTGTCCTCCGGGTTCAGCGAGACGATTCGCCCCTCGGCGGCCAGCGCCGGAGCGGCGACCGCCAGCCCGAGAACGCCCAGCGCGGCAGTCAGCCCGACGACCGCGGCGCCGCGGCGCCCGCGACGGTCCCGCTGCATGTCAGGCCCCGAAGCGCTCGAAGGCGAACACCGACGGGTCGATGTGCTCCCCGGCCGCCGTCAGCTTGTCGAGGAAGGTCGGCAGCAGTCCGGTGGACTTGAGCACGCCGCGGCTGCGGCCGTCCTCGTCGAAGCCCATGAAGTGGTCGAAGAGGAACAGGTCCTGGAGCGTGATGATGTCGCCCTCCATGCCGACGACCTCGGTCACGTGCGTGATGTGCCGGCTGCCGTCGCGGAAGCGAGCCTGGTGGACGACCAGGTCGATCGCGCTGGACACCTGCTCGCGGATCGCCCGCATCGGCAGGTCGACGCCGGCGAACAGCACCATGGTCTCGATCCGGGCCAGGGTGTCCCGCGGTCCGTTGGAGTGGACGGTGCAGATGGAGCCGTCGTGGCCGGTGTTCATGGCCTGCAGCATGTCGAGCGCGGCGGCGTCGCGGACCTCCCCGACCACGATGCGGTCCGGGCGCATGCGCAGCGCGTTGCGGACCAGCTCGCGGACCCGGACCTCGCCGCGACCCTCGATGTTCGACGGCCGCGCCTCGAGTCGGATCACGTGTTCCTGGTGCAGCTGCAGCTCCGCGGCGTCCTCGATCGTGACGATCCGCTCGTCGGTGGGGATGAAGGACGACAGGGCGTTGAGCGTGGTGGTCTTGCCCGCTCCGGTCCCGCCGGAGACGAGGATGTTCAGCCGCCCGCGGACGCAGGCCTCCAGGAACCCGGCGACGCCGCGCGACAGCGTGCCGAAGCCGATGAGGTCGTCGACGCCGTACGGGTCGGTGGAGAACTTGCGGATCGTGAGCACCGAGCCGTCGACGGCCAGCGGCGGGATGATGGCGTTGACTCGGCTGCCGTCGGCGAGCCGCGCGTCGACCATCGGGCTGGCCTCGTCGACGCGCCGGCCGACCTGCCCGACGATCTTGTCGATGGTCCGGCGCAGATGGCCCTCGTCGGTGAACTGGCCGGCGACGGGGTAGATGCGGCCGGCCCGCTCGACGTAGATCTGGTCCGGTCCGTTGACCATGATCTCGCTGATGTCCGGGTCCCGCAGGAACGGCTCGATCGGCCCGTAGCCGAGGATGTCGTCGGCGACCTCCTGCGCGATCCGGGCCCGGTCGGAGACGGTGAGCGGGGTCTCCTCGCGGGAGAGGACGCCCTGCAGGGTCACCCTGACCTTCTGCTCGAGCTCGGACTGGGTGAGCCGGGAGTCGTAGAGCTGGGGGCCGAGGTTCTCGAGCAGCTGTTGGTGCACGGCACGCTTGAGGTCGGCGAAGGGGTCCAGCGCCCGCCGACCGCGCGGTGTCCCGATCGGCGTCCCAGCCTCGCGGTCCTCCTGCGGTGTCTCGCCGACGCGGGCCCGGCGGGCCTCGGCCAGCCGTTCGGTCAGGCTCATGCGCGGCCCGCCTTCCGCTTGAACAGCCGCCGGTCGTGACGGAGCTGGCGCGGGATCGCCGCCACGCCGGCGGCGGTCGCGGTGACGATGTGCTCGTCGGCGAACCGGCTGATGGACATGCTGACCGGGTGCCGAGGCATGTCCTGGACGATCGGCACGCCCCGGTTCGTGGCGGCGGGGACGTCCCGCGAGGAGGGGATCTGGGCCACGATCCGGGCGTTGAGCGTCTTCTCGACCTCGCCGACGGACAGCCCGACCTTGGAGTCGGCCCGGTTCAGCACGATGAGCGAACGATCCCGCGGGAAGTTGAGCAGGTCCAGGGTCTCCAGCGTCAGCTTCAGGTTCTTGATGGCCGGGATGTCGAGCGTCGCGATGTTCACCAGCACGTCGCTCTGGTCGAACGCGGCCAGCACCTGGTCGTCGAACGCGGGCGGGGTGTCGACGACGACGTAGGCGAACTCCTGCTTGAGGATCTCGAGCAGCCGGCCGATCAGCTCGGCCGGGATCGACGCGGCGGTGCCCGGCTCGACCGGCGCGACGAGCGTGGACAACCCCGGTGAGTGCGGGGTCAGCAGCGCCCGCACGCCTTCGGCGTCCAGGTTCTCGCCGATCGGGACGGCGTCGGCGATGGTGTGCGCCGGGAAGAGCTGGAGGGCGATCGCCACGTCGCCGAAGGAGAGGTCCAGGTCGACCAGGCAGACCTCCCGCCGGCCCCGGTCGGCCAGGGCGAAGGCCAGGTTGGTGGCGAGCGTGGTCTTGCCGCAGCCGCCCTTGGCCGAGAACACCGTGACCAGCCGCCCGCCCTCCGCCCGGCCGTCACTGAGGCTCCCGCCCGGCGCCAGCTCTCGGAGCCGACGGGCGATCTCGCGGGTGCGCTTGACCGCGGCGTTGAGCCCGGCCAGGTCACGCTCCTCGACGACCTCGCGCACGCCCGCGCGCAGGGCGTCGGCGAGCACGGAGGTGTCGATGCGTCGCCGGACGAGGACGACGCCGAGGCTGGGCCGGGTGATCCGCATGTTCTCGGCGATGGCCAGGGCGGTGTGCAGGTCCACGGTCGGACCCATGACGACCGAATCCTCGCTGAGGTTGACCTCGAGGTAGTGCCGCAGGGCGTCCACCGTTCCGAGGACCTGACACTCCGCGCCGAGAGCGCTGCGCAGGGTCTCGGCACCGGTCGGGTCGAGATCGACGATCACGGCCATACTGACGACCTGCCCATCACTTGAGGACGTTCGTACTGGTGATCGGCCCGCCGGCGGCGATCTTGGAGCTCGGCGAGAGCAGGGCGAAGTACAGCTCGCCCTGGGTCGCGTAGATGAGCTTGCCGGCGGACGTCTGGTCGAGGGCGAGGGTGAGGATGGTCTTGGGGATCTCCTCGCTGTT
The DNA here is from genome assembly GCA_036802895.1 of Candidatus Nanopelagicales bacterium. GTDB lineage: Bacteria > Actinomycetota > Actinomycetes > Prado026 > Prado026 > DAIRVJ01. Next base: position 10,358 of record DAIRVJ010000002.1, read on the forward strand.
GCGCTCCCCGGTGGTCGTGTCGGTGCTCGTGCGAGTCACCGGCGTCGTGCTGCCTACCCCGAGGACCTTGACCCGCGGGAGCAGGACCTGGGTCACCGGCACCGGCTCGTCCAGGGTGACGAACACGGCGACCTCGGAGCCGCCCGTGACGAAGCCGGCGACCCGGGCCGGGTCGCTCAGCTCGACGCTGACCGCGATCAGGCCCTCGGGGATCAGCAGCTCGGACGTGCCCCCGCTCGTGCCGAACTTCTGCCGCAGGATCTGCTCGCCCGGGTAGATGGGCGCCAGCGCCGACTGCCCGGCCAGCTCGCCCAGGTCGCTGATCGCGCCGTCCGCGGACGAGCTCCGGGTGACCTCCCGGAGCTCGAGGGCAGCGGCTCTCGTCGCCTGGTCGACGGTGGTGCCGGCGGCGATCGGCTTCTTCGCGAACAGGACCGAGACCAGCTCCTGGTCCTTCACCGCGCGCCGCTCGATGCCCTTGACGTACAGGAACACCAGGGTGGTCCCCAACGCGGCCACCAGCAGCGCGCTCAGCAGCAGGAGGAAGCGGCGTCCCATGGGGTCCCTTCTGTCCGTCCGCTCGGCTGACCCCAGCGGACTCAGGCTGAGACGTTACAGAACGTGAGGCGCTGGTGGGTCAGAGTGGCCGAACGGCGACTGAACGTCGGACCCGGGATCCCCCGAACGAGTGACGGGGTCGCGCGTGGTACCCCGCCTCAGCCGGCTGCGACCACGGCCGTGACCCGAGCCCGGACCACCGGGTCGGCATACTCACGCGCCGTGATCAACAGGCGGCGAACGGCCACCAGCACGAGGGCCAGGGCCAGCAGCGCCGCGCCGGCCGCCCCACCCATGATGAGCAGGGCCTCGAACGCGATCCCGGTGCAGGTGGTCAGGACGGCCAGCCGCAGGCTGTACGCGGCCATGCTGCCCGGCGGTGCCGGCGTGTCCCTCGAGCTCCTCAGGTCGGCCCGGTGCGGCCGGTGCACGGACAGCCGCATGCAGCTGGCGACGACCAGGGCGGTCGAGGCCACGGCGGCGCCGAGCGCGGCGAGCAGCGCCTGCGCGGTGGGCGGGCCGCCGGCGAAGAGCGCGCCCACGACGACGGCGACACCCACCGTCAGTCCACTGGTCTCGGCGAGCACCCGCGTCTTGGACCAGAACGCCAGGCGGGGGTCGAGGGGCTGGGCGGCCAGCCAGGTCGCCCCCCCGCCGTCCAGGCAGAACGCGTTGACGCCGAAGAGCAGACCGGCTCCCGCCGCGACCAGGCCGGGGAGCAAGACGAGCGAGGCCCAGTCCAGGCCGGCCAGCGCGACCACGCCGCCCGGGAGGAGCAGCAGGACGTACAGGCCGCGCCGCAGCGCCTTCGAGCGCCACACGCTGGCCCGGTCGGCCGCCGCGAGCATCGTCGCCACCGGCCCCGACGGGCGGCGTCGGTGGATGGTCCGGCTGCCGTCGAGCCCGGCCTCACCCGGGCGGCGCAGCGCCCAGGCGCAGGCGGCGCGGCCGAGCGGGTAGGCCACCAGGCAGCCCAGGAGCAGCACCGCCGTCGTCGCCGCCCACTCGGCCGAGGGACTGTCGTACCCGAGGCTGAGGGCAATGACCACCTGCGTGGTCGGGAGGATGTCGAGGACTCCCGTGACACCGACCCGTCCGGCGCCGACGGCCGTCGCCGCGCCGATCGACCCGACCACGATCCAGACGGCGGCGGCACCCCGGCGCGTCCGGCGAGCACCCACGAGCACCCAGGCCAGGGCCTGCCCCAGCACGGTCACCAGCACGATGAAGACGGCGAGCGTCGTGAACGCCGGCAGGAGGCCCCAGTCGAGGTCACCCAGGATGAACGCGAACAGCCCGAACAGGCCGGCCAGCTGGCTGAACCAGGCGAGGTTCAGCGGGGCGAGCAGCAGGGACGCCGCGTACTGGGTGTGCGCGGTGACCGGGAAGGGCTGGAGCTGCTCGGGCGGGTACAGCTCGTTGCCCCCACCCGCCGCGAGCGGCGCAAGCAGCGACAGCAGGGCGAACGCGGCCAGCGCGGTCGGCGCGAGCAGGACGGCGTCGTCGGTGTCCGCCGTGAGCAACAGGCCCGCCACCACCGTGCCGACCACGAACGCGGCTCCGGCGGCGAGCAGCAGGAGCAGTCCGGCCCGAGTCAGCGGCGAGCGGATCATCCGCCAGCGGAGCGCGACCAACGCGGCCAGCTGCCCGCCGGCCCGGCGGGACGCCCACGTCGGTCGTGGGGATCGCGCGGACGCCCTCACCGCAGCAGGGAGCGATAGCGGGCCGCCCCGACCTCCCCTGCCAGCTCCGCCGCGGGGGCCGCGGCGACCACCCGACCCCGGCGGAGCACGACCGCCTGGTCGCAGGCCTGCACGGCGAGGTCGAGCAGGTGGGTCGAGACCAGGACGGCCGCGCCGGCGCCGCGCAGCTCGCGGATCACCTCCATCGTGGTCTCCACGCCGAGCGGGTCGACCCCGTCGAAGGGCTCGTCGAGCAGCAGGACGGCCGGCCGGTGGAAGGCGGCCAGCAGGACGCTCATCCGGCGGCCCATGCCGTGGGAGAACCCGGCCGTCACGCGGTCCGCCGCGCCGCCGAGGTCGAACCGCTCCAGCAGGTCCTGAGCCCGGTCCTGCCAGGTGCCGTCCAGCGAGTCGTCGAACGAGCGCAGCCGAGCGGCGAGCTGAAGGTGCTCCCACGGGGTGGCCCGGGGGATCAGCCCCCCGACATCGGGGCAGTACCCCACGTAGCGCTTGGCGAGGTCGGGCTCCCGAGCGACGTCCACGCCGCAGACCCGGACCAGGCCGCTGGTGGGGGGCAGCACCCCGGCCAGGACGCGCAGCGTCGTCGACTTGCCGGCTCCGTTGCGGCCGACGAGCGCCGTGGACGTCCCCGCACCGACCGTCAGGTCGCAGCCCTCGACGGCGAGCAGCGAACCGAAGGCGACGGTCAGGTCACGGACCTCGACGGGCGGCGTCATCAGCGGTAGAGGTCCTCCACCGCCTCCTTGAAGTCCGCCATGACGACCGAGCGCTTGAGCTTCAGGGTCGGGGTGAGCTGGCCGCCCTCCTCGGTGAAGTCGTCAGCCAGGATGGTGAACTTCTTGATCGCCTCGGCCTTCGAGACGGCCAGGTTGGCCTCGTCGACGGCCGCTTGGATCGCGGCTGTGACCTCGGGGTCGGCACCGAGCTGCTCGGCGGGGGTGTCGGCCGGCTTGCCGTGCGCCGTGAGCCAGGCCGGCAGCGACTCGCGGTCCAGGGTCACCAGGGCGGCGATGAACGGCTGGTTGTCGCCGACGACCATGCACTGGCTGACCAGCGGGTGCGCGCGCAGCCGGTCCTCGAGGACCGCCGGAGCGACGTTCTTCCCGCCGGCGGTGACGATGAGCTCCTTCTTGCGCCCGGTGATGCGCAGGAAGCCCTGGTCGTCCAGCTCGCCGATGTCCCCGGAGTGGAACCAGCCGTCGGCGTCGATCGCCTCGGCCGTCGCCGTCGGGTTCGCGTGGTACCCGCGGAACACGATCGGCCCGCGGATCAGCACCTCGCCGTCGTCGGCGATCCGGATCGACGTCCCGGGGATGGGCTGGCCGACGCTGCCGATGCGCACCGCCTCCGGCCGGTTGAGCGTGGCACCGGCCGAGGTCTCGGTGAGGCCGTAGCCCTCGAGGATGGTGATCCCGATGCCGCGGTAGAAGTGGCCCAGCCGAGCACCGAGAGGGGCACCGCCCGACACCGCGTACCGGACTCGGCCGCCCAGCGCCGCCCGCAGCTTGCCGTAGACGAGCCGGTCGAACAGCGCGTGCTGCAGGCGAAGGGCGAGCCCAGGGCCGCCGGAGTCGCGCGCTTCGCTGTGCGCGATGGCCACGCTCGCCGCGCGGTCGAAGATCCGGCCTCTGCCCTCGGCGGTCGCCTTGGCCTGCGCGCTGTTGTAGACCTTCTCGAAGACCCGTGGCACGGACAGCACGAACGTCGGCTGGAAGACCGCGAGGTCGGGCACCAGGTTCTTGACGTCCGGGGTGTGGCCGAGCTGGACGCCGGCCCGCACGCTGCCGACCTCGATCGCCCGGGCGAAGACGTGCGCGAGCGGCAGGAACAGCAGAGAGGACTGCTCGGGGTTGAACAGTTCGGGCATGCCCTCGACGATGTTGTTCGCCTCGGCGAGGAAGTTGCCGTGGGTGAGCTCGCACCCTTTGGGCCGCCCGGTCGTCCCGGAGGTGTAGATCAGGGTGGCGAGGCTGTCCGGCTCGAGGGTTCGCCGCCGCCGCTCGACCTCGGCGTCGTCGACGTCCTGCCCGGCCTCGACCAGGCTCTGGACCGCCCCGTCGTCCAGGGTCCACACGTGCCGAAGGGCGGGCAGCTCGCCGCGGACGCCGGCCACGGTCGCCGCGTGCGCCGGGCTCTCGACGAGGACCGCGACCGCACCGGAGTCGCCCAGGATCCACTGGACCTGCTCGGCCGAGGACGTCTCGTAGATCGGGACCGGGACGGCCCCCGCCGTCCACACGGCGAAGTCGGCGAGCGTCCACTCGTACCGGGTGCGGGAGAGGATCCCCACCCGGTCGCCGGGCTGGATCCCGCTGGCCGCCAGGCCCTTGGCCATGGCCTCGACCTCGGCCAGGAAGTCCCGATTCGTGACGTCTTCCCACCGTTGGCCGTTGTGCCGACGGAACTGCACCCGGTGCGGCGCCTGGACCGCGTTCTCGACCGGGAGGTCCGCCAGGTTCGACCCGGGACGGACCTCGCTCATGATGGGGGTGGTGTGCTCGCGCATGCGGCGCTCTCCTCGTCGATGGCGGTGGCTGCCTGCACTGTACTTGCCGGGTCGGCGTCCAGAGGGGTGATCCGCCGGGCGCATCGCCCCTCCGATGGGCGGCCTGGCATGCTCGGGCGGTGCCCACCGTGGACCTGGTCGACGAGACGTTCGTCGTCGCCCACCCGGAGGTCGTCGCGGCCGTGGTGCACGACCGGGACCGATGGCGCGCCTGGTGGCCGGACCTGGACCTGACCGTGTTCATGGACCGGGCGACGAGCGGCCTGCGGTGGACGGCCACGGGCGCGCTGGTGGGCAGCCTGGAGCTGTGGCTCGAACCGGTCCGTGACGGGGTCGTCGTGCACCTGTACCTGCGGGCGGACCCGCCTCAACCGGTCGACCGCCGCCGGGCCGACCGGCTGCGCCGCCGTCGCGCGCTGGACTGGAAGGTCAGCGTGAACGCGCTCAAGGACGAGCTGGAGGCCGGTCGCCGGCCCGGCGAGCCGCGGGTCAAGGACCCGGTCGGTCCTGCCGACACTGAGTCACGTGACCCAGGCTGACCCGGTCGCGCCCGCCGGGGCGCGGTGTCCCGCATGCAACGCGGTGTTGGCGACCGACGCGGCCTGGTGCTGGCTGTGCCTGGCCGACCTCCGGGCGCC
>DAIRVJ010000002.1:15862-20280 GCA_036802895.1 Candidatus Nanopelagicales bacterium
GCCGGCGCGGGCCCGCTTGACGGCGTCGACATCGACGCCATGTTCGACCGGCTGGCGGCCGAGCACGGCGCGCTGCCGGTGTCGGTCCCCGCTGCCCTGCAGACGAAGGGGTCCCGGATCCTCGTCATGCTGGCGGGCACCGCAATCGTCAGCGTGGTCCTGGTCGGTGTCTTCGCCCTGCTCGGGGCGCTGCTCGGCTGAGCCGGCCCTAGGGTCGCCTTGTGCGGTTGCACGTGGTCAGCGACGTCCATGGCAGCGTCGAGGCGCTCGCCCGTGCGGGCGAGGGTGCCGAGGCGCTGATCTGCCTGGGCGACCTGATCCTGTTCCTCGACTACGACGACCCCAGCCAGGGCATCTTCGCCGACCTGCTGGGCGCCGACAACGCGCGGCGGTTCATCGCCCTGCGCACCGCCGGCCGCTTCGAGGAGGCCAGGACCTGGTCCGCCGAGCTCTGGTCGGAGCTCGGCGGTGACCACTGGACCCAGGTCCAGGCGGCGGTGCGGCAGCAGTACGACCAGCTGTTCGCCGCGATGCCGACGCCGGCCTACCTCACGTACGGCAACGTCGACGTCCCCGCGCTGTGGGCCGACTACCTGCGGCCGGGACAGCAGGTGCTCGACGGGGGGACGACCCAGATCGGGGGCCTGACGTTCGGCTTCGTGGGCGGCGGGCTGCGCTCGCCCTACCGGACCCCCTTCGAGATCTCCGACGAGGAGTACGCGGCCAAGGTCGAGGCCACCGCCGGGTGCGACGTGCTCTGCTGCCACATCCCTCCCGCCGTCCCCGAGCTGACCTACGACGTGGGGGCCCGCCGGTTCGAGCGGGGAAGTCGGGCCACGCTCGACGCGGTCCGGCGATGGGGCCCCCGGCTGCTGCTCTACGGCCACGTCCACCAGCCGCTCGTCGCGCGCACCCGGCTCGGCCGCACCGAGTGCGTGAACGTCGGCCACTTCCGGGCCCGGCGACGGCCCTTCGTCCTGGACGTGTGAGGGCTAGGCTCTCCCGTCGAGCGGAGACCACCCGCCAGGAAAGAGGCCCGAGGACCGAGATGGCCGACCAGACCGAGTCCAGCATCACCATCGCTGCGCCCGCCCCGGACGTGATGGCGGTGATCACCGAGTTCGAGTCCTACCCGGAGTGGAACGACGAGGTGAAGCTGGTCGAGGTGCTCAGCGTCTACGAGGACAACGACCTGCCGGCCGAGGTGCGGTTCATCCTGGACGCCGGTGCGATCAAGGACGACTACGTGCTCGAGTACGACTGGGTCAGCGACACCGAGCTGCGCTGGCGACTGGTCCGCGGCGACATCCTCAAGGCCATGGACGGCGTGTACCTGCTCACCGAGTCGGCGGGCCTCACCGAGGTGCTGTACCGGCTCGCCGTCGACGTGCGCATCCCGATGATCGGCATGATCAAGCGCAAGGCCGAGAAGGTGATCATCGACCGGGCGCTGAAGGGCCTCAAGGCGCGCGTCGAGGGCTGACCGCCCCGACGGGTAGCCTGGGCGATCATGCGGGTCCTGCTCTTCACCGGCAAGGGCGGCGTCGGCAAGACCACGGCCGCCGCCGGGACAGCCGCGCTCGCGGCCAGCCGCGGGTTGAAGACCCTCGTGCTGTCGACGGATCCGGCGCACTCCCTCGCCGACGCGCTGGGCGTCACGGCCGGCCCCGAGCCCACCGAGGTCGGTGGCGGCCTCTACGTCCAGCAGGTCGACACCCAGCGCCGGTTCGAGCGGTCGTGGCGGGAGGTCCAGGAGTACCTGCTCTCCGTCCTGGACACCGCTGGGGTCGACCCGCTGGAGGCCGAGGAGCTCACCGTGCTGCCGGGCGCCGAGGAGGTCCTGGCCCTGCTCGAGGTGCGCGACCAGGTGCGCTCCGGCCGTTGGGACGTGCTCGTCGTCGACTGCGCCCCGACGGCCGAGACGCTGCGGCTGCTCGCCCTGCCCGAGGCCCTCGGCTGGTACATGGAGCGGGTCTTTCCGGTCGAGCGCCGCGTCGTGCGCTCGCTGCGCCCGGTGCTGGGCAAGGTGGCCGGCGTCCCGATGCCCCGGGACGGCGTGTTCGAGGCGGTGGCCCGCCTGCACGCCGAGCTCGGCGAGGTGCGTGAGGTGCTCACCGCAACGGGGACGACGGTCCGCCTGGTGCTCACCCCGGAGTCCGTGGTGGTCGCCGAGGCCCGGCGCACCCTGACGTCGCTGTCGCTGTACGGCTACCGGGTCGACGCCGTCCTGGCGAACCGGGTGTTCCCCGCCGGCGGCGCCGACGACTGGCGGGCCCGGTGGGTGGCCGCCCAGGCCGAGCAGCTGGCCGAGGTCGAGGCGTCCTTCGCCCCGCTGCCGGTCTACCGCTGCGCCTACCAGCAGGCCGAACCGGTCGGGGCGACGGCGCTGGCCGACCTGGCGGCGGCGACCTACGGCGACGGCGTCGACCCGTTCGGCCCCGCGCCGGAGGCGGAGCCGATCGTCGTCGAGCGGTCCGGGGACGAGTTCGTGCTGGCGATCGCGCTGCCCTTCGCCGACCGCAGCGAGGTCGGGCTGGTGCGCAAGGGCGACGAGCTGGTGCTCACCGTCGGCTCCTACCGGCGGGTGCTGGCCCTGCCCAGCGCGCTGCGGCGCTGCACGGTCGTGGGGGCGGCCCTGCGCGACGGGCGGCTGCGGATCCGCTTCGAACCGGATCCCGCCCTGTGGATGGGGCTGTGAGCGTCGGCGGCGCCGCCGGCGATCCAGGCGAGACGGGCCGCACCGGGACCGCGTCCGAGGAGGCCGCCCGGCTGTTCGAAGCGGTCCAGGACTGGGCCCGGCGCACGTCCGGTGGCGAGCACCGGGTGCCGTTGGCCACCGGGTCACCGGAGTGCCAGCTCTGCCCGGTCTGTCAGCTGATCGGCCTGCTGCGGGCCACCCGACCCGAGACGGTCGAGCACCTCGCCGAGGCGGCGGCCGCCCTGGTCGCCGCCCTGCGCAGCGTGATCACCGCCCACGAGCACGAGTGGTCGAGACGGCGGCCCGACCCGGTCGAGAGGATCGACATCGGATGACGCTGACCGTGGGCGTGGACGTCGGGGGCACCAAGGTTGCCGCGGGGGTCGTCGACGAGGGTGGCCAGGTCCTGGCCCGGGTGCGGAAGGCGTCCACGCCGAACGAGGCGGGCGCGGTCGAGGCGGCCATCGTCGAGGCGGTCACCGAGCTGGCCGCCGGGCACCCGGTGACGGCGGTGGGGGTCGGCGCCGCCGGGCTGGTCGACGAGACCCGCTCGGTGGTCCGGTTCGCCCCCAACCTCGGCTGGCGCGAGCAGCCGGTCCGCGCCCAGCTCGAGGAGCTGACCGGCCTGCCGGTCGTGGTCGAGAACGACGCGAACGCCGCCGCCTGGGCGGAGTACCGGTTCGGCGCCGCGGCCGGGCACCACGACGTGGTGATGGTGACCGTGGGCACCGGCATCGGTGGGGCGCTGGTGTTCGGCGGCCGCCTGCACCGGGGCCGGTACGGGCTGGCCGGTGAGATCGGGCACCTCGTCGTCCAGCCGGGGGGCCGCCGCTGCGGGTGCCGCCGCCGGGGCTGCTGGGAGCAGTACGCGAGCGGCAACGCGCTGCTGCGCGACGCGCGCACCCGCGCCGCCGAGGACCGTGAGCGCGCCGAGGTGCTGCTGGCGCTGGGGAACCGGTCCCCCGAGGGGGTGCTCGGCCGACACGTGACCGAGGCGGCCCGGGCCGGGGACCCGGTGGCGCTGGAGTCCTTCGCCGAGATCGGGCACTGGCTGGGGCGGGGGATGGCCGAGCTGGCCGCGATCCTCGACCCGGGGTGCTTCGTCGTGGGCGGCGGGGTCTCCGACGCCGGCGAGCTGCTCCTGGGGCCGGCCCGCTCGGCCTACGCCGGGCACCTGGTGGGTGCCGACGTGCGCCCGGCGGCGGCGATCGTGCCGGCTCAGCTGGGCAACGACGCCGGGCTGGTCGGGGCGGCCGAGCTGGCCCGGCTGCGCGACTAGCGGCTCAGCCGGTCACTTGACCAGCGAGACGGTCCGCGCCCCGAAGTCGCACTCGCTCGAGCCGAACGTGCAGCCGCCGGGGGTGGACGCCCCGGTGACCTGGATCCGGGTCAGCCGCAGCAGCAGCCAGTCCTTGGGGGCGCCCGGTCCGCTGGGCGGTGGGCTGGGGTGCGCCGCGCCCGAGCAGGTGCCCGCCGTGGTGAGGCCACGGTGGGAGTTGTTCGTCCAGCGGTAGCCGCAGACCTCGACGCCCACGATCGCCTTGACCGGGTAGCGCCGGTTGTTCCCGCCCACCTTGTACACGGTGGCACCGTCGAACACCGGGACGGCGATCGTCTTGCCGAGCAGGCTGTCCCACGCCGTGTCCAGGACCCCGGCGGTGAGGTTCCCGGGGTTCGCGGCCAGGCACTCGTGCGGGTCGTAGGGGTCGAGGCAGGCGTT
>DAIRVJ010000002.1:20380-31709 GCA_036802895.1 Candidatus Nanopelagicales bacterium
AGCTGGCTGTCCTCGTCGCCGCTCGTGCACGGCCGGGTGCTGGGGTTGCTGATCGTCGCCCCGGTGCCACTGCAGCGCAGCGTGCCGTTCCCGCTGCTGGCTGGGTTGTCCTTGCGGTACACCCAGATGCGTACCTGCGCCGGGTTGAGGGAGATCGTGCTGACGCTGCCCTGGACCTGGTTGGCGAGGTCCTGGCACGTGGCGCGCTGGGTGGCCTGCAGGCCGACGACGCCGAGGCGGGCGCTCTCGCGGGCCGAGTTGGACAGCGCCAGCTTCTGGGCGAACGCGATGCCGAAGCCGATGATCCCGAAGACCAGCATGACGAGCAGCGGGACGACCAGCGCGAACTCGACCGCGGCCGCGCCGTCGTCGCGACCCGGATGGCGCAGCCGGGGTCGCCGGACGCCGCGTGCACGCACGAGCAACCACCCCCAGAGCGGAGTCGTGGACCCCCGCCCCACCCACGGTCGACCGGGACCGGTCCCAGCCGTCAGTCCGGAGTGTACCGCCGGACGATCGTCGGCGAGGGTGACTCGGAGGAACCGGTCAGTACCCCCGTGCCAGCAGCTCGCGCAGCGTCCGACGGTAGCCGGCGGGCCGACGGGGGCCCAGCTCCTCGACGGAGGCCAGCAGTCCGGCGGCGATCATGCTGGCCGGGCTGATCTGCGACGACATGGGGAACACGTCCTTCTCGGTCGGGGCGGTGGGAGGGTCCCCTCCGCTGCTACGTCCAGTCTCCCAGGAGAGACGCGGCGGGCCGACCGGAGCGACGGGCCTGGGGTGGTGAGGTCGCTCACATGCTGCGGTAGCCGGTGAGCTCCTGGGCCAGCTGCTCGAGGAACAGGCCGATGTCCGTGACGATCCCGGTGGCCTGCGCGCTGCCGCGGTCGCTCAGCTTGGTCACCGTGGCCGGGTTGATGTCGACGCAGACGAGCGGCACCGTGGCCGGCAGGATGTTGCCGGTGGCGATCGCGTGCAGCATCGTCGCGACCATGATCGCGTAGCCGACGCCGGGCAGCTCGGCCCGCATCGCGCGCTGTCCCTCCACCACGTCGGTGTGCACGTCGGGCAGCGGTCCGTCGTCGCGAACGGACCCCACCAGCACGAACGGGCGCCCGTGCGTCACCAGCGCGTGCATGACGCCGCTGGTCAGCACGCCCTGCTCGACCGCGGCGGCGATCGAGCCGCAGGCGCGGATCCGGTTGATCGCCCGGATGTGGTGCTCATGACCGTGCTCGACGCCGCTGCCCTTGGCGAGGTCGACCCCGAGCGAGGTGCCGTACAGAGCGGATTCGATGTCGTGGGTCGCGAGCGCGTTGCCCGCGAAGAGCACGTCGACGTACCCGGCCTCGATCAGGGCGCACATCGCCGGTGCGGCACCGGTGTGCACCACGGCAGGCCCGGCCACCCACAGGACGCGCTGGCCGGCGGTCTTGACCCGGCGCATCTGGTCGGCCACCTGGCGCACCTGCAGGGCTTGCGGCTTCTCGCTGGACACGACGGAGTTCATGAACTCGAAGACGCTCTCCCGCTCCGCGGTGGGCATGGCCGGCACGCGCACGCGGACGCCGTGCGAGCCGCAGACCACCCGATCCCCGGCTCGGACGTCGCTGACCGGAGTGGTGCCGACGCGGGTGCTGTCGGGGCTGACCACCAGGCCGCAGTCCATCTCCGGTCGCTCCACCGCCAGCCACCGACCCCCGATGCGCACCTCGGTGTCCAGGTTGGTGGTCGAGTAGAAGTCCTCCGGGAACACGCCGTCGCGGTCGACGACCCGCACGAGCGCCTCACCCGGGTCGACCAGGTTGACGCCGTAGGTCTGGGCCCGGCCCAGGATGCCCTGCAGCTGGGCCTGCGTCGGCGCGCTGACCTGCAGCCGCACGTAGGAGGTGTCGTCGGGGCGCTTGCCGACGTCGAACCGCTCGATGAGGTAGTCGCCGCCGAGCTCCAGGACGTCGTCGAGCAGGCGGGTGAGCACCCCGGCGTCCAGGACGTGACCGCGGATCTCCAGCGCTTCGCTCATCGGCACGGGTGCAGCCTGCCAGAACGGGCGCCGGGCGGCTCCCCGCCGGCCTCCGGCCGGCCCCCGGGCGGCACCGTCAGACGACCGCGCCGCCGTGCGGGTCGTCGTCCGGGTCGTCCTTGAGCCGGGCGACGAGGGCGACGAAGCCGCCGACGAACCCGGCCGCGGCCAGCAGCAGCAGCCAGCCGTCCAGGCGCCACCCGAGGATCGCCGAGACGAAGATGAGCAGCGGGCCACCGATGGCGCCCGCCCACGCGAGCCGGGTGCCCGCATCGGCGGCCGGCAGTGGCGGCGGCGGCGGCGGCACGTAGTGGTCGTCGGGGGAGGGAGGCTCGGCGGTGGCCGCCTCGTCGGGTTCCTCGTCGAACAGGTCGTCCCAGCCCGTGGCCGCCCGCAACACCCGGCCCTCGGCGGTGGACGGGGGTCCGGGTGGTGGGTCGAGGTCCTCCGTCGTGGGCCAGGGGGGCACCTCCTGGGGGCTGCCCGCGTCGAAGCCCGCCACGATCCCGAGGAAGGCCGCCTCCACGTCGTCGGGATCCGGGTCGACGTGGTCGACGAGCCCGGGCAGGTGCGCGGCGAGGATCTCGCGGGCCCGGGCGGCCGAGGCGGCGTCGACGTACACCCGGTCGGTCTCGGGCCGTTCCGGCGAGCGGCCCGCGTAGGCGGCCACCCGCTCGTCGCGCAGCAGACCCAGCAGCGCGTCGGCCAGGTGCGGCTCGACGTCGACGACGGCGGTGTAGGACGCCGCCGTGAGTCCGTTACCCCGCACCCCAGGGGCTCCGCTCAGGTCCCCGCGGCCGCGGGAGCCAGCCGCCGGACGAACTCCAGGCTGCCCTCGACGATGGCCGGGGCGTCGTGGTCGAGCGTCGCCACGTGGTAGCTGTCCGGCAGCACCCGCTCCTCGACGTCCGCGGAGGAGACGTGCGCCAGGATCCACGCGGCGTTGGAGGCCTCGACCACGTGGTCGACGGCGCTGCGGAAGAGCAGCAGCGGCTGGTCGACTCGCGCGATGTCGGCGCGGACGGCCGGCCACAGGCCGTTGATCAGGGAATGGGCGGCGCGCAGCGGGGTCTTGTCGTAGGCGCCTTCGTCCTGGCCGGGCTTGGCGATGTCGTTGCGGATGCCGGGAAAGGACGGGACCACGAGCTGCAGGAGCGGGAGCAGGAACCGGTCCTTGCGCTCGGTGTGCACCGCCGGGTTGACCAGGACCAGGCCGGCCACCTGGTCGCCGTGCTGCTCAGCCAGCCGCAGGGCGAGCGTGCCACCCATCGACAGCCCCATGACGAAGACGCTGGCGCAGCGGCCGGTGAGCTCGGCGAACGCCCGGTCGGCCTCGGCGTACCAGTCCTCCCAGCGGGTCAGGTTCATCTCCTGCCAGGTGGTGCCGTGACCGGGCAGCCGGGGCAGCCGCACGGTGTGCCCGGCGTCGGCGAGCGCCTGCGCCCAGGGCCGCATCGACTTCGGCGAGCCGGTGAAGCCGTGCACCACCAGCACACCCACGGGACCAGCGTCGTGCGTGAACGGCTCGGCTCCGGGAACGATGGGCACGTGGACCTCCTGGGTCGTCTGCTGTCGTCAGATGGTCGCACGGGCACGACACGCCACGCGACGCCCCTGGGCCGGGCGTTGCCCCTGGCCGGGCGGGCTCCGTAGGGTTGGGCGTCGGGCACGCCCAGGGTCGGCCGGTCCGGCGGTCGGTGCGGCTGTCGATCCGTGCGTCGGAGGAGGTGTCCCGTGCTCTACTGGCTGCTCAAGTGGGTGGTGCTCGGGCCGATCCTGCGGCTGCTCTTCCGACCCCGGGTCGAGGGGTTGGAGAACCTCCCTGCGGACGGTCCGGCGATCCTGGCCAGCAACCACCTGTCGTTCTCCGACTCGATCTTCCTCCCGCTGATGACGCCTCGACGGATCACGTTCCTGGCCAAGTCCGACTACTTCACCGGGCGCGGGGTCAAGGGCCGGCTCACCGCCGCGTTCTTCCGCGCGCTCGGTCAGGTGCCGGTCGACCGCTCCGGCGGCCGGGCCAGCGAGGAGGCGCTGGCGACCGCCAAGCGGATCCTGGCCGAGGGCCACCTGCTCGGCGTCTACCCCGAGGGCACCCGCTCGCCGGACGGCCGGCTGTACCGCGGCAAGACCGGCGTGGCCCGGATGTCCCTCGAGGCGGGGGTGCCGGTGATCCCGGTCGCCATGATCGACACGGAGAAGATCCAGCCGATCGGCAAGCTGATGCCGAAGATCATGCGGGTCGGCATCCGGATCGGCGCGCCGCTGGACTTCTCCCGGTACGAGGGACTCGAGGGCGACCGGTTCGTGCTCCGCTCGATCACCGACGAGATCATGTACGAGCTGATGACGCTGTCCGGTCAGGAGTACGTCGACATGTACGCGACCCGGGCGAAGGCCGACCTGGCCGCGGGCCGGCGTCCGGACGCGCTCGCCGCCGTCCAGCCCGCCGCCTGAGCAGCGCCTACCCCTCGCCGGAGCGCTCAGACCTCGGCGGCCCAGCCCTTCGACCGCTCGACGGCGGCCCGCCAGCGCCGGTGCCCGGTCTCGTCGCGGGGGCCTGGTAGGAACCGCCGCTCGATCCTGCGGGTCGTGGCCAGCTCGTCGGTCGAGGACCAGACGCCGGTCGCCAGCCCGGCGAGGAACGCAGCACCGAGCCCGGTGGTCTCGACCACCTCCGGCCGCTCGACGGGGACGCCGAGCTGGTCGGCCTGCAGCTGGCAGAGCAGGTCGTTGGCGGACGCCCCGCCGTCGACGGCCAGCTCGGGCAGGTGCACCGACGCCTCCCTCGTCATCAGGTCGACGACGTCGCGCACCTCGAAGGCGATCGCGTCCAGCGTCGCGCGGGCCAGGTGGGCGCGCGTGGTCGCCCGGGTGATCCCGACGATCGTGCCACGCGCCGTCGGATCCCAGTCGGGGGCGCCGAGGCCGGTGAGCGCCGGCACGAAGACCACGCCCCCGGAGTCCGGCACCGACCGGGCGAGCTCCTCCGACTGCGCGGCGGTCTCGATGACGCCCAGGCCGTCGCGCAGCCACTGGACGGCGGCTCCGGTGACGAAGACCGCGCCTTCGAGCGCGTAGGTCAGCCGGCCGTCCGGGTGCTGCCAGGCGACGGTGGTGAGCAGCCCGGCCGTCGAGCGCACCGGTGCGTCGCCGGTGTTGACGAGGATGAACGAGCCGGTGCCGTAGGTGCACTTGCTGGACCCGGTGGCGAAGCAGGTCTGGCCGAAGAGCGCGGCCTGCTGGTCCCCGGCGATGCCGGCGATCGGCAGGTCGAGCCCGAGGAACGCGGCGGGGTCGGTGCGTCCGACGACCCCGTAGGACGGCACGACCTGGGGCAGCGCGTCCAGCGGCACGCGGAACACCTCGGCCAGCTCGCCCGACCAGGCGCCGGCGGTCAGGTCGTAGAGCAGGGTCCGGGAGGCGTTGGACGCGTCGGTGACGTGGTGGAGCCCGCGGGTCATCCGCGCGACCAGGTAGGAGTCGACGGTGCCGACCGCCGTCCGACCCGCGGTGACCCCCGCCCAGGTGTGCGGCTCGTTGAGCGCCAGCCAGGTCAGCTTGGTGCCGGAGAAGTACGGGTCGAGCCGCAGCCCGGTCAGCCGGGCCACCAGCGGCTCGTGGCCGTCGGCGCGCAGCTGCTCGCAGATGCCTGCGGTGCGCCGGTCCTGCCAGACGATCGCCCGACGGGGTGACCCCAGGGTCTCGCGGTCCCACAGGACGACGGTCTCGCGCTGGTTGGTGAGGCCCAGACAGGTGGGCGCGGGGTGCCCGGCGGCGGCCGCGGCGTCGACGGCGGTCCGGACGGCGGCCAGCGTCGCCGCCCAGATCTCGTCAGGGGCGTGCTCGACCCACCCGTCCTGCGGGAAGTGCTGCGGGAACTCCTGGTACCCCTTGGCCGCGACCGTGCCCTGGGCGGTGACCACGAGCGCGGTGACCCCGGTGGTGCCGGCGTCGACGGCGAGGACGGTCATGCCGCACCGCCCGAGGCCGCGCGCAGGTGCTCCAGCACGAGCGGGTCGATCCGCCCCTCGACCAGCCGCATCTCCAGGTTCTCGATGCCGGCCCACGCCTCGAGCGCGTGGGACAGGTCCGCCCCGCCGTGCCCGAGCCGGGCGAGCCGCTCGCTGACCTCCCCGGCCAGCTCGCCCTCCAGCGGCGCGCAGCCGTCGGGGTCGGGCCGGTCGAAGTACAGCCGGTGCAGGTCGAGCAGGCGGCCCAGCTCGTGCACCGGGTCGGGGTGATCGTCGACCCGCAGGTCCACCAGCACGTCGCTGCCGCCCCCGTAGCCGCCGCCGGGGGTGACGACGAGCAGGGCCGCGCTCTGCCGCCCCCTGCGGTCGCCGCCGGCCAGGTCGCCGGCGAGCAGGGCGGCGTGCAGGCGCGCGGCCAGGGGGACGGCCGGGTCGACCGCGAGGAACGTGCGCTCCATGTCGTCGACGACCTCGGGGCCGGTGAGGATGTTGCCCTGGACGGCGTACCCGTCGCCGCTGCGCCCGCCCGCCCACGCCATGCACTCCGCGCCGGTGAACGAGGCACCCGCCCCGCTCGCCCCGACGACGCCGGCCTGTCGCTGGGCGCGGTCGGCGTCGGCGTCGGTCAGCACGCCGAGCGCGTCGGCCGCGGTCCGTCCGGCGCGCAGCAGTCGCAGGGCGTCCGGCCGGTAGGCGAGGTTGGCGAACGCCTGCGTGGCCACCGCTCCGACGGCGGCCTCGGCGGCCGGCACTGCGGCCCCGACGGCGAGGAACTTGGAGGCGACGGCGACGCCGAACTGGGTGCCGTCGGCGCTGCGCGCGACGATCGAGAACGTCATGCGCGGAGCCTAGCCATCGACGGCAGACGGCTGATCCCGGTCGCGTCCCCCCGGTCCCGGCTACCCTGAAGCGGTGCCCGACGTCCTGACCTGGCCGGATCTGCCCGCTGCCCAGCAGCCGGACTGGCCCGACGCCGCCGCGCGCGACTCCGCGGTCGAGGCGCTGCGCTCGCTGCCACCGCTGGTCTTCGCCGGCGAGTGCGACCAGCTGCGCGACCACCTGGCGCTGGCTGCCCGAGGCCGGGCGTTCGTGCTGCAAGGCGGCGACTGCGCCGAGACGTTCGACGGCGTCGGCGCCGACGCGATTCGGGCCAAGCTGCGGACCGTGCTGCAGATGGCGATCGTGCTGACGTACGGTGCGTCGTTGCCGGTGGTCAAGGTGGGCCGGATCGCCGGCCAGTACGGCAAGCCCCGCTCGCAGCCGACGGAGGTCCGCGACGGCGTCGAGCTGCCCGCCTACCGCGGCGACATGGTCAACGGCCTGGCGTTCGACGCGACGAGCCGCACCCCCGACCCCGCGCGGCTCGTCGAGGCCTACCACCGGGCGTCCGCCACGCTCAACCTGGTGCGCGCGTTCACCCAGGGCGGGTACGCCGACCTGCGCCAGGTGCACGCCTGGAACCAGGACTTCGTCCGCGACAGCCCGGCCGGCGAGCGCTACGAGCAGATGGCCGGCGACATCGACCGGGCGATGGCGTTCATGCACGCCTGCGGCGCGGACCCGGAGGAGTTCCGACGGGTGGACCTCTACGCCGGTCACGAGGCGCTGGTGCTCGACTACGAGAAGGCGCTGACCAGGATCGACTCGCGCACTGGCCTGCCGTACGACGTGTCGGGGCACTTCGTCTGGGTGGGCGACCGCACCCGGCAGCCGGACGGCGCGCACGTCGACTTCGCGAGCCGCATCCGCAACCCGGTCGGGCTCAAGGTCGGTCCGACGGCGACGCCCGAGCAGGTCATGGACCTCGTGGACCGGCTCGACCCGGATCGTGAGCCCGGCCGGCTCACGCTGATCACCCGGATGGGCGCGGGGCAGGTCCGCGCGCTGCTGCCCCCGATCGTCGAGAAGGTCGCCGCCGGTGACTCCGAGGTGGTCTGGGTGTGCGATCCCATGCACGGCAACACCCGCGAGACGGCGTCCGGGCGCAAGACCCGCTCGTTCGACGACGTGATCGACGAGGTGAGGGGCTTCTTCGCGGTGCACCGCGACCTCGGGACGTTCCCCGGCGGGATCCACGTCGAGCTGACGGGCGATCCGGTGACCGAGTGCGTCGGCGGTGCGGTGCCGGTGCACGAGCAGCACCTGGAGGACCGCTACGAGACGGCGTGCGACCCGCGGTTGAACCGCGAGCAGGCGCTGGAGCTCGCCTTCGAGGTCGCCGGGATGCTCTCCCGCCGCTAGGTCCGATTCCCGCCAGCGCCCAGCCGGCCGGTGGGGGAGACTCGGCGGGTGCACGAGGACGCGGAGACCTGCTACCGAGCCGTGCTGGCCAGAGACGGCCGGTTCGACGGACGGCTGTTCGTCGGGGTGCGGACGACGGGGGTCTACTGCCGGCCCTCGTGCCCGTCGCGGACGCCGCGACCCGAGAACGTCCGCTTCTACCCGAATGCGGCCGCCGCGGTCGCCGCGGGTTTCCGGGCCTGTCGGCGCTGCCGGCCCGACGCGCTGCCGGGGTCTCGGGAGTGGGACGGCCGCGGCGACCTCGTCGCCCGAGCGCTTCGCCTGGTCGCTGCCGGAGCGGTCGACGAGCACGGGGTGGCGGGGCTGGCCGCGCGGCTCGCCGTGAGCGAACGGCACCTGCACCGCTCGCTGGTGGCCGAGGTGGGCGTCGGCCCGCTGGCGCTGGCCCGAACCCGGCGGGCCCAGACGGCCCGGCTGCTGCTCGACCAGACCGGGCTCGCGGTCAGCGAGATCGCGTTCGCGGCGGGCTTCGCCAGTCTGCGGCAGTTCAACGACGTCATGCGTGCGGAGTTCGGTGCCGCTCCGACGGCGCTGCGCCGCGGACGGCGCGACGACGCCGGAGGGCGCGCACCAGGCGGCGGGCTGGTGCTGCGGCTCACGCACCGTGAGCCCTGGACGGCTCGGCCGCTGTTCGAGTTCCTGGCCGCCCGGGCGGTGCCTGGGGTCGAGGCGGGCAGCGGCGAGTCCTACCGCCGGGTCGTGGGCACCCCGCACGGCCCCGCACGCGTTCAGCTGGTCCCGACCGGGCGGGGGCACGTCGTGGCCACGCTGACGCTCCCCGACCTGGCCGACCTCGGCGGCCTCGTCGCCCGGCTGCGCCGGTTGCTCGACCTCGACGCCGACCCGGTCGCCGTCGACGCCGTCCTGCGAGCCGATCCAGCGCTCCGGCCGCTGGTGGCGGCCCGCCCCGGGCTGCGCGTGCCCGGCGCCGTCGACGGCTTCGAGATCGCCGTCCGGGCCGTGATCGGCCAGCAGGTGTCGGTCGCCGCCGCGCGGACGCTGGCCGGCCGGCTGGCCGCCGCGACCGGCCGACCGACCGGCGGCCGACCCGGCGAGGGGTCGGACGGCGAGCTGGTCCGGGCCTTCCCTGGCCCGGCTGACCTGCTCTCGGCCGGGCTGGACGGGCTGACCGGGCTCGGGCTCACCACCCAACGGGTGCGGACGCTGCTGGCGCTCGCCGGCGAGGTAGCCGAGGGCGGGCTGGTCCTGGACGCCGGCAGCGACCGCTCGGCCACCCGCGCGGCCCTGCTGGCCCTACCCGGCGTCGGGCCCTGGACCGCCGAGTACGTCGCGATGCGGGCGCTGGGCGACCCGGACGCCTGGCCCGAGGCCGACCTCGTCCTGCGCCGTCGGGCGGCCGCCCTGGGCGCCGACGTCCAGCGCTGGCGGCCCTGGCGGGCGTACGGCGCGATGCACCTGTGGGCGGCCGTTCACCCCGTCCCGGTACCGAACCCGCACCACCCCCGCGAGGAGACCCGATGACGACCCCGCTGAACGCCGCCTCCGTCCGCACGCCCGTCGGCGCGCTGTCGCTCGTCGTCGACGGCGAGGTGGTGGTCGCCAGCGGATTCGCCCCGGTCGACGAGCTGGTCGCGCGGCTGCAGCCGGCGCTGGCGGAGCGGGGGCTGCGCCGACGCCGCGACCTGGGACCGGTCACGAGCGCGGTTGGCGCCTACCTCGACGGCGACCTGGTCGCGCTCGACTCGCTCGAGGTCCACCAGCCCGGCGGCCCGTTCCTGCAGGACGTGTGGCGGGCCATGCGCACGATCCCGGCGGGGCGCACCTGGACGTACGCCAGGCTGGCGGCCGAGGCGGGCCGGCCCACCGCGGTCCGGGCGGCCGGCAGCGGCTGCGCCCGCAACCTGCTCGCGCCGATCGTGCCCTGCCATCGGGTCGTGCGCAGCGGCGGCGGCTTGGGGGGCTACTTCTACGGGCTCGACGTCAAGCGCTGGCTGCTGCAGCACGAGTCGGCGCTCCCGGTCTGAGCGGCTAGGGTCGGTGTCCGAGGCGGGAGAGGGGGCCTGGTGCGGGTACGGGCGGCAGCGAACGTCGGCCTGGCCGGCTGGCTGGTCCTGGTCGCGCTCGTGCTGGCCGCACCGAACGCCCGGGCCGAACCGCCCGCTCGGCTCGCCACGCAGGTGGTCGACCGGGCCGGCGTGCTCGGCGACCGGCTCGGCGACGTGCAGGACGCGGTCGACGCGCTGGCTCAGGAGCGCAACGTCTCGCTGTTCGTCGTGTTCGTCCGCACGTTCGGTGGTGTCCCCGCGCGGCAGTGGGCCGACCAGACGGCGGCCGCCAGCGACCTGGGGCTGAACGACATCGTCCTGGCCGTCGCGGTCGACGACCGGGCGTACGCCTACTCGGTCGACAACCAGTTCCCGATCAGCGACGACGACCTCGCCGCGGTGGCCACCCAGGACATCGAGCCTCGGCTGCGTGACGGCGACTGGGCGGGGGCGGCGGTGGGTGCGGCCCGGGCCTACGCCGATGTGCTGGCGGCCGGCGGCGGCTCGGGGGACGGCTCCGGCGGCGGGACGACGGACGGGTCCACCGGCGGCGGCTCGACCTCGACGACGCAGCGTTCGTCCGCCGCCCGGCTGGTCGTGCCGGCCCTGGTGGTGGGTGGGTTGCTGGTCGGTGGTCTGGCGCTGGTCGGCAGCCGACGGCGGCGCCCGCCGGGACCGGCCGCAGCCGGCGGTGCAGGGGCGGACGAGCTGGCCGCGCTGCCGACCGAGGAGCTGGGCCGGCGGGCCAGCACGCTGCTCATCGAGACCGACGACGCGGTCAAGACGAGCGAGCAGGAGCTGCAGTTCGCGTTCGCGGAGTTCGGGGCCGCCGCCGTCGCGCCTTTCCAGCAGGCGCTGGACGACGCCAGGGCGGCGCTGGCGGCCTCGTTCGCGCTGCGCCAGCAGCTCGACGACGCGGTCCCCGAGGACGAGCCGACCCGTCGGGGCATGCTGGTCGACATCATCAAGCGAACGGGCGAGGCGAACCGCCGCCTGGACGAGCAGGTCGACGCGTTCGACGCACT
>DAIRVJ010000002.1:31809-54103 GCA_036802895.1 Candidatus Nanopelagicales bacterium
TGGACGAGCAGGTCGACGCGTTCGACGCACTGCGTGACCTGGCCGCCCGCGCCCCGGAGGTGGTCGCCGCGGTCGAGACCCGCCAGAGCGCGGCGGCCGCCCGGGTTCCGCAGGCGCAGGCCGAGCTGGCTGCACTCACCCACGACCACCCGGCGAGCGCGGTGCGGTCCGTGGTCGGCAACGTCGACCAGGCCGTCGAACGGCTCGCGTTCGTGGAGACCAGCCTCGCACAGGCCCGTGCGTCGCTGGCCGCGGGTAAGAACGGGGAGGCGGTGGTCGGGGCCCGGGCGGCCGAGCAAGCGGTGGCCCAGGCGGAGGCGCTGCTGGACTCGGTCGGGCGGGCCCGGACCGACATCGACGACGCCCAGGCGCGGCTGCCCGGCCTGCTGGCGGAGACCGACGCCGACGTCGCGGCCGCCCGAGCGGCGCTCGCACAGGGTCCGCGGCCGGCCCTCGAGGGCGCGGTCGCCGCCGCTGCGGCCGCCGCCGCAGCGATCCGTCAGGACCTCGCGGCGGGTCGGGTCGACCCCGTGGCGGCGCTGCGCCGGCTGACCGAGGCGGACGCGGCGGTGGACCGGGCGATGGACGAGCTGCGCGAGGCGCAGGAGCACGAGCGCAGGGCGCGTGCGGCGCTGGACCAGACCCTGCTCGGCGCCCGCTCGCGGATCGCCGCGGTCAACGACTTCGTCACCACCCGCCGGGGAGCTGTGGGCGCCACCGCGCGCACCCGCCTGGCCGAGGCCCAGCGGCACCTCGACCAGGCGCTGGGCCTGGCCGTGACCGACCCGGTGACCGCACTGACCGAGGCGCAGACCGCCGCGGCACTCGCCGAGCAGGCCGAGCAGCTCGCCCACGCGGACGTGGACCGTTGGCAGAGCCCGGTCCCAGGTCCCGGGAGCCTCCCGGGGACGGTCCCCGGCAGCCGCGGCAACCTCGGGGGTGCGATCCTCGGCGGCATCCTCCTCGACGCGATCCTGCGCGGGGGAGGTGGGCGCGGTGGCGGCGGGTTCGGCGGCGGCGGCTGGAGCCCGGGCAGCTTCGGCGGCAGCGGGACGAGCGGCCGACGCGGCGGCGGAGGACGGTTCTGACGGCGTCCCGACCGGGACGGACGACGCAGGCGACGACCGGGCGAGCTCCGGTCGCACGAGAGGAGAGGTGACGATGGCGGAGTCCATCTTCGGCCGGGTGGCCCAGTTGGCCCGGGCCAACATCAACGCGCTGCTGGACAGCGCCGAGGATCCCGAGAAGATGCTCGACCAGATGATCCGCGACTACACGGACAACATCCGTGAGGCGGAGGACGCCGTGGCGTCCACGATCGGCAACCTGCGCATGGTCGAGGCCGACCACGCCGAGGCCGAGGCTGCGGCGGTCGAGTGGGGTCGCAAGGCGGCCGCGGCCAGCGCCAAGGCGGACGAGCTGCGCGCCGGCGGCAGCACCGCCGAGGCGGACCGCTTCGACGGGTTGGCCAAGGTGGCGCTGACCCGGCAGCTGAGCCTCGAGCAGCAGGCGGACGGGTACGAGCCGGCGATCTCCCAGCAGAACGAGGTGGTGGAGAAGCTCAAGACTGGTCTGGAGCAGATGAAGGGCAAGCTCGAAGAGCTGCGCGGCAAGCGCGACGAGTTGGTCGCCCGGGCGAAGATGGCACGGGCGCAGAACCAGGTGCACGACGCGGTCAAGCAGGTCAGCGTGCTCGACCCGACGAGCGACCTGGCCCGCTTCGAGCAGAAGGTGCGTCGCGAGGAGGCACGGGCGATCGGCAACGCCGAGTTGGCGTCGTCGTCGCTGGACTCGCAGTTCGAGTCCCTCGACGACCTGGCCGACCATGCAGAGGTCGACGCCCGGCTGCGGGCGCTGAAGGCCGGGTCCGCGCCGGCGGCGATCGAGGCACCTCCGACACCCTGAGGCCGGGCTGCCCGCCTAGGGGACGACGGCGTCCGCCGACGGCCGTCGGCCGAGCAGGGGGGGCAGCTGGCGTACCGCTGTCGCGAGGGCTCGCAGGTCCCCGTCCACCAGGGCCTGCGGGCCGTCGCACAGCGCCGTCTCGGGGTCGGGGTGGACGTCGACGATGATGCCGTCGGCCCCGACGGCGATCGCGGCCCGTGACAGCGGCACCACCAGGTCGCGGCGTCCGCCGGAGTGGGACGGGTCGACGATCACCGGCAGGTGGGACAGCGCGTGCGCGACCGGGACCGCGGAGATGTCCAGCGTGTTGCGGGTCGCCGTCTCGAACGTGCGGATGCCGCGCTCGCACAGCACGATGTCGAGGTTGCCGCGCTGCGCGACGTACTCGGCGGCCATCAGCCACTCCTCGACGGTGGCGTTCATGCCCCGCTTGAGCATCACCGGCTTGCCGCAGCCGCCCACGGCCTGCAGAAGCGCGAAGTTCTGCATGTTGCGGGTGCCGACCTGCAGCATGTCCGCATACGAGGCGACCAGGTCGACGTCGTGGGCGTCGACCACCTCCGTGACGACGGGCAGGCCGGTCTCGGCCCGCACGTCGGCGAGGATCCGCAGGCCGTCCTCGCCCAGCCCCTGGAACGCGTACGGGGACGTCCTCGGCTTGAACGCGCCACCGCGCAGCAGGGTGGCCCCCGCGGACTGCGCCATGCGGGCCGCGTCCAGGGTCTGCTGCGGGGTCTCGACCGCGCACGGCCCGGCGATCAGGGTGAACGTGTCCGGCCCGATCGGCACCCGGTGACCGGCGGCGCCGACGTAGACGGTCGTCATCGCCTGGTGGTGCTGGCGCGACACGAGCTTGTACGGCGCGGAGATCCGCACCACGTCGCTCACGCCGGCCAAGCCGCGCAGGTTGAGCGCATGGAACCGCTCGATGTCGCCGACCAGGCCGACGATCGTGCGGGTCACCCCGCGGCTGACGAACGCCTCGCCCCCCGCGGCCTCGACGCGGTCGACGACGGCGGCCACGTCGGCGTCGGTGGCCTCCGGGGCCATCACCACGACCATCTGCTGCTCCTGTGCTGTCCTGGGCACGACGAAGCCCCGGGGGTTCCCGGGGCTTCAGGTGCGGATCGGGCCGACGTCGTCAGCGAACCCGCCCGGGAGCCCCGGCGGGAAAGCCGAAGCGGTCGGGGCGGGTCGTGGGCACGTGGGCAGTGTAGCGAGGACGACGGCCGGACGATCGCGGTCATCGGTCGCGGAGCGTCCGCAGGAGGGCGAGCTCGACCGCGTGCTGCTCCGGCGTCCCGGGGGTCTCGACCACGACCGGGACGCCGTCGAGGGCCCGGTGGGCGAACATCTCGGCGAACGCGTCGGCGCCGATCTGCCCGGCACCGATCGGCGCATGTCGGTCCAGGTGCGAGCCGACCCCGTCGACGGAGTCGTTGGCGTGCACCAGCCTGAGCCGGCCGGGCCCGGCGGCGCGCACCAATGCGTCGAGCGTGCGCCGCATACCTCGGGGAGCCGCCAGGTCGTGGCCGGCCGCGAACGCGTGGCAGGTGTCCAGGCACACGCCCAGCCGCGGATGGCCGTCCAGGGCCGCCAGGTACGGCTCGAGCTCCTCCATCCGGCCGCACAGGGAGCGGCCCTGGCCAGCGGTCGGCTCGAGGAGGAGGTCCGGGCCAGCGTCGGGCAGCGCGTCGAGCACGGGCAGCAGCAGCCGCCGGACCTGTCTCAGCGCGCGCGCCGGGTCGCCGTCGAGGACCGTCGATCCGGTGTGCACGACCACCCCCGCGGCGCCCACCGCCCGTCCGCGCTGCAGCGCATGGGTCACCGCCTCGGCCGAGCGTCGGGCCGTGGCCCGGTCCGGGCTGGCCAGGTTGACCAGGTAGGGCGAGTGGACGAACGCCACGATCCCCCGCTGCTCGCAGCCGGACCGGAAGGCGGCGTCCTGGGCGGGGTCGCCCGTCGAGGCGGCCCACCCGCGCGGGTTGCCGGTGAACACCTGGACCGCCTCGGCGCCGATGGCGTCGGCCTGCCGAAGCCCATCGCGGGCCAGGCCCGCGGACACCCGCACGTGCGCCCCGACCGGGCTGGGACGACGCCGGCGGGCAGCCACCCGGGCAGGATGTCAGACGATGGTGATCGTGACCGTGCTGCCCTTGGGGGCGAGTGCACCACCGTCCGGGTTCTGCAGCCGCACCGTGCCGAACACCCCGCCGAGGATCCGGTTGACCTCGACCCTGAAGCCCGCCTTCTTCAGCATCTCGGTGGCCTTGTCGACCTGCTTGCCGACGACCCGAGGCACCTCGACCAGAGGGGGGCCCTTGGAGACCACGAGCGTCACCGTGGTCCCGCGCTTGACCGACTTCCCGGCTTCGGGGTTCTGGCTCACCACGGAGCCCTTCGGCACCGTCTCGGAGAACACCTCGCTGCCGGTGGTGACCTTCAGCTTGGCATCGGTGAGCGCCTTGGACGCGGCCTCGAGGGTCAGACCGGTGACCCTGGGCACCGCGACAGGGGGGATGCCCTTGCTGACGACGACCCGGACGGCCAGGCGGGGCTTGACCTTGACGCCGGCCTTCGGGTCGCTGGAGACGATCTCGCCGGCCGGCACGGTCTCGGAGTAGGCCTGGGTCTGCTCGCCCAGCGTCAGCGTGACCGCCGCGAGCGCGGCCTTCGCCTCGTCGACCGTCTTCCCCGCGAGCGAGGGCACCGCGTAGCGCTCCGGGCCGCGGGAGACCACCAGCGTGACGGCGGAGCCGCTGCGGGCCCGCTCGCCGGCCTTCGGGTCGCTGCCGATCACCGAGCCGACCGGGACCGTCTCGCTGAACTGCGCCTCGCCCAGCCGAGCGGTCAGGCCGACGCCCTGCAGCTTCTGCGTGGCGGCCTCCGCCGTGAGCGAGACGACGGACGGGACCACGGTGGTGCGACCCGCGGCCAGGTACCAGGCGCCGGCCCCCACGGCCCCGGCGAGCAGCAGGAGCACGAGCAGCCAGACCAGCACCGGGCGACGCCGTGCGCTGGGCACGCGCGGAGCTCCGGCCGGCGCGGGGATGACCACCGGCCGATCGAGCGTCGGGTCCGGTCGGGGCGAGGCCACGGCGCCGGGCGCGCGACCTGGGGTCATGGAGACGACGAGCGTGTCGGACGGCCGGCGGTTCGTGCCGACGACCGGCACGGTGGCGAGCTCGCCGGGCGCCAGCCGGTCACGGGTCGACTCGAGCAGTCGCAGCAGTTGGTCGGCGTCGGCCGGGCGGTCGGCAGGGTCGCGGGCGGCGGCAGCCGCGACCAGGTCGTCGACCTCCCGCGGCAGTCCCGCGACGGCCTGGGACGGCGGCGGCACGTCGTGGTCGACGTGCTGCTGGGCGACGGCCTGGACGTCGTCACCGACGAACGGGGGGTGCCCGACCAACGTCTCGTAGAGCAGGATGCCGACCGCGTACACGTCGGCGCGGCTGTCGACCGGGCCACCGGTGGTGACCTCGGGCGCCAGGTAGGCGACGGTCCCGCGCAGCGCCCCGGGCAGGGTGTCGTGCGGGTCGACGGGGGCCATGGGCCGCACCAGCCCGAAGTCGGCCACCTTGACCCGGCCGTCGAGACCGATCAGCACGTTCTCGGGCTTGACGTCGCGGTGCACCAGCCCCGCCCGGTGCGCGGCGGCCAGGCCGGCCAGCACCGGTTCGAGCAGGTCGAAGGCCTCGCGGGGGCTCAGCCGTCCACGCTCGCGCAGCAGGTCCCGCAGGGTGCGTCCGGGGACGAACTCCATGGCCAGGAACACGACGTCCTGGTCTTCTCCTTGGTCGTAGACGGCGACGACGTTGGGGTGGGTGAGTCGCGCGGCGGAGCGCGCCTCCCGGATGAAGCGTGAGACGTCGCCGGCGTCCTGAGCCTGGTCGGCGTGCATGACCTTGAGCGCGACGGATCGGTCCAGCCGGGTGTCCGTCGCCTCGTAGACGGTGGCCATCCCGCCCCGCCCGAGTCGGCGCAGCACGTGGTACCGACCGTCGAGCAGCTGCCCGACGAGAGGGTCCACGGCGGTCGAGGTCACGCCTGCGAGTGTACGTTCCGGCGTCCGGATGGCCGGGGAAGCGAGGGCTGGCGCGCCCTTTCGACGCGCGATCGGCGGGCCGTGGCAGGCTAGCGCTGTGACCGACTCCACACCGGACGCCGACGGGTGGCTGGCGCTGCCCGACGTCGCCACGTTGCTGGGCTTGGACATCCTGCGGGTGCGCCAGCTGCTGCGCGACCGGCAGCTGCTCGCCGTGCGGCGCGACGGCGTGCTGAAGGTGCCGGCCGTGCTGGTCACCGAGGCCGGGGCGGTCAAGGGCCTGTCCGGCGTCATCACCCTGCTCACCGACGCCGGGTACTCCGACGACGACGCGATCGAGTGGCTGCTCACGGCCGACGACTCGCTGCCGGGGACGCCCGCCCAGGCGCTGCGCGAGAACCGAGGGACCGAGGTCAAGCGCCGGGCCCAGGCGCTGGGCTTCTGACCGCGCCGTGCCGAACCAGCGCGCGTCGATCGCGATGACTCCCGACGAGGTGTCCGCCTTTCTGCGGGAGCAGCGGATCTGCGTGCTGGTCACCCTCGGTCCGGACGGCATGCCCGACCCGGTGCCGATGTGGTACGTCGTCGACGACTCGGGCACCGTCGTCATGCGGACCTTCGCCAAGTCGCAGAAGGTGGTCAACCTACGCCGCGACAACCGGGTCTCGGCGCTGGTCGAGACGGGCGAGCGGTACGCCGAGCTGCGGGGCGTGCAGCTGACCGGCGTCGTCGACCTGGTCGCCGACCCCGAGCTGGTGGCCGACACCGTGGCCGGGCTGGCCGTCAAGTACGAGGGGGTCGACCCCCAGCAAGCCCCGGCCGTGCGCGCCGCTGCGCTCGCCCGCGCCGACAAGCAGGTGGCCCTGCGGCTGCGGGTGGACCGGGTGGTCTCCTGGGACCACCGCAAGCTGGCCGCGGGCTGAGCCCGGTGGCCCGGCTGTCCTACCTCGCGGTGCTGGCGTTCATCGTCGTCGGCACCGGCTGGCTGGAGCTGGTGCTGCGCACCCGGGTCTATCGGCGCTGGCGCCGCCTGCTGCTCACCGTGGTCCCGGTCGTCGCGGTGTTCACCGTGTGGGACCTGTACGCCGTGGCCCGCGGCCACTGGACGTTCGACCCGCAGCGGACTACCGGGATCCGGCTGCCGGGGCGGTTGCCCCTGGAGGAGCTGCTGTTCTTCGTCGTCGTCCCCGTCGCGTCGGTCCTGTCGTTCGAGGCGGTGCGCGCGGTCAAGCGGTGGCCGGTCGGCGACGAGACCGGGCCGCCATGACCTACACCCAGCTGGCCGTGCTCGGGGTCGCGGGCACCGTCCTGCTCGACCTGGCCGTGCTGCGCACCCGGGTGCTGCTCCGCCGCACGTTCTGGGTGTCCTACGCGATCGTGGTGACGTTCCAGCTGCTGACGAACGGGGTGCTCACCGGCCTGCGGATCGTCCGGTACGACGGCGCCGCGATCCTCGGCACCGACACACCGCAGCTGGTCGGCGCCGGCCGACTGGTCTACGCACCCGTGGAGGACCTGGCGTTCGGCTTCGCGATGGTCGTCCAGACGCTGGCCTGGTGGGTCTTCTGGGGCCGCCGAGGGGTGCAGCGAGCCCCGGTTGCCGGTCCGCCGGCCGCCTGGTGGCCGGGGGCTAGCCCCGCCGGCTCGCGACCGCGCGCGCCCAGGCCGGGCCGGCGACGGCGAGCCGCCGGCGGAGCGGCACGGTCGCCCGACGGGTGAAGACCTGGAAGTCGATCCGCTCCACCTCGTCGACGATCCCGCAGTAGAGCACCCGTGCCGCCTCGATACAGGGGCGCGACGTGGGATGCAGCAACCCGATTCCCGGGCGGGCCGCCTGCTCGAGGCGCCGGACCCGGGCGATCTGGAACCGCAGCAGGTCGCGGACCCGCTCGTCCACGACGCGCCGCTCCAGGTCGGCGCGGGTGAGCCCGAACCGGTCCAGGTCCTCCATCGGCAGGTAGACCCGGCCACGGTCGAGGTCCTCGCCGACGTCCCGGACGAAGTTGGCCAGCTGGAAGGCGATGCCGAGGTCCTGCGCGGGTGGGTAGGCGGCCGGCGACAGGGGCTCCAGCACGGGCACCATCTGCAGCCCGATGACGGCGGCCGAGCCGTACACGTACTCGTGCAGGTCGGCATAGGTGGCGTACTCGGTGACCGTCAGGTCCATGGCCATCGAGTGCAGGAACGCCTCGAAGTACTCGACCGGGATCTGCCAGCGCAGCACGGTGTCGACGACCGCTCGACCGACCGGGTCGTCGCTTCGCCCGCGCCGCACATCGACGAGGAACGCCTCGCCCCACCGGCGCAGGTGGTCGGCTTTGCGTTGCTGCGTCCAGGTCGAGGCGAGGTCGTCGACGATCTCGTCGGCGTAGCGCGCGAAGCCGTACAGCGCGTGGACGTACGGTCGCTTCGCCGGTGGCAGGAGCAGGGTGGCCAGGTAGTAGGTCTTGCCGTGCTGGGCGTTGAGCCGGCGGCACCGCTCGTAGGACTCGCGCAGGGCGGGATCGCGGATGTCCGCGGCGGTCAGCTCCCGGGCACCCACCCGACGACCGTACCCACCGACGTGCCAGGATGCAGGACGTGGGGCGCCGTCCGCTCGCGCTGGCAGCCGCGGTCCTAGCTGTGGCGGCCTTGCTGCTGGCGGTGCGCTTCTCCGGCCGGGACACCCCGGCGCCGGCGACGGGGGTCTCGGGACTGCCCACCGTCCGGGTGGGCGAGCTGCCGGCCCAGGTCGGGGAGACGTTGGCCCGCATCGACGCGGGCGGTCCGTTCCCCAGCAGACAGGACGGCTCCACGTTCCAGAACCGGGAGCGGCTGCTGCCGTCGCACCCGGCCGGCTACTACCGCGAGTACACCGTGCCCACCCCCGGCTCGGCCGACCGCGGGGCACGGAGGATCGTGACCGGTGTGCAGGGGGAGCGGTACTACACCGACGACCACTACGGCACGTTCCGGGAGGTGCTGAGATGAGCCTCGCCCAGGTGCTCTCCGGCGACCGGCACGGGGTCTTCCGCTGGGCGGGCCGTGCCGACGCCGAGAAGCGGGCCGACGAGCACGGGTGGCGTTACGTGGTGCTCGACACCCGCGGCGTCGACGACAAGGCCGCCTTCCTCGACGTGTGTGCCGAGGCGTTCGACCTGCCCTCGTGGTTCGGCCGGAACTGGGACGCGCTCGACGAGTGCCTGCGCGGCCTGGACCTGGAGGAACCGGCGGGGCTGCTGGTGGTCTGGGAGGGCTGGGACCACCTCGCCGACGCCGATCCGGACACCTTCGAGATGGCGCTCGAGGTCTTCCAGGACGCCTGCGTCGCCTGGAAGGACGACGAGGTGCCGGGGGCCGTCCTGCTCAAGGGCGACGGGCCGGAGACCGACGTGCCGCAGCTCTGACCGGCGGTCAGGCGATTGCCGGCGTGGGGGTGTGTGCGGTCGCCTCGACGTCGACGTCCTCCACCACGAGGGCGCGCAGGGCCGGGGTGGAGACCAGGACCCCGAGGACGCCGAGGGACAGCAGCACCGCGACGCCGTCCGAGAGCTCGCCGTAGGTGGCCACGGTCGCCCCGGTGTTCGCGATGCTGTAGACGCCGGCCCCCACGGTCAGCAGCACACCGGCCAGGGTGTCGCGGTGCCTGAGCCGGGTCGCGGCGAGGGGCACGATCGCCCAGAGCAGGTACCACGGCTGCACGACCGGGCCGAGCGCGACCAGCGCGAGCAGGGCGAGACCGAGGCCGCGGGTCAGCGAACGCCGGTCGGCGGTGAGCGCCAGCCAGGTGATCACGCCGAGCGACAGGACCGTGGCCGCCGCGCGGGTGACCGTGACCGTGGTCTCGCCGTGCTGGCCCATCCCCAGCAGCCGGCCGGCCTCCCCGATCACGATCCCGAGCCCGGTCGACGCCGAGAGCCAGGTGCGCACCCGACCGGGGGTGTCCAGGGTGCTGAGCCACCCGAAGTCCAGGCGGGTGACCAGGTTGAGTCCGAGGAACGTGACGACGGTGACCACGCCGGCGGTGATCCAGGCGCGCAGCCGGCGCGGGAACGGCGCATGACCGGCTCGGGCCCAGGTCAGCGCGACGAACGGCAGCGCGACCAGCGCGGGCACCTTCACCGCCCCCGCGAGCGCGACGACCATCACCCCCGCGAGGCGGCGGCCCTCCATGGCTAAGGTCAGGCCCATGACCAGCAGCCCGACCATGAGGGCGTCGTTGTGGCCGGCGGCCACGAAGTGCAGCAGGAGCAGGGGGTTGAGCGTCCCCAGCCAGACCGCCTTGGCCGGGTCGGCCCCGTTCCGCTCGGCGAGCCGGGGCAGGTAGACCGCCACGAGCAGCACGCCCACCATGGCCAGCAGCCGGAAGCCGAGCAGGGCGGCCGTCGGCTCGGCGCGGGTGACCCAGTAGACGACGCTCGATGCGCCCAGCCACAGCGGCCCGTACGGGGCCGGCGCCTCGGTCCACATCGCGTCCGCACCGTCGGCGTACCAGGTGTCGAAGACCCCCGTGCCGTACAGGTAGGGGTCGATGCCGTTCGGGAGGAGCCGGCTCTGCGCGATGTAGCTGAACACGTCCCGGCTGAACAGGGCGGGCGCGAACACGAGCGGGGCCGACCACCACCACACCAGCCTGGTCAGCCGGCGTGGCTCCACGACCCGGTGGGTGCGGACGTGATGGCCGAGCAGCAGCCAGGTGTGCAGGAGCAGGGCGACCCCGGCGATCACCAGGATCTTGCCGGCGAAGGCCAGCGCCGGGGCGGCTCGCAGCCGGTCCAGCGCGGTGGTCGTGGCCAGCGCCGAGCCGGGGGCCACCCAGCCGACGGCCAGCGCGCCCAGCGCGATCAGGGCCGACCCGATGAAGCCCGGGAGGGCGAACCGGTCGAGCAGCGCGGAGGACTCCTCCGCCGTCACCTCCGCGGGCGGGGGGACGGAGGACGGCATCTGGGCAGGATACGTGCGGGCCGTGCTCAGCGATACGCGCGCGAACGGTACCCAGGGTCGGGGCCGGTGATCCGCTCGGCCGCCAGCCGGCCGGACAGCAGGACCATCGGCACCCCCACCCCCGGGCGGGTGCCCGAGCCGGCCAGGACCACGTTCTCGCCGCGCAGGTTGCCGGGCCGGAAGGGCCCGGTCTGGAAGAACGAGTGCGCCGCCGCGAACGGCGCGCCGCGCTCCATCCCTCGGGCCTGCCAGTCCAGGGGGGTGGTGACGTCCTCGACCTCGATCCCGTCACCGAAGCCCACGTAGCCGCGCTCCTCGAGGGTGCGCACCACCTCGTCCCGGTACAGCGGCGCCAGCCGCCGCCAGTCGAGGCCGGCGTCGAGGTTCGGGGTGGGGAAGAGCACGTAGTAGGTCTCCCGGTCCTGCGGCGCGAGCGACCGGTC
This sequence comes from Candidatus Nanopelagicales bacterium, assembly GCA_036802895.1. Lineage (GTDB taxonomy): Bacteria > Actinomycetota > Actinomycetes > Prado026 > Prado026 > DAIRVJ01. Next base: position 43,126 of record DAIRVJ010000002.1, read on the forward strand.
GGACCTGGTCGGGTTCGTGACCAGCAGCGACGGGTCGGTCATCAGCCGGCCCTCGTCGATGAGCTCGCGGAAGACCCCCTTCCACGACCGGCCGAAGTGGATGTTGTGGTGGGCGGTCTTCGTGTAGCGCGCCGTCGACCCGGCGAGCATGAGGAAGCAGGACGGCGAGTAGCGCAGCCGTCGCACGTTCCAGGGCTGCTCGCCGAGCAGGTCGCGGTAGGCCACCGGCAGGTCCACGGTGAGGACGACGGCGTCCAGCGGGATGCGCTCGCCGTCCTGGGTGATCACGGCCGTCGCCCGCGCGCCCGAGGACTCCACCCGGGCGACCTCCGTGCCGTACCGGATCTGCACGCCGTGCTTCTCGGCGGCTCCGGCGAGCGCGCGCGGTACGGCGTGCATGCCTCCCTCCGGGACGTACACCCCGGCGACGGCGTCCATGTAGGCGATGACGGCGTAGATCGCCAGGGCGTCGTACGGCGACAGGCCGGCATACATCGCCTGGAACGAGAACACCCGCTGGGTGCGCGGGTCCTTGAGGTACTGGGACACCTTGGGGGCCAGCCTTCGAAAGCCGCCCAGGGCGACCAGCCGGGCCAGGTTGGGCGTGACCAGGTCGAGCGGGGAGTCGATCTGCCGGTCGATGAAGTCCCGCATCTCGTAGCGGTAGAGCTGGGAGACGAAGTGGACGTAGCGGCAGTAGCCGTCGGCCTCCCGCGCACCGATGACCGACCGGATCTCCTCGGCCATGGCGTCGACGTCGGCGTGCACGTCCAGGACCGAGCCGTCCGGGTAGAAGGCCCGGTACAGCGGGTCGAGCGGCTTGAGCGTCAGCCAGTCGTCGAGCTCCTCGCCAACGGCCCCGAGGGCGTCGGCGATGAGGTCCGGCATGGTGAGCACGGTCGGGCCGGTGTCGAAGCGGTAGCCGTCGCGTTCGAGCAGCCCGTTGCGCCCCCCGGGCACGGCCTCGCGCTCGAGGACGGTCACCTGGCGTCCGGCACCGGCGAGCCGCAGGGCGGCGGACAGCCCGCTCAGCCCGGCCCCCACCACGACGACCCGGTCGGTGGGTCCGCTGACGGTGCGCATGCCCCGAGCCTAGGTGTGGCCGGTCCGGCCCGCGCGCCGGCCGGCTCGTAGGGTGGTCGGGTGGGCACGGCCGCCGCTCGGCCCGGGAGCGAGGGATCCTGGCCCCTGACCGGTCTCTCGGCGGCCGAGGTGGCCGAGCGGGTCGCCCGGGGCGAGGTGAACGACGTCCCGTCCGCCCCCAGCCGGACGGTCGGGCAGATCCTGCGGGGCAACACGCTGACCCTCTTCAACGCGATCATCGGGTCGCTGTGTGCTCTCGTGCTCGTCTACGGCAACTGGCGGGACGCGCTCTTCGGGCTCGTCGTGGTGGCCAACACCGGCGTCGGCGTCGTGCAGGAGCTGCGCGCGAAGCGGACGCTGGACCGGCTGGCGGTCGTCGGCGAGGCGCGCCCACGCGTGCGACGGGACGCAGCCGCCGTCCACGTGCCGCTCGGGGAGGTCGTGCTCGACGACCTGGTGCTGGTGGCGGCGGGCGACAAGGTGGTCGTCGACGGGGTCGTCCGCGAGGGCGAAGGGCTCGAGGTCGACGAGTCGCTGCTCACCGGCGAGGCCGACCCGATCGCCAAGGCGCCGGGCGACGAGGTGCTGTCCGGGTCGTTCGTCACCGCCGGATCGGGCGCCTACCAGGCGACCCGGGTCGGGGCGCGGGCGTTCGCCGCGCAGCTGGCCGAGGAGGCGAAGCGCTTCACCCTCGTGCGGTCGGACCTGATGGCGGGCATCAACCGGGTGCTGCGGGTCATGGTCGCGGTCATGGTCCCGGTGGGGGTGCTGCTCGCCTGGACGCAGATGCGCAACGCCCGCACGTTCTCGGACGCCGTCGCGGGGGCGGTCGCCGGCGTCGTCACGATGATCCCCGAGGGGCTGGTGCTGCTCACCAGCGTGGCGTTCGCGGTCGGCGTCGTCCGGCTCGGCCGGCACCAGGTGCTCGTCCAGGAACTGCCCGCCATCGAGGGGCTCGCCCGGGTCGACGTCGTCTGCCTGGACAAGACCGGGACGCTGACCGAGCCCGGCCTGCGGCTGACCGAGGTCCGTCCGGTCGGCGCGGACGCGCCCGTGGAGACCGTGCTGCGCTCGCTGGTGGCGGCCTTCCCCGACCGCAACGCCAGCCTGGCCGCGGTGGCCGAGGCGTATCCGGTCGGACCGCCCGTCTGGGCGCCGACCGCCGTGGTGGCGTTCTCGTCGGCCCGCCGTTGGAGCGGGGCCGGGTTCGGCGTCGACGGCGAGTGGGCGCTGGGCGCACCGGAGGCGCTGCTCGACGCCGGCGACGCGGTGCGGGTGGCGGCCGAGGAGGCGGCCGGGCGGGGCCTTCGGGTGCTCGTCCTGGCACGGGTCCTCGAGGGACCGCTGGACCCTCGCGGTCCGGGTCCGGTCGCCGCCGCCGCACTGGTGGTCCTGGACCAGCGGGTCAAGCCGGACGCCGCCGCGACGCTGCGCTACTTCGCCGACCAGCAGGTCGCGGTCAAGGTCGTCTCCGGCGACAGCCCGCGGACGGTGGCGGCCGTCGTCGCCCTGCTGGGCGTGCCGGGGGCGACGGACGGCGGCGTGGACGGCTCCCAGCTGCCCGACGACCCGGCCGAGCTGGCCGCCGAGGTCGAGCGGGCGGTGGTGTTCGGCCGGGTCGGACCGCGCCGCAAGCGCGACATGGTGGAGGCGCTGCAGCGCAACGGGCACACGGTGGCGATGACCGGCGACGGGGTGAACGACGTGCTGGCGCTGAAGTCCGCCGACATCGGGGTGGCCATGGCCTCGGGGTCCGAGGCGACGCGGGCGGTGGCCCAGCTGGTCCTGGTCGACAACCGGTTCGAGCACCTGCCCGAGGTGGTCGCCGAAGGTCGGCGGGTCATCAACAACGTCGAGCGGGTGGCCAACCTGTTCCTCACCAAGACGGTCTACGCGACCTGCCTGTCGTTGCTGAGCGGCGTGGCCGGACTGCCGTTCCCGTTCCTGCCGCGTCACCTCACCGTCGTGTCGACGCTGACGATCGGGATCCCCGGCTTCTTCCTCGCGCTCGCCCCGGACCCTCGGCGCAGCCGCCCCGGCTTCGTCCGCCGGGTCGTCCGGTTCGCGCTGCCCTGCGGGGTGGTGGCCGCGGCCGCCTCGTTCGGGGCGTACGCGGCCGCCCGGCTGGACCGCGACGACACGTCCCGGCAGGACAGCACGCTGGCGGCGATCGTGCTGTTCCTCGTGGTCTGGTGGGTGGTCGTCGTCATCGCCCGGCCGCTGACCCGGCTGCGTCGGCTGCTCGCGGCGACCATGCTCGCCGCGTTCCTGGCGCTGCTCGCGACACCCTGGACCCGCGCGTTCTTCGCCTTCGAGCTGCCCGACCGGCCCGCGACGGCCGCCGGGCTCGCGGTCGCCGCAGCGGCGATCGGGGTGATCGAGGTGGTGCTGCGCGTCGGGCCGCTCAGCCGCGGCGCTCCGTCGCGGCCACCGCGAGAGCGGCGAGTACCGCGCGCGCGTCGTCGGTGACGGGGGAGCCGGCCAGCGCGGACACCGCCCGCTCGGTGCGCTCGGCGATCAGCTCCTCGACCCGGTCGAGCGCTCCCGAGGAGGCGATGACCTGGCGCAGGTCGCGGACGCCGTCGGTGGACAGGTGCGGGTCGCCGAGCAGCCGACGCAGCGTGGCCGCATCCTGCGGGGTGGCCCGTTCGAGGGTGAGTGCCACGAGGACCGTCTGCTTGCCCTCGCGGAGGTCGTCGCCAGCCGGCTTGCCGGTCTCGGCCGGGTCGCCGAACACCCCCAGGACGTCGTCGCGCAGCTGGAACGCCTCGCCCAGCGGGGCGCCGTACGCGCGCAGCGCGTCCACCACCTCGGGGGGGCCGCCGGCCAGCACCGCACCCAGGTGCAGCGGGCGCTCGACGGTGTACCGGGCGCTCTTGTAGCGGATGACCCGTTCCGCCCGGGGCACCGACCCGCCGCCGACCGCCTGCTCGAGCAGGTCGAGGTACTGGCCGGCCATCAGCTCGGTGCGCATCGCGTCGTAGACCGGCTTCGCGGCCAGCAGGGTCTCCATCGGCAGGCCGCTGGCGAACAGCAGCTCGTCGGCCCAGGTCAGGCACAGGTCGCCGGCGAGGATCGCGGCGCCGGTCCCGAACGCCTCGGGGTCACCCCGCCACCCCTCGCTGCGGTGCAGGGTGGCGAACCGGCGGTGCACCGCCGGCTGGCCGCGGCGGGTGTCGCTGCCGTCCATCACGTCGTCGTGGATCAGCGCGCACCCCTGGACCAGCTCGAGGGCGGTCGCGGCCCGCACGATCTCCTCGCAGTCCGGGCCGCCCGCCGCGCGCCAGCCCCAGTAGCAGAAGGCCGGGCGCAGCCGCTTGCCCCCCGACAGCAGCGAGACGACGGCGTCCCCCAGCAGGGCGGTCTCCGGCCCGATGCCGTCCAGAGCCGGTGTGCACCCGCCCAGGAAGGCGTCGAGGGCCTTGCGCACCCGCGCGCGCAGGTCCTCGACGTCCAGCGGGGAGGCGGCGTCGTCCACGCGAGGAGACTACGGCCAGGCGCGGGGACCGGTCGCCCGAGCCTGGACGGCACAATGGGCGGATGGCCCGCGGTGAAGCGTCGACGATGCCTGGGGGCGCGTCCGTGCGTGACCTGCTCGCGGCCGGTGGCCGGACCTTCTCCTTCGAGTTCTTCCCGCCGGCGACCGACGACGGCGAGCGTCAGCTGTGGCAGGCGATCCGCGAGCTCGAGCCGCTGGCGCCCACCTTCGTGTCGGTCACGTACGGGGCCGGTGGATCGACCCGCGACCGCACCGTGCGCGTGACCCGCCGCATCGCCGAGGAGACCACCCTCACCCCGGTGGCCCACCTCACCTGCGTGGGCTCGTCGACCGCCGACCTGCGCCGGGTGATCGGCGGCTATGCCGACGCCGGGGTGCGCACGATGCTCGCCCTGCGCGGGGATCCGCCGGGCGGGCCCGGCGCCGACTGGGCGCCGCACCCGGAGGGGCTGGAGCACGCGGAGGACCTCGTCCGGCTGATGCGCGGGCTGGGGGACTTCAGCGTGGGGGTGGCGGCGTTCCCGGGGGGTCACCCGGAGTCGCCGGACCTCGACACCGACGCCCGCCATCTCGCGCGCAAGGTCGCGGCCGGTGCGGACTTCGCCATCACCCAGTTCTTCTTCCGCGCTGAGGACTACTTCGAGCTGGTCGAGCGGGCGCGGCGGCACGGCTGCACGGTGCCGATCATCCCGGGCCTGATGCCGGTCACCAACGTGCGGCAGATCCGGCGGTTCGCCGACCTGTCCGGCACCGCGTTCCCGGTCGACCTGGCCGAGCGGCTGCTCGCCGTCGAGGACGACCCGGCGGCGGTCCGGGCGATCGGCGTCGAGGTCGCGGTGGACCTCGCCCACGAGCTGCTGGACGGCGGGGCACCGGGGCTGCACCTCTACACGCTGAACCGATCGACGGCGACCCGCGAGGTCTTCGCCGCGCTGCGCGCGGGCGATCGGGCTCCCGCCGGCTGACCGGCGCTGCCACACTGGCGGGCGTGGACACCCCCGCACCGCCCAGCGTCACCGTCACCGGCCAGGGCAGCGCCGCCGCGCCTCCCGACGTCATGGTCGTCGACGTCGCCGCCGAGGCCACCGAGGGTCACGCGGCGTCCGCGCTGACCGCCGCCGGGGCCGCACTCACCCGGATGCGGGACGCCGCGCTCGTCGCCGGGGTCGATCGGGCGGACATCGCGGGCACCGGCACCCAGCTGTGGCCAGAGGTCGACCGTGCGGGCCGGCCCAGCGGGTACCGGGCCGTGCTCGGCCTGTCGGTGCGGCTGCGGGACCTCGACCGGGCCGGTCACCTGGTGGCCGACCTGGTCGCTGCCGGCGGGGACCAGGCCCGGCTGCAGGGCACCCGGTTCGAGCACGCCGACCCGGCGGCGCTGCAGCACGCCGCCCGCGACTCGGCGTTCGCGGACGCCCGGGCCAAGGCCGAGCAGCTCGCGGCGCTGGCCGGCCGCGCCCTGGGCGCCGTGGTCGAGGTGGCGGAGGCGCGCGACGGCGGCCTGCCGGTGCCGATGCGGATGGCCGCGCTGGCCGAGTCGGTCCCGGTCGAGGCGGGGACCCAGGCGGTGTCGGCCTCGGTCGTGGTGCGCTGGGAGCTGGTCTGACCGGCGCGGACCTCCCGTCGCGGGCCGAGTACCTGCGCCGATGGGGGGAGCTGCACGGCGGCTACGACCCGGCCTCGTCCAGGCTGGTCAAGGGCTGGCTCACCCTCGTCTACCGAGTCGGCCGGCCGCTGGCCGCGGTCGGCGTGCCGCCGGACCTGGTGACCGTGTCCGGGCTGCTCGTGGCCGGCCTGGTGGCGTGGCTGTCCTGGCTCGGTGGCGGCTGGCTGTTCCTCGCCGTCACCCTCGTCGTCGCCTCCGGCCTGCTGGACGGCCTGGACGGCGCCGTGGCGGTGCTCACCGACCGGGCCACCCCGTTCGGCTACGTCCTGGACTCCCTCGTGGACCGGGGGGCCGACCTGCTCTACCTGCTGGCGCTCGTCGCCGTCGGCGCCGACCCTCGGGTGGCGGCCGGCGGCGGGGTGCTCATGCTGCTGCAGGAGTACACCCGGGCCAGGGCCGCGGCCGGGGGGATGACCGAGATCGGCGTGGTCACCGTCTGGGAGCGGCCCACCAGGGTGATCGTCACGGCGCTGTTCCTCCTCGGCGCGGGGCTGTACGCGGCGTCCCGGGAGACGTGGGCGGCCGCTGGCGCATGGGCCTGGCTCGGCCTCGGGATGGTCGGCCTGGGGCAGCTGCTGGTCGTGGTCCGGCGGCGCCTGCGCTGACGGCTGCCGGGACGACTCCCGGCAGGATGAGCAGATGGACGCCGACCTCGACCTCGCGCTGCTCGCCGGCGCCGCGGTCGTCCTCGTCGGCATCCTGGCGGTGCGGCTCGTGCTGCGGGTCGGGCTGCCCGGCCTGCTGCTCTACCTCGTGCTCGGCATGGCGATCGGCGAGGCCGGGCTCGGCCTGCGGTTCGACGACGCGCAGCTGACCCGCGACCTCGGGCTGGTCGCGCTGGTGGTGATCCTGGCGGAAGGCGGCCTGACCACCCGGCTGTCCGCCGTCCGCCCGGTGCTCGGGACGGCGGTCGCCCTGGCCACCGTCGGGGTCGCCGTCAGCGTCGCCGTCGTGGCGGGCGTCGTGCACCTGCTGCTGGGCACCGACTGGCGGACGGCCGTGCTGGTCGCGGCGGTGCTCTCCTCGACGGACGCCGCCGCCGTGTTCTCGGTGCTGCGACGGCTGCGGCTGCGCTCGCGGGTGTCGGCGACGCTCGAGGCCGAGTCCGGGCTGAACGACGCCCCGGTCGTGGTGCTCGTGGCGTTCGCGGTCTCGGACGCGTGGGGTCGTGACCCCTGGTGGCTGCTGGTCGCCCGGATGCTCGCCGAGCTGGCCGGAGGGGCGGTGGTCGGGCTGGCGGTCGGCTTCGTCGGGCGCTGGCTGCTCGCCCGGATCGCGCTGCCGGCGGTCGGCCTCTACCCGTTGGCGGTGTTCGCGCTGGCGGTGACGGCCTACGCGGGCGCCCAGCTGGTCCACACCAGCGGCTTCCTCGCGGTGTACACGGCGGCGGTGCTGCTCGGCAGCCCGCGCCTGCCGCACCGCCGGGCGGTCCTCGGGTTCGCGGAGGGTCTGGCCTGGCTGGCGCAGATCGGGCTGTTCGTGCTGCTCGGGCTGCTGGCCTCACCCGCTCGGCTGCCGGACGCCGTCCCGCTCGCGACGGTCGCCGGCCTGGCGTTGATCGTGGCGGCCCGGCCGCTGGCCGTGATCGCCGCCTGCACGCCGTTTCGGCTGCCCTGGCGGGACCAGGCGTTCCTGACGGTGGGCGGGCTGAGGGGAGCGGTGCCGATCGTCCTGGCGACGATCCCGCTGGCCGCAGGCGTGCCGTCGGCGACCGAGGTGTTCGACGCGGTCTTCCTGGTGGTGCTGGTCCTGACGGCGCTCGGCGCGCCGCCACTGCCCCGGCTGGCCGGCTGGCTCCGGGTCGTCGAGCCGCTGAACCCCGGCGACCTGGACGTCGAGGCGGCTCCGCTGGACGAGATGTCGGCGACCCTGCTCGAGCTGCCGGTCCCCGCCGGCTCCCGCCTGGCCGGGACCTACGTCTCGGACCTGCGGCTGCCCCCCGGTGCCGTGGTCATGCTCGTCGTCCGCGACGGCTCCTCCCTCGTTCCTGATCGCACCACCCGGCTGCGGGTCGACGACACGCTGCTCGTCGTCGCGACCGAGACCGCGCGGGTCGCGACCGTTCGCCGGCTGCGCGCGGTGAGCCGGCAGGGGGAGCTCGCCCGCTGGCTGGGTGAGCAGGGCGGCGAGCAAGGGGAGCGCCGCCGCTAGGCGGGGCCGACCAGGCCGGCGACGATCTCGGCGGACAGGCCGACCAGCGGCAGCCCGCCGCCCGGGTGGGCGGAGCCTCCGACCAGGAACAGGCCAGGGACCGGCGAGGCGTTGGCCGGGCGCAGGAACGCCGCGCGCGGGCCGTTGGACGACGTGCCGTAGATCGCCCCGCCGGGGGAGCGGGTCGCCCGCTCGAGGTCGGCAGGGGTGCGGGTCTCGCGCCACAGCAGCCGGTCGCGCACGTCGAGGCCGCGCGCGGCGAGCACCGCCAGCACCCGGTCGGCGTAGGAGTCGGCCAGCCCCGGAGCCGTCCAGTCCACGCCGTCCCCCGGCCGGTGCCGTGGGGCGTTGACCAGCACGAACCACGACTCGTGGTCGGCGTCCGGACGCATGGCCGGGTCGTCCGGGGCGCAGACGTAGACCGTGGGGTCGACCACGGGGTGGGGTGAGCGACCGAAGACCGCGTCGAACTCCGCGTCGTAGTCGGCCGGGAACGAGACGCTGTGGTGGTGCAGGCCGGGCGTACGACCGCGGACGGCCAGCAGCAGCACGAACCCGGACAGCGAGGGCGTGGCCTTGCGCAGCCGGGCGAGCGCCGCAGCGGCCGCGGTCGGGGGCAGCAGGTCGCGGTAGAGGTGGGTGGCGTCGGCGTCGGAGACGACCACGTCCGCGGCCAGCCGCTCGCCGTCGCCGAGCCGGACCCCGGCCGCGCGGCCGCCGTCCAGCAGGACCGCTGCGACGTCGGCGCCGAACAGGACGTCGACGCCACGCTCGACGCAGCGCTCGTGCAGCGCGTCGGCGAGCCGGCGCAGCCCGCCGCCGACGTGCCACGCGCCGAACGTCTGCTCGACGTAGGGGACGACGGCCAGCGCGGCGGGGGCCTGCCGGGGGTCGGAGCCGGTGTAGGTCGCGTAGCGGTCGAGCAGCGTGCGCAGCCGCGGGTCGGTCAGGTAGCGGCGGCCGAGACGCCGCAGCGAGGTGAACGGCGCGACGGTGCGCAGGTCGCGGATCCGCACCGACTGCCGCACCAGCGCGGCCGGGCCGGTGAGCGGGGAGGTGAGGAACGGCTCGCGGGTGACCTGCCAGATCGCCGCCGCGCGGGTCATCAGGGCGGTCCACTGGGCGCCGGTCCCGCCGCCGAGGGCGGCGTCCATCGCGGCGGCCACCTCGCCGCGGCGCCCGGGCATCGACAGGTCGGTGCCGTCGGCGAAGCGGTACCCGAACGCCGGGTCGAGCGGGATCAGGTCGACGCGGTCCTCCAGCGCCGCGCCACGGCGACGGACCGCCGTCTTGAGGAACAGGTCGCGGTAGACGGCCGGCAGGGTGAGCAGGGACGGGCCGGTGTCGAAGACGAAGCCGTCCCGCTCGTAGCGGCCGAGCTTGCCGCCGTAGGTGTCGGCCTGCTCGACCACGGTGACGGTGTGACCCTGCGCGGCCAGGCGGGCAGCGACGGCGAGGCCGCCCATCCCCGCCCCGATCACCACGACCCGCGCCACGGGCCGCGAGCCTAGCTACTGCGTGGTCGTCGCCTCGTCGGCAGGCGAGATCAGATGAGCCTGGGGTCGTCCTCGAGGGGACCGAGGCCGGGACCGAGCACGCCGACGAAGATCACGAGCATGAGCAGCCCGACCGCCAGCCAGCCCTTTGAGCGGGTCAGCCGGATGCTCTCCACGGGGGCCAGCGAGTGCGGTCCTCCCACGACGTTCACGAGGGCGAGCCACAGCACCATCGTGAGGTAGACCAGCCCCAGGCCCGCAACGGGGCTCTGACTCGAGCCGACCGGCTGCGAGGCGAAGGGGCTCCCGACCACCGAGAGGGTTTGGACGACGACGACCACGAGGACGGGAACGGCGGTGACCTTCAGCTGCAGTCGTCGGTGCTCTCGCAGGTCGGGCCTCCACAGCCGCAGCGGCAGCACGTAGCCGGCGACTCCCACGGCCACCCCCACGGCCACGATGCCGGCCCTCCAGATGACTCTCGGTTCGAGCTCGGTCGTCACCTCCATCCAGTCACCACCACCGAGCGGTCCGAAGACGAGGTTGACGGTCGCGAGGATGACGCTGATCGTGGCGAAGAGCCACAGGAAGTAGCGGGACGTCGAGCTCCTCGCCCAACGGGAGTGCAGTGCCAGGAGCGCGAGGCCTGCGCTCACGAGATTGATCAACGTCGGCGCCGCGTGGATGATCCGGTAGTCCCAGACCGACCGGATCTGATCGGCTTCGATGAAGACCGTCGCCGTCGACACGGCTCTGACCGGCACGCCCAGCAGCACGGCAGCGCCAGCGTGCCCGACGACCTCGTGCAAGGCGTCCGCCAAGGCCCAGGCCACGGTCGACACCGCGATCATCGTCGGCACGTCGGTCTCGATCCCTCGCTTCGGGCGATGATCGAGCAGCGAACGGCGACGCACCACAGCCCCCATCGGCGTGCATCCTCCGGGCGAGCAGGACCACCTCATGGTGCGCCCAGTCTGGGGGGACCCGACATGAGCGAAGGTCCCTCAGCGGTCTCCCAGCATGTCCCCCTACTGGATCTCGATGCCCTCGGCGACCAGCACCAGCGTCTCGATCGCGACCTCG
>DAIRVJ010000003.1:0-51540 GCA_036802895.1 Candidatus Nanopelagicales bacterium
TGGTCGCCGCGCTGGGCGCCGAGCTGCTGCGCCGGGGCCGTGCGCCGTCCAGGCTGGACCACGCCAGCGACTCCTCGCTCCCGGTGACCACCGTCGTGCGGTGACGGCCCGACCACATCCCGTCATTGGCGCCCCGTCCCGGTCGGTCGTGAGCCACCATGGTGGACATGCCTCGTGCTCCGCTCACTCGCCGCGACGTCCTGAGGGGGGCCGTGGGCGTGGCTGCGCTCGGTGCCGCCGGTGGTGTCGCGCCGTCCGTGCTGCGTCCCGGGACAGCGCGGGCCGCCGGCGTGCCGATCTCGATGGCGATGCACGTCCACGCCTGCTTCAGCGAGGGCATCGGTTCGATGGAGAGCCACCTCGTGCAGGCCGAGGCCACCGGTATCGACGTGCTGTGGTGGTCCGAGCACGACCAGCGGATGTCGGCCTACGGCGCCCGTGCGGCGGTGCACTTCGACGGTCCGGCCGAGACGTCCGAGGGCACGACCTGGAGGTGGGCCGCCTCGACGGTCGGTAGCCTCAGCTCGTCGTCGGTCACCTGGGTGGCGTCTCCGGCGTCCCCGGCCGACCCGGCCGGTGCGGGAGCGGTCCGCCTCCGTGCCGTGGGCGGTGGGACGGGGTTCGGGCAGCGGCGCCTCAACGGCTCGCAGACCGGCACGTTGAGCCGAGGGTCCCTCGCCGGGACGACGATCCAGCTGGACGTCCGACCGGTGAGCGTCGGCCCGAACGCCTGGATCGGGCTGGTCCTGACGACGTCCCACCGACCGGCGCGCGAGGGCCGTCCCAGTGGGCGGTACCTGCTGACCTACCGGGTGGGTGGCCCCGGCGCGGTGGGCAGCCGGGTGAGCGAGGGTCTCACCGGCGTGGTCACGCTGGCGGCCCCGCTGGACGTCTGGACGACGCTGACCCTCGACCCGGTCGCTGACCTCGAGGCGATCTGGCCCGGCGTCGACGGACGCGATGCGTCGATGGTCGACGTGGCCGTGGCCGCCGCCAGCCGCGAGGGCCAGCCGGCCGAGGGGTACCTGGACTACCTGCGGTTCACCCGGACGGGTCGGCTGGGCGACGAGCCGCTCGCGTTGCAGCGGTCGATGATGGCGCGCTACGCCACCCAGTTCCCGGGCGTCGTGCAGCAGCAGGGCCTGGAGGTCTCGACGCTGCGCGAGCACCTGGGCTGGTACGGCGGGGCGCTCTCGCTGCCGGCGGTGACGGCGCCGCCGGGCAAGAAGAACACCTCGGCGGCGGCCTTCCGAGCCCAGGCCGAGGCGATCCGCGCCGCCGGCGGTGCGGCGTCCTTCAACCATCCGTTCGGTACCTCGACCGCGGTCAGGTCCTCCGCCGCCCAGGAGGCGGCCCGCCGGGCCATGGCCACCGAGCTGATCACCCAGCGGGCCTACGGCTGCGACCTGCTGGAGGTCGGCTACCCGGTGCGCGGCGGAGTCGACCTGGCCCGGCACCTCGCCCTGTGGGACGCGCTGTCGCGCAACGCGGTGTTCGTCAGCGGGACGGGCGTCTCGGACGACCACTCCGGGACCGACTGGCTGGGTCAGCGGCTGAACTTCTGGACCTGGGTCTGGGCGACGTCGACGGCCACGGGGGCGCTGGTCGACGCGCTGCGCGCCGGCCGGGCGTACTGCGGCAACCCGAAGGCGTTCCGCGGCGAGCTCGACCTGATCGTCGACGGCACGGTGCTGATGGGCCAGGCCGACGTCGCTGACGTGCCCACCAGGCAGCTCAGGATCGCGGCGACCGACGTGCCTGCGGGTGGTCGGGTCGACGTCGTCAGGGGGTTGGTCGACCTGGCGGGCCCGACCGTCCCCGACCCCGTTGTCGTCCGGACGTCGCTCCCGGCGTCGGCGTTCGCCGCAGGCAGCGCGGACGTGGCGATCGACACCACCGCATCGAGGTTCGTGCGGGTCGAGGTCCGCACGTCGACGGGGTCGATCGTCGCGCTGTCGAACCCGGTGTGGCTGCTGCGATCGGCCCCGCCGCTCGGCATACCGGCCGTCCGCCGCCGGTAGGGCATCAGGGAGCCGGGCGGGTGAGCAGGGCCACCGGAGCCTGCCCGACGCGGGTCAGCACGACGGTCACCGGCGGCCCCGCGCCTCCCGTCGGCAGCCGCCTCCGCAGCTGCTCCACGTCGACGGCGCTGCCCCGCTTCTTGACGACGACGTCGGCCGGGTCCCGGTCGCGCAAGGCGGCGCGTAGCCGCGCGAGGGAGAAGGCCAGCACCTCGTCGACGACGTAGCGGGTCGTGAAGGGCGAACGGCGGTCGACGTCGGTGGTGACGTAGGCGATCCGGGGGTCGAGCAGCCGGCCGTCCAGGGCGGCGGCGACCTCGGCGACCAGTCCGGCCCGCACGACGGCGCCGTCCGGCTCGTGCAGGTAGCGGCCCGCCGGCCCGACCGTGGGCAGGCCCAGGGCCGGGTCGTCGACCAGGGTGTGCCCCCCAGGGAGCAGTGTCGCCCGGCGGTGGACCCCTTGGCCGGCCAGGGCGCCGTGCCAGAGGACCGCCTCCTTGACCTCACCGCGGTCGGACACCCACTCGGCCTCCGCCTCGACGGCCATGAGCCCGTGCGGGATCCCCGGCGCCACCTTCACCGCGGTGGCCGGCACCCGAGCCACCAGCTCCGCGACGAAGGAGAACGGCGGGGAGTAGCTGCGCGGGTCGAAGGTGCGCCGGCCGGTGGCCGTGCGCCGGGCGGGGTCCAGGAAGGCGGCGGCGACCCCCTCGAGGGACGTCGTGGTGACGTCGTCGACCCGGACCCGGACCCGGTCGGCCACCCCGAGCGCCTCGGCGTTCGCCTGGGCGAGCGCGGCGGTCACCGGGTCGCGCTCGACGCCGAGCACCCGCAGGCCGGCGCGGGCGAGGGCGACCAGGTCGGCGCCCACGCCACAGCACAGGTCGGCGACCAGCTCGCCGCCGTGGGCCTGGAAGCGCCGCGCCCGATGGGCGGCCACGCTGGCCCTGGTGGCCTGCTCCAGCCCCGGCGGCGTCCAGAGCATGCGGTCGGCATCCGGGCCGAACCGCTCCCGGGCCCGCGCCCTCAGCCGGGCCTGGGTCAGCGCGGCCGCCGCCAGGGCGTGGTCGTCGCCGCCGGGGGCGTCGCGCATCCGTTGCGCGGCGACCAGCGGGTCGGCACCGGCGGCCACCAGCGCGGCGGCCCGGGAGACCAGCGCGCGTCCCTCGGGGGCGCGCAGCCGCGCCAACAGGTCGAGGTCCACGGGGGGCATCCTCGTGCACCTCGGCCGACCTGGCACTCGGGTTGACGGAGTGCTAACGGCTGCCTAGGGTGGGCGTTGGCACTCTCCACCCGAGTGTGCCAGCACGTGACCGGGATCTGACCCCGCGACGGCAGGCTCCGGTCGACCCATCAGCGACCCACCGTCGGAAGGTCTAAGAACCGTGTCGGTCTCCATCAAGCCGCTCGAGGATCGCATCCTCGTCAAGCCGCTCGACGCCGAGCAGACCACGGCGTCCGGCCTGGTCATCCCGGACACCGCCAAGGAGAAGCCCCAGGAGGGCGAGGTCATGGCGGTCGGCCCCGGTCGCTTCGAGGACGGCCAGCGGCTGCCGCTCGACGTCACCGTGGGCGACAAGGTCATCTACAGCAAGTACGGCGGCACCGAGGTCAAGTACGACGGCGAGGAGTACCTGATCCTCTCCGCGCGCGACGTGCTCGCCGTCCTCGTCAAGTAGCCCCGAGACCCAGCAGTCGACCCGCCCCGGCGGCCCGCACGTTCGGGGCCTCCGGGGCGGTTCGGCAGGGAAGGACCACCCGGCATGTCCAAGATCCTGGAGTTCGACGAGGACGCCCGTCGCTCGCTGCAGCGCGGCGTCGACGCGCTGGCCGACACGGTCAAGGTGACCATCGGCCCGAAGGGCCGCAACGTCGTCATCGACAAGAAGTACGGCTCGCCGACCATCACCAACGACGGCGTGACGATCGCGCGCGAGGTCGAGCTGGACGACCCGTACGAGAACCTCGGCGCCCAGCTGGCCAAGGAGGTCGCCACCAAGACGAACGACGTGGCCGGCGACGGCACCACGACGGCCACCGTGCTGGCCCAGGCGATGGTCCGCGAGGGCCTGCGTGTGGTGTCGGCGGGCGGCGCCCCGGTCGAGGTCAAGGCCGGCATGGAGGCTGCGGTCCTCGCGGTCAACGCGCGGCTGACCGAGCTGGCCCGTCCGGTGGAGACCAAGGCCGACATGGCCGCGGTCGCCACGATCTCCGCCCAGGACGCCGAGATCGGCGCGCTGATCGCCGAGGCGTTCGACCGGGTCGGCAAGGACGGCGTCATCACCGTCGACGAGTCGAACACGATGGGGGTCGAGCTCGAGTTCACCGAGGGCATGCAGTTCGACAAGGGCTACATCTCCCCGTACATGGTCACCGACCCGGAGCGCATGGAGGCGGTGCTCGACCAGCCCTACGTGCTGCTGCACCAGGGCAAGATCTCCGCGATCGGCGACCTGCTGCCGCTGCTGGAGAAGGTCGTCCAGGCCGGCAAGTCGCTGCTCATCGTGGCCGAGGACGTCGACGGCGAGGCGCTGTCGACGCTCGTCGTCAACAAGATCCGCGGCCTGTTCACCGGCGTCGCGGTGAAGGCCCCCGCGTTCGGCGACCGGCGCAAGGCGATGCTCGAGGACCTGGGGATCCTCACGGGTGCGCAGGTGGTGGCCCCCGAGGTGGGCCTGAAGCTCGACCAGGTCGGTCTGGAGGTGCTGGGCACCGCCCGACGGGTCCTGGTCACCAAGGACGACACCACGATCGTGGAAGGTGGGGGCACGGCCGAGGCCGTGGCCGACCGGGTCGCCCAGCTGCGCCGGGAGATCGAGGCGACCGACTCCGACTGGGACCGCGAGAAGCTGCAGGAGCGGCTGGCCAAGCTGGCCGGGGGCGTCTGCGTGATCCGGGTCGGCGCGGCCACCGAGGTCGAGCTCAAGGAGCGCAAGCACCGGATCGAGGACGCCATCTCCGCGACCCGGGCGGCGGTCGAGGAGGGCATCGTGGCGGGCGGCGGCAGCGCGCTCGTCCACGCGTCGGCGGTGCTCGCCGAGGGGCTCGGGCGCACCGGAGACCAGGCGACCGGGGTCGCCGTGGTCCGTCGGGCCGCGGCCGAGCCGCTGCGGTGGATCGCCCAGAACGCCGGGCACGAGGGGTACGTGGTGACGGCGACCGTCGCCGAGATGGCACCCGGTCACGGGCTCAACGCGGAGACGGGGGAGTTCGGCGACCTGCTGGCCGCCGGCATCATCGATCCGGTCAAGGTCACCCGCTCCGCGCTGGCCAACGCGGTCTCCATCGCGGGGCTGCTGCTGACCACCGAGACGCTGGTGGTCGACAAGCCCCAGCACGAGGAGTCGGGGGCCGCCCACGGCCACGGGCACTCACACGGGCCCGGCGGCCACCACCACTGACGCAGGGGCGGGGGCTGGGGGCGCGTCGACCGTCAGGACGCCGCGACGGCCATCCGCCGGTGGCCGGCCAGCACGGCCTCCCGGTCGTCCTCGGTCAGACCGCCCCAGACGCCGTACGGCTCCCGCACGGCCAGCGCGTGCCGGGCGCACTCCCGCAGCACCGGGCAGCGGGCGCAGACGGCCTTGGCCGCCATCTCGCGGGCGATCCGCACCGGCCCGCGCTCACCCTCGGGGTGGAAGAACAGGTCCGGGTTCTCGTCGCGGCAGGCCGCGGCGAGCTGCCAGTCCCACAGGTCGGCGTTGGGCCCAGGGAGTCGGGAGATGTCGGCCATGACGGGTGCTCCGGTGATGAGGGGTCCTGAGGTGCAGCGGTCGAGCGGGAACGAGACCTACCGTACAACCGCGCCATAAGTTGGTCAACTGTCTCCCGGAGGAGGTTCGGATGGCTGACCCGAGGCGCCCGCCGAGTGGCCGACCGCCCCTGGGCGCCGGACAATGTCGGACATGCCGCCGACAGGTGCCTCCGGAGCGGCCGGCGCGGACGCGCCGGACGGGCCGGACCCCGACGAGCCCGCCGGGCTCACCGTCGCCTCGGTCGCCCGACGGCTCGGCGTGGCCCCGGCGACCCTGCGGACCTGGGACCGGCGCTACGGCCTGGGCCCGAGCCGGCGCACGACGGGATCGCACCGCCGGTACGGACCCGAGGACATGTCCCGCCTGGGCGTCATGCACCGGCTGATCCGCGACGGCGTCCCGGCCGGGGAGGCGGCCCGAGCAGCCCTGGCCGCGGCCGCCGCCGCTCCGGAGGCCTCCGCCGGAGGCCCCACGGGGCGCCGGGGCGGCGGACGGGTGGTGGCCCTTCCGCACGCCTCGGCTGCGGCGAAGGGCCTCGCCCGCGCCGCGATGGCGCTGGACGGTCCGTCGGTGACCCGAGCGGTGGCTGAGGCCGTGGAGCGCCACGGCGTCGTCGCCACCTGGGACGACCTGCTGGTCCCGGTGCTGGCCGGGATCGGCAGCCGGTGGGCGCGCACGGGGGAGGGCGTCGAGGTCGAGCACCTGGTGGCGGAGAGCGTCTCGGCGGTCTTGGGTATGCGCGCCGCCCGGCTGGTCAGCCCGGTCAACCGCCGACCGGTGCTGCTGGCCTCGGCCGAGGGCGAGATGCACGCGCTGCCCCTGCACGCCGTGGCCGCGGGGCTCGCCGAGCGCGGCGTCGGCGCCCGCGTGCTGGGGGCGCGGGTACCGCTCGACGCGCTGCGGGCGGCCGTGGTCCGCACCGGTCCGGCGGCGGTGTTCGTCTGGTCGCAGGTCCCCGCGACGGGCAGCCCTGGCCGGCTGGCCGCCCTGCCCGACCAGCGACCGTCCGTCGAGGTCGTCGTCGGCGGACCCGGCTGGCAGGAACCCCTGCCGGCCGGGGTGTCTCGGGCCCACTCGCTGGCCGACGCGGTCGACCGGCTGGTCGCCGCCACCGGAGGCTGACGCTCCGATAGCCTCGCCGCGTCCGGACGCGAGGAGGGCTCGTGAGCGACGACCTGGCCGGCCTGCTGGCCGCCGGCGAGCGCGCGGCCTTCCACGGCCGCCCCGCCGCCGGCATCGGGCCCTTCCGCACGGCGGTCGACCAGGCGGTCGAGACCGGTCGACCCGACGAGGCCAGCGCCGCGACCTGGCTCCTCGGCGTCAGCCTGGGGGCGTGCGGCCGCTACGGCCAGGCGCTGGCGGTGCTGGACCCGCTGGCTGACGGCGACCATGCCGGCGTCGCCGCGCGGCGGCTGTTCGCGTCCCTCGCCGCGTCCACCGGCGCCAGCGTGCACCGACAGCTGGGCCGCCACGAGGCCGCTCGGCTCCTCGACCGCCGGGCGCTGGAGATCGAGCCCGAGGCGGCCGAGGCGGTGTTCGACGCGCGGCTCGGCCTGGCCGCCGATGCGGTCGGCCTGGCGGACCTCGACACCGCCCGCGCGGAGGCCGAGGTCGCCGCCGCACTCGTCGACAGCCATCCCGACTGGTGGCGGCAGCGGGTCCGCCTGGGCTGGGTCCGCGCCGAGGTCGCCCTGCTCGCCGGCGACCCCGCCGAGGCCGAGCGGACGGGGGACGGGGCGGTCGCGCTCGCCGAGTCCTCCGGTGCGCCGCGCCACGTCGCCAAGGGTCTGCTGTTCGTCGGGGTGGCCCAGATCGAGCAGGGTCGATCGGCGGAGGCGGCGGCCACCCTGCGCCGGTCGGCCACGCTGGCCGACAGTCTCGGCTGCGTCCCGCTCGTGTGGCCGTCGCGGGCGGTCCTCGGCGCCCTGCTGCAGGAGGCCCACCCGGAGGAGAGCGCACGCAACCTGGCGGCGGCCCGGACGGCGGTGCTCGCGATCGCCCAGGACCTGCCCGAGGACCTGCGCGAAGGCTGGCTGCGCCGGCCTGACATCGTCGCCCTGCTGGAGGGCTGAACGCGGCCCAGGTTCGCCTGGATTCGTCGCTCACGTCCGGCGGAGTTCCTGCCGATGAACGCTGCGTGACCACCGTGTGCGTCTGCGACGACTCCCCGCTCGCCCGGGAGGCGCTACGCCGTGTCGTGGCGACGATCCCGGGGGTCGACCGGGTGAGCGCGTCCGCCAGCGGCGAGGACCTGCTGGCCCGCTACTCGGTCGAGCGGCCGGACCTGGTGCTCGTCGACGTCCGGATGCCGGGCATCGGTGGCGTCGAGGCGGTCCGCCGGCTGCTCGCAGTCCAGCCGCAGGCGTCGATCGTCATGCTGACCATGGCCGAGGACACCGACGGGGTGGCCCGAGCGGTCGCCCACGGCGCCCGGGGCTACGTGCGCAAGGACGCCTCCCGCGAGGAGCTGTCCGCGACGGTGGCCCAGGTGCTCGCCGCCCGCGGCGGGTCGCCGGCGGCCTCCCGTCGCCGGCCGGGTGCGGTGGGCGAGGCGCCCGCACTGTCCGAGCGCGAGCTGCAGGTGCTGTCGGGCATGTCCCGTGGCCGCAGCAACGCCGAGATCGGTCGCGAGCTCTACCTGTCCGAGGACACCGTCAAGACCCACGCGCGCCGGCTGTTCCGCAAGCTCGGCGCCTCCGACCGCGCCCACGCGGTCGCGCTCGGCTTCCGCTGGGGGATGGTGCGCTGACGCCGGCCGGTATCGTGGCCGCATGTCGGAGGATCCCGAGACGTTCGCCCCGCTGGGCCTGACGTACGACGACGTGCTGCTCCTGCCGGGCGAGACCGACGTCGTGCCGTCCGACGTCGACACCACGTCGCGGCTGACCCGCGAGCTGTCGATCCGGGTGCCCCTGGTCTCTGCCGCGATGGACACGGTCACCGAGGCCCGGATGGCGATCGCGATGGCGCGTCACGGTGGCCTCGGCGTGCTGCACCGCAACCTGTCGATCGAGGACCAGGCCTACCAGGTCGACGTGGTCAAACGGACCCAGACCGGGATCATCTCCAACCCGGTGACGATCCACCCGAAGGCGACCCTGGAGGAGCTGGACGAGACCTGCGGCCGCTATCGCCTCTCCGGCCTGCCCGTGGTGGACGACGACGAGACGCTGCTCGGCATCATCACCAACCGGGACCTGCGCTTCGTCCCTGTCGCCGAGTGGGGCCTGCGGACCGTCGGGGAGGTGATGACGCCGATGCCGCTGATCACCGCGCCGGTGGGGATCAACCGCGCGGACGCGACGCTGCTCCTGCGCCGGCACAAGCTCGAGCGGCTGCCGATCGTCGACGCCGACGGTCACCTCGCGGGACTGATCACCGTCAAGGACTTCGTGAAGTCCGAGCAGTACCCCCACGCGTCCAAGGACGCCCAGGGCCGGTTGCTCGTCGGCGCGGCTGTCGGCTACTTCGGTGACGCGTGGGAGCGGGCGGTCACCCTGGTCGAGGCCGGCGTCGACGTCCTCGTCCCCGACGTGGCCAACGGCCATGCCCGGCTGATGCTGGACATGATCCGCCGGCTGAAGACCGACCCGCTCACCCGGCACGTCCAGGTCATGGGCGGCAACGTGGCCACCCGCGCGGGTGCCCAGGCGCTCGTCGACGCGGGGGCCGACGCGGTGAAGGTCGGCGTAGGCCCCGGGTCGATCTGCACGACCCGGGTCGTCGCCGGCGTCGGCGTCCCGCAGGTGACTGCGATCCACGAGGCGAGCCTGGCCTGCCGGCCGGCGGGCGTCCCTGTGGTCGGCGACGGCGGGCTGCAGTACTCCGGGGACATCGCCAAGGCGCTGGTGGCTGGAGCGGACACCGTGATGATCGGCTCGCTCCTGGCCGGCTGCGAGGAGAGCCCGGGGGAGACCGTGCTGGTCAACGGCAAGCAGTACAAGGCCTACCGGGGGATGGGCTCCCTCGGGGCGATGGCCTCGCGGGGGAAGAAGTCGTTCTCGAGGGACCGCTACTTCCAGGCCGACGTCGTCAGCGACGACAAGATCGTGCCCGAGGGTGTGGAGGGTCAGGTCGCCTATCGAGGCCCGCTGGGGGCCGTCCTCCACCAGCTCGTCGGTGGACTCCAGCAGTCGATGTTCTACGTGGGGGCGCACACCGTCCCCGAGCTGCACGAGCGCGGCCGGTTCGTCCGGATCACCGCGGCCGGGCTGAAGGAGAGTCACCCGCACGACATCCAGATGACCGCCGAGGCGCCTAACTACTCCGCGGACTGAGACCGTCGCCGGGCTGGCAGGATGGCGGCCATGGCGGAGATCGAGATCGGTCGGGGCAAGCGCGGACGCGAGGCGTTCGCCTTCGACGACGTGGCGATCGTGCCGAGCCGCCGCACCCGCGACCCCGAGGACGTGTCGATCGCCTGGCAGATCGACGCCTACCGGCTGGAGCTGCCGCTGCTCGCGGCGCCGATGGACTCGGTGGTCTCACCCGCGACCGCGATCGCCATCGGTCGGCTGGGTGGGGTCGGGGTGCTGAACCTCGAGGGTCTGTGGAGCCGCTACGAGGACCCGGAGCCGCTGCTCGCCGAGATCGCCGGCGTCTCCGAGGAGGAGGCCACCGGGCGGATGCAGCAGCTGTACGCGGAGCCGATCCGGCCGGAGCTGATGGCCGACCGGATCCGCCAGGTGCGCGACGCCGGGGTGATCGTGGCCGCGGCGCTGTCCCCCGGCAGGACGGCCCGCTACGTCTCGACGGTGGTCGAGGCGGGGGTGGACCTGTTCGTCATCCGGGGCACCACCGTCTCGGCCGAGCACGTCTCCGGCCAGGCCGAGCCGCTGAACCTCAAGCGTTTCATCTACGAGCTCGACGTCCCCGTCGTCGTCGGCGGCGTGGCGACCTACACGGCGGCCCTGCACCTGATGCGCACGGGGGCAGCCGGGGTGCTGGTCGGCTTCGGCGGCGGCGCGGCGCACACCACCCGCGCCGTGCTGGGCGTGTCGGTGCCCATGGCGACTGCGGTGGCCGACGTGGCGGCCGCCCGCCGCGACTACCTGGACGAGTCCGGCGGCCGATACGTCCACGTGATCGCCGACGGGGGGGTCGGGCGGTCCGGCGACATCGCCAAGGCGATCGCCTGCGGCGCGGACGCGGTGATGATGGGCTCCCCGCTGGCCCGGGCCAGCGACGCGCCGGGCCGGGGGTGGCACTGGGGCTCGGAGGCCCACCACGGCCAGCTCCCGCGCGGCGAGCGGGTGCGGGTGGGCAGCGTCGGCACCCTCGAGGAGATCCTGCTGGGACCCTCGCGGGTCCCGGACGGGACGATGAACCTGTTCGGGGCGCTGCGCCGGGCGATGGCGACCACCGGGTACTCCGAGCTCAAGGAGTTCCAGCGGGTCGAGGTGACGGTGCTGCCCACGGCCCGGCCCTAGCCCCGGCCCGCCTGTCCGGTCGGCTGGTCGGGACACTCGACCCTACCCGCCGGTAACAACGGCACTACCCTGGCGGCATGACCGCCACCGTGCCTGCCGACATCGACGTCGGCCTCACGCCCCACGACGTCGTCCCACCGGCGTTCGATCCGGCGCGGGCCGAGCGGCTGGCGGGGGGAGTCGCCGCCGGGCCGTCCGCTGCGCGAGTGACCGCGCGCTCGCCGCTCGACGGTGCCGCGGTGGGCGACCTGCCGGTGTCGTCCCCCGCCGACGTGGCCGTCGCCTTCGACACCGCCCGAGCCGCCCAGCGCGCCTGGGCCGCCCGACCGGTGCGGCGTCGCGCGGCCGTGCTGCTCACGTTCCACGACCTCCTGCTCGCCCGCAGGGACGAGGCCCTCGACCTGGTCCAGCTGGAGACCGGGAAGGCCCGCAAGCACGCGCTCGAGGAGCTGCTCGACGTCGCGATCAACGCCCGGTACTACGCGCGCAGTGCCGACCGCCTCCTCGCGCCGACCCGGCGTCGCGGCGCGCTGCCCGTGCTGACCTCGACGACCCAGCTGCACCACCCGAAGGGCGTCGTCGGCATCATCGCCCCCTGGAACTACCCGCTGACGCTGGCGGTCAGCGACGCACTGCCGGCCCTGATGGCCGGCAACGGCATCGTGCTCAAGCCCGACCTGCAGACCGCGTTCATCGCGCTGTGGGCTCGGGACCTGCTCATCGAGGCGGGCCTTCCCGAGTCCCTCTTCCAGGTGGTCGTCGGCGAAGGCGAGGTCGTGGGTGCCGCGGTCGTCGAGCACGCCGACTACGTCTGCTTCACCGGGTCGACGCAGACCGGCCGGGCGGTGGCCACCCGCTGCGCGCAGCGGCTCATCGGCTGCAGCCTGGAGCTCGGCGGCAAGAACCCCATGGTGGTCTGCGCGGACGCCGCCCTCGACCGGGCCGTCGAGGGCGCGCTGCGCGCCTGCTTCGCCAACAGCGGCCAGCTGTGCATCTCGATCGAGCGGCTGTACGTCGCCGCGGCGGTGTACGACCGGTTCGTGCCCCAGCTGGCGGCGGCCATCGAGGGCATGCGGCTCTCCGGGCGGCTGGACTACTCCGCTGACATGGGCTCACTGTCCTCCCAGCGCCAGCTGGACACCGTGCGCCGGCACGTCGACGACGCCGTCGCCAAGGGGGCCCGGGTGCTCGCCGGCGGTCGACCTCGGCCGGACATCGGCCCGTTCTTCCACGAGCCCACCCTGCTCGAAGGGGTGACCCCGGACATGGTGGTGCACGACGAGGAGACGTTCGGACCGGTGGTCTCGGTCTATCGGTTCGCCGACGAGGACGACGCCGTCCGGCTGGCCAACGCGTCCGCGTACGGGCTGAACGCCAGCGTCTGGACCCGTGACACCCGCCGCGGCCGGGCGCTGGCCGCCCGAATCCGGGCCGGGACCGTGAACGTCAACGAGGGCTACGGTCCGGCCTATGGCAGCGTCGACGCCCCCATGGGGGGCATGGGGGACAGCGGACTCGGCCGCCGGCACGGCGCCGAGGGGCTGCTGACGTACACGGAGTCGCAGACCGTGTCCGTGCAGCGGCTGCGCGGGCTGGGGACGCCGAAGCGGCTGTCCGACGAGCAGTGGGCGAGGGTGCTGACGGCCTCGGTCGCAGCGCTGAAGAAGGTGGGCTGGCGATGAGTGAGCACTACGACGTGGTCGTGGTCGGGTCCGGCTTCGGCGGGTCGGTGACCGCCCTGCGGCTGACCGAGAAGGGGTACCGGGTCGCCGTCCTCGAGGCCGGGCGTCGGCTCGACGAGCACAGCCTGCCGAAGACGTCGTGGCGGGCCCGCTCGTTCCTCTGGGCGCCCAAGCTGGGCCTGAAGGGTATCCAGCGCATCCACGTGCTCCCCGACGCGATCATCCTGGCCGGAGCCGGCGTCGGCGGCGGGTCGCTGGTGTACGCGAACACCCTCTACGTGCCGCCGAAGGCGTTCTTCGACGACCCCCAGTGGCGCGACATCACCGACTGGCAGGACGAGCTCGCGCCCTACTACGACCAGGCCCAGCGGATGCTCGGCGTGGTCCAGAACCCGACCATGACGCCCGCCGACGTCGCGATGAAGCAGCTGGCCGACGACATGGGGGTCGGCGACACCTTCCGGCTCACCCCGGTCGGGGTCTACTTCGGCGACGGTCCGGGCGTCGAGGCCGAGGACCCGTTCTTCGGCGGCGCCGGCCCGCGCCGGGCCGGCTGCACCGAGTGCGGCTCCTGCATGACCGGGTGCCGGCACAACGCGAAGAACACCCTGCCCAAGAACTACCTGGGCCTGGCGGAGTCCGCCGGCGCCGTCGTCCGGCCGGAGACCACCGTGCTGCGGGTGCGGCCGCTCACCGGCGGCGGCTACGCGGTGGACACCGAGCGGACCGGCACCTGGGTGGGCCGCGGCCGCAGCACGCTCACCGCCGACCAGGTGGTGATCGCCGCGGGCGCCTACAACACCCAGCGGCTGCTGCACCGGATGCGCGACGACGGCCACCTGCCGCGGCTGTCGCCCACCCTCGGCCGGCTCTCCCGCTCCAACTCCGAGTCGCTGCCCGGCGTCGTGGCCAGCGGCCGTGACGTCGACTACACCCGCGGGGTGGCCATCACGTCGTCCTTCTACCCCGAGCCGCACACGCACATCGAGCCGTGCCGCTACGGCAAGGGCAGCAACGCGATGTTCACGCTGGCGACGGTGCTCACCGACGGCTCCGGACCGCGGCCCCGGTGGGCGACCTGGCTGCGCGAGGTGGCCCGCCACCCGGTCCAGGCGGCGTCGTCGCTGGCCCCCCGCGGCTGGTCGGAGCGGGGGATCGTCGCCCTGGTCATGCAGTCGGTCGACAACTCGCTCACCGTCTCGTCCCAGCGCACCCGGCTCGGCCGGTGGCGGCTGACGTCGCGGCAGGGGCACGGGGAGCCCAACCCGACCTGGATCCCGGTCGCCAACGAGGCGGTCCGGCGGCTCGCCCGGATCGTCGGGGGGCGGCCGCTGGGCAACCTCGGTGACCTGCTCGGTCGGCCGATGACCGCCCACTTCATCGGCGGGTGCGCCATCGGCGCGGACGCCGACCACGGCGTCGTCGACGCCTACCACCGGGCGTTCGGGCATGACGGCCTGTACGTCGTCGACGGCTCGACCGTGTCGGCGAACCTGGGGGTCAACCCGTCGCTGACCATCACCGCGCAGGCCGAGCGGGCCATGGCGTTGTGGCCCAACCGGGGTGAGGCCGACCTCCGCCCGCCGCTCGGCGGTGCCTACCGTCGGCTCGACCCGGTGCCGCCGCGAGCCCCGGTGGTGCCCGACCACGCCCCGGGCGCGCTGCGCCTGCCGATCGTCGAGGTCCGCCACCCCGCTCCGGCCCCGAGCAGCCACCCCGCCTAGCCGGCGGCCGACGGACCGGGCTGCTGGCGCAGCCAGGTCTCGTACGCCTCGACCGCGGTCGGCAGCGTCGGGAACAGCCGGTCCGCGCCGATCGAGGCGGCGAGGCCGTAGGCCTCGAGGTCGTCCAGCAGGTCCTGCTTGACCCGGGCCATGCCGAAGACGATGCCGCGGTCGGCCAGCTGCAGCCGCAGGTCGTCGACGGCGTCGAGCGCGGTCAGGTCCACCTCGACGTTGGCCTCGACGTTGAGCACGAACCAGCGCACCGGACTCGGTCGGGACTCGACGGCGGCCAGCGCCCGGCGGCGGAAGTCGTCGGCGTTGGCGAAGAACAGCGGCGAGTCGTACCGGTAGACGAGCAGGCCGGGGATCTCGCGCGCGCTGGGGAAGTCGTCGACGTCGTGCATGCCGGCCAGCCCGGGGACCCGTCCCAGGATCGCGTCGTGCGGGCGGGCCACCCGGGTGAGCAGCTCGCCGACGGACAGCCCGATGGCCAGCAGCACGCCGTAGAGGATGTCCAGGACCAGCACGCCGGCCGTCGCGGCCAGGGCCAGGGCCAGTTCGGAGCGTCGGAAGTCCGCGAGCCGGCGGAACTCGGGGAGGTCGACGAGCCTCGTCGCCGCGAACATCACGATGCCGCCGAGGGCCGCCTTGGGGAAGTGGGCGAGGACCGGCCGCAGGGCGAAGAGGACGACCAGGACGCTGACCAGGGCCACGAGTGAGTACAGCTGGCTGCGTCCGCCGACGGAGTGGGCGATCGCCGTCCGGCTGCCGCTGCTGCTCACCGGGAAGCCCCGGAACAGGCCGGCGCCCAGGTTCGCCGTCCCGAGCGCGAGCAGCTCCTGGTTGGCGTCGACCGTCTCCCGACGGCCCGCGGCGAACGCCCGCGCGGTCAGCACGTTGTCGGTGTAGCCCACGATCATCAGGCCGACGCCGGGGAGCAGCAGCGAGCGCAGGTCAGCCGCCGAGAGCGCGGGCAGGCCGGGCGTCGGCAGGCCGGCGGGGATGCTGCCGACCGTGGCCACACCGCGCCCCTCGAGGTCGAAGACCACCAGCACGGCCGTCGCCAGCAGGACGGCCAGCAGCGGCCCGGGCGCCCGGGGGAACCGCCGGGCCACCAGCAGCAGGAACGCCAGCACCCCGAGCCCGAGCGACAGGGTGAGCGGCTGCACGGTGCTCAGGTGGGAGGCGAACGACCGGACCTCCGCGACGAAGCCGTTGCCGTCGACGGTCGCGCCGGTGAGCTTGCCCAGCTGGCCGGAGATCATGATCAGCGCGACGCCGGCGAGGTAGCCGACCAGCACCGGGCGCGAGATCAGGTCGGCGACGAAGCCCAGCCGGGCCACCCAGGCCAGCAGGCAGTAGCCGCCGACGACGAGGGCGAGCCCGGCGCACAGGGTGGCGTAGCGGGCCGGGTCGCCGTCGGCGAGCGGACCGACCGCCGCGGCCGTGAGCAGCGCCGTCGTCGACTCCGGGCCGACCGAGAGCAGCCGGGACGAGCCGAGCAGGGCGTAGACCGCCAGCGGCGGCAGGATCGCCCACAGCCCGACGACAGGCGGCAGGCCCGCAACCACGGCGTAGGCCATCACCTGCGGCACCAGGTAGGCGGCGACGGTGATCCCGGCGACGGCGTCGTGGCGCAGGTCCGCCCGCGGGTAGCGGCGCAGCAGCGCGACCCCGGGCAGCCGCCCGGCTCCGCGCCCGGTCGTGGTGGTCGCCATGGTGGCGCCAGGGTAGGGCCGTCCGGTCAGCCGCGGGGCGTCTGCTCGTGCAGTGGCCGGCCGGGGGTGGCCGAGCCGTCGCCCTCGTCGCGCCACGAGCGCCACAGCGCCGCGTACGGGCCACCCGCGCGGACCAGCTGGTCGTGGCTGCCGTACTCGGTGACCTTCCCGCCCTCGACGACGGCCACCACGTCGGCGTCGTGGGCCGTGTGCAGCCGGTGCGCGACCGCGACCACGGTCCGGCCCTTCAGCACGGCCGCCAGCGACCGTTCGAGGTGCCGGGCGGCACGCGGGTCGAGCAGCGAGGTCGCCTCGTCGAGCACCAGCGTGTGCGGGTCGGCCAGCACCAGGCGGGCCAGCGCCAGCTGCTGGGCCTGGGGCGGCGCGAGGCGGTGCGCGCCGGCGCCGACCCGGGTGTCGAGCCCCGAGGGCAGCGCGGCCACCCAGTCCGCGGCGTCGACGGCCTCGAGCGCCGTCACCAGCTCGACGTCGTCGGCGTCCGGGCGGGCCAGCCGCAGGTTGTCCCGCAGGGTCCCCACGAAGACGTGGTGCTCCTGCGTCACCAGGGCGACGTGCCGGCGCACGGTCTCCGCCGGCAGCCGGGACAGGGCCACGTCGCCCATGGTCACCGAGCCGGTGCGGGGACCGTGGATGCCGGCGAGCAGCCGGCCCAGCGTCGACTTGCCCGCACCGGACGGTCCCACGACCGCGACCCGCGACCCCGGCTCGACGTCCAGGGTGATGCCGTGCAGGACGTCCCGGTCGGCCCGGTAGGCGAACCGCACGTCGCGGGCGCGGATCTCGTGGGACCCGGGCTCGCTGCCGGTGTCCACCTCGGGGTCCGGCACGTCGTGGACGCCGAGCAGGCGGGCCAGCGCCGCCTGGCCGGTCTGCAGCTCGTCGAACCACATGAGCAGGGTGTCGACGGGCTCGACCAGCATCTGGGTGTAGAGGACCGCGGCGGTGACCTCGGTGAGGCTGACCGTGCCCCTCGCGTAGAACCAGCCGCCCATGGCGAGGACCGCAGCGATGGGCAGCACGTAGGCCGACTCGACGCTGGGGAACCACCGGGTGCGCAGGGACAGCGTGTAGCGCTCCCACGAGACCCAGCGCCTGATCCGACCGTCGGTGAGCGCGACCCGCTCCGGGCCCAGCCGGTAGGCCTCGACCGTGCGGCCGCCGTCGACCGTCTCGGCCAGGGCCGCGTTGACCGAGGAGTAGGCGGACAGCTCGGCGGCGTAGGACTGCGGGGCCCGGCGGAAGTACCAGCGGCTCGCCGTCACGATCGGGGGCACGGCGAGCACCCAGGCCAGCGCGAGCACGGGCGAGGTCACGACCAGCGCCGCGCCGACGAACAGCGCCGTCACCCCCGCGATCGCCATCTCCGGCACGGCCTGCCGCACCGCCCAGCCGAGCCGGTCGACGTCGGTCGTGGCCCGGGTGACCAGGTCGCCGGTGCCGGCCCGCTCGACCACGCCGATCGGCAGGGCGACCGACCGGGCCACGAAGTCCTCGCGCAGGTCAGCCAGGATCCACTCGCCAAGGATCGCCGCACGCATCCGGGCGAACCGGGTGAACACGGTCTGGACGACCAGCGCGCCGGCGAAGAGCAGCGCCCACCGGTCGACCGAGGCCGTCGTGGCGCTGCCGGCTCGGACCCCCTCGACCGCCCGGCCCAGCACCTGGGGGCCGACCAGGGCGGCCACGGCGGCCACGGCGTTCAGCCAGACCACCGCGGACAGCGTCCGGCGGTGCCGGCGCAGCAGCGAGCGCACCTGCCGGCGCACGGTGCGGGGCGTGGCCACCGGCAGGTGGGTCGGGCCGCCGACCAGAGCCTCGTGCGGCTCCGGCGGCCTCACGGCTGGACCCCGTGATCCCCGTCGTCCTCGTCGTCCTCGTCGCGGACCACCACGGCCCGGTACTGGGACCGGCCGCGCAGCAGCTCGCGATGGGTGCCGCTGGCGACCACCCGGCCGTCCTCCAGCAGGGACACCCGGTCGACCTGCTCGAGCAGGAGGGGGCTGGTGGTGAGCAGCACCGTGGTGCGGCCGCGGCGCAGCCGGGCCAGCTGGGCGCCGACCCGGGCCTCGGTGTGCGCGTCGACCGCCGACGTGGGCTCGTCGAGGACCAGGACGTCCGGGTCGGCCACCAGGGAACGGGCGAGCGCCACCCGTTGCCGCTGCCCGCCGGAGAGCGAGCGGGCCCGCTCCGGCAGCTCGGTGGCCAGGCCCTCCGGCAGGCCCTCGACGATCTCGTCGGCGTCCGCGGCGGTGACCGCCTCGGCGATGCCCACCCGGCCCGAGCGGGGGACGTCGAGCCCGTCGCCGACCCGCCGGGCGAAGATCATCGGATCCTTGTCCTGGACGAGCAGGTGGGCGCGGACCGTGGCGCTGGACATCCCGGCCAGCGGCAGCCCGCCCACCGTGACCTCGCCCGGGAGGTGGCCGCCGAGCCGGTCGGCCACCAGGCTGGCCGCCTCGGGGTCGTCGCTGACCAGCGCGGTGAGCAGCCCGCGCTCGACGACGAACCCGCTGGCGACGTCGACGAGCGGGCCGTCGGGCAGCGGCTGCACCGGCCCGGGTCGCACCGGCAGCGCCCGCTCCAGGCGGAGCAGGGCGATCACCCGGCGAGCCCCCACGACGGCGCGGGTCCACTTGTGCGCCGTCTCGGTCACCGTGCGCAGCGGGATGACCAGGAAGGCCGTGTACCCGTAGAACGCGACCAGCTCGCCGACGGTGATCTCCCCGCGCAGGGCCAGGTGGGCCCCGAACCAGGTGACCGCCACGACGAACGCCCCCGGCAGCGCGACCTGCATCGCGTCCAGCAGCGAGCGGATCCGCGCGGTCTGCACCGCGGCCCGCCGCACGCCGTCCGACGTCTCGCGGAACCGCTGGAGGAACATCTCCTCCCCGCCGATGCCCCGCAGCACGCGCAGTCCGGCCACCGTGTCGGCGGCCAGCTCGGTGGCCTCGCCGAAACGGGCCCGCTGGGCGCTCTCCCGCCGCTCCAGCGGCTTCAGCAGCGGGCCGACGGCCAGCCCGATGAGCGGGACGCCGACGATGACGACGGCGCCCAGGGTGGGGGACGCGGCGAACAGGACCACGGTGACGCCGACGAACGACACCAGGGCACCCGCGAAGCGGGCGCTCACGTCGAATGCGCTGCCGATGCGCTCGACGTCGTTGGAGGAGACGGCCACGACCTCGCCGGTGGCCACCTGCCGGGTCAGGTCCCCGCCCAGCTCGGCGGCCCGCCGAGCGACCAGCTGCTGCACGCGCGCGGCCGCGTTGATCCAGTTGGCGACGGCCATCCGGTGCCGCAGGATCCCGGCGACCGCCTGCACCACCCCGAGCCCGAGCACCACCAGCGCCCACAGCACGGCCTGCCGGGTGTCCCGCGCGCTGACCTGGTCGATCCCCCGGCCGAGTGCGGCGGGCACCGCCGCCTGGGCGCCCATCCAGAGCACCCCCCAGAGCACGCCCTGGGTCAGGGTGCCCTTCTGCCGGCCGGCGAGCCACAGCAGGAACCGCCCCGACGAGCCCAGGGGAGGGGCCCCGGGGTCGGTCACCGGGAGGGAGCGCAGAGCAGGCATGGCGGTGATCCACGCTACGCGGCTCGCGACGGCCGGCCTAACGGGTTTCCCGGCCGTTCCCCGCCCGCCGGTAGGCTGCCCACCGTGCGCGCCGACGCCGGCCCCGGGCCGGGATTCGACACCGTCCTGGTCGTCGACTTCGGCGCCCAGTACGCGCAGCTGATCGCCCGCCGCATCCGCGAGGCGCACGTCTACAGCGAGATCGTCCCGTCGACGACACCGGTCGACCAGCTGCTGGCCCGGCGGCCGAAGGCCGTCGTGCTGTCCGGGGGACCGTCCAGCGTCTACGCCGACGGCGCGCCTCAGGTGGACCCGGCCCTGTTCGCCGGCGGGGTGCCGGTCTTCGGCATCTGCTACGGCTTCCAGGCCATGGCCCAGGCGCTCGGGGGCCGGGTGGAGCGCACCGGGCTGTCCGAGTTCGGCCGCACCCCGTTGCGGGTCACGGCAGACCGCTCGGCGGTCTTCGCCGGGCTACCCGGCGAGCTGTCGGTGTGGATGTCGCACGGGGACTCGGTGGCCGAAGCCCCCGACGGCTTCGCGGTGACCGCCACGTCGGCGGGTGCGTCGGTCGCCGCGTTCGAGGACCTCGACCGGCGGCTGGCCGGCGTCCAGTTCCACCCCGAGGTGCTGCACACCGAGCACGGCCAGCGGGTGCTCGAGCACTTCCTGCTGGACGTCGCCGGGTGCCGCCCGACCTGGACGACGGCCAACGTGCTGGACGAGCAGGTGGCGGCCATCCGGGCCCAGGTGGGGGACAAGCGGGCCGTGTGCGGGCTGTCCGGTGGGGTCGACTCGGCGGTCGCCGCCGCCCTCGTCCAGCGGGCCATCGGCGACCGGCTCACGTGCGTGTTCGTCGACCACGGCCTGCTGCGCCAGGGTGAGCCGGAGCAGGTCGAGCGGGACTTCGTGGCGGCCACCGGGGTGCGCCTGACGGTCGTCGACGCCGAGCAGCGCTTCCTGGCCGCGCTCGCCGGGGTCAGCGATCCGGAGACCAAGCGGAAGATCATCGGCCGCGAGTTCATCCGGGTCTTCGAGGACGCCGCGGCCGAGGTGGTCGCCGACGCGGGCGCGCACGGCGAGCAGGTCGAGTTCCTCGTGCAGGGGACCCTGTACCCGGACGTCGTGGAGAGCGGCGGCGGCAGCGGGACGGCGACCATCAAGAGCCACCACAACGTCGGGGGCCTGCCCGCGGACCTGCAGTTCGCCCTGGTCGAGCCGCTGCGCCTGCTGTTCAAGGACGAGGTGCGCGCGGTCGGCGAGCAGCTCGGGCTGCCGGCCGAGATCGTCTGGCGGCACCCGTTCCCGGGCCCGGGGCTGGCGATCCGGATCATCGGCGAGGTGACCCGGGACCGGCTCGACGTGCTGCGCGCCGCCGACGCGATCGCCCGCGAGGAGCTCACCGCGGCCGGCCTCGACCGCGAGGTGTGGCAGTTCCCGGTGGTGCTGCTGGCCGAGGTCCGGTCGGTCGGCGTCCAGGGCGACGGCCGCACCTACGGGCACCCGGTCGTGCTCCGCCCGGTGAGCAGCGAGGACGCGATGACCGCCGACTGGGCCCGGCTGCCCTACGACGTCCTGGCCCGGATCTCCACCCGGATCACCAACGAGGTCCGCGAGGTCAACCGGGTCGTGCTCGACATCACCAGCAAGCCGCCCGGCACCATCGAGTGGGAGTAGCACCGGGTCCTGAACAGTTGTCAGGGTGAGGACGGGCCATAGCTCGTCCTCACCCTGACAGGGGGGCCGTGGTGGGGCTCAGTCGGTGTCGCGCCGGCGGACGCGGACCAGCGATCCGGCCAGTCCGGCCACGCCGAGCCCGATCAGCGCGAGCGGGAACACCCAGGCCGCGTCGATGCTGACGTCGGCGAGGGCACCCACCAGGTAGACGGTCGCGAGGGCGACGAACACCAGCCCGGCGACGAGCGAGGTCAGGTCGAGGTCATGACGCAACACGGCGCACCTCCAGGTCACCGATGCCGAGGTCGAGGGTCAGGTCGAGCGTGCCGGAGGGTGTGCCCACGGGCTCGATCGTGGTCTGCACGGTCTGGCCGAACCCGTCGCGCTGGTCGCCACCCGGCAGCCGGATCGTCCCGATGCCGGTCTTGGCGGTGAGCACCAGCCGCGCGTCGTCCGGGACCTCGACGATCAGCTGGCCGACGCCGAGCTGGGCGTCGATCGCGACGGTGGTGCCGGTCAGCGGCAGCTGGGTCAGGTCCAGCCGCACGGTCCCCGCGCCCCAGCGGTACCCGTCGGCCGGCACGGCACTGACGCTGGGCGGGGCGAACCGCACGTCACCGCTGCGCCCGTTGCCGGGGACGCTGGCGGCGCCGGCGGTCAGCAGGGCCAGGACGATGCCGAGGGCGATCAGGCCGCGGGCCCGGCCGAACAGGGCCCCGACGACCAGACCGAGGCCGACGATCCCGGTCAGGACGGCGAGCAGGACGACCCAGTCGAGGTCCCAGTCGCCGGTGCGGTCCAGGGCCACCAGCACCCCGGCCGCGATGGCCGCGACGCTGACGGTGACCAGCCCCAGGACGGACCGTGGGCGCGGAGGGGCGGCCGGTGCCGGCGGGGTCGATGCGGCCCACGGGGCTCCCGGCGTCGGGGGTGTGGGCGGCGGTGGGCTGGTGGGGTAGCCGCCGGCGGGTGGGTAGGCCGGCGCTGTGGGTGGCGTAGGAGTCGGGCCGGTCACGGCCAGGGTGGTCGTGGCCTGCTCGGCGGTCGTCTGCTCGGACATCATCGGCTCCGGAGTCGAGGGGGGGACAGGGGCCGGCGGCGCGGAGGGCGGGCCGGTGGGGGTGCGGGTGAGCAGCCAGATGGCCAGGCCGACCGCGCCCACGACGAGCAGCGGCCAGACCCCCGGCCCGCTGCCCGGCCACGGGCCGGCGCCGAGGCCGAGGCCGACGACTGCGCCGACGAGGAGCAGCCCGGCTGCGACGGCCACGATGACCGCCACAGCGGTCCCGTTGCGGTCGACGAAGCGCTGGCCCTCGGAACGGTCGGTGCCTTCCTCGGGCAGCAGCAGCCAGCCGGCCGCGTAGAGCAGCAGGCCGGACCCGCCGAAGACGGCGAGCACCACGGTCACCACCCGCAGGATGACCGGGTCGATGCCGAGGGAGGCGGCGACCCCTCCGCAGACGCCGGCGACCTTGCGGTCGGTGCGGCTGCGCCGCAGCGGCGGGCGCGGCGCCGGCGCGGTGGTCGGCGGCGCGTTCGGCGGCGTCCAAGTCCCGGGGCCGGCGGAGGTCTGGGTGTTCTCGGTCATGACTCGATCGTCGCGCGGGTCGACCACGGTTCCCACCGGCGAAAGCCCCGGTTCGACCCTGAGCGGACCCTGAGGAGGGCTCAGGGTCGCGCCCGGTCCGGCGACGGGCTGCTGGGTGCCACGATGGACGGGTGCGCACCTCGGCGACCGATCCTGGGCGCGCCCGGGTGCGGCCGGCACTCGTCCGGGCCACCGACGGGCGCCTGGTCGCCGGCGTGGCCAGGGGGCTGGCCGACCACCTCGGGGTCGATGCCTGGGTGGTCCGGCTGGGCTTCGTCCTGCTGGCGCTGTCCAGCGGCGCCGGCCTGCTCGCCTACGCGGCGTTCTGGGCGCTGGTGCCGCTGGCTGGGGAGCCGTCGGACGCCCCGGACCGCCCGGGCGCGCCCGCCGCCGCCGAGGCGGACGAACGGGCGACCCGGCTGGGCCCGCTGCTGGCGCTGGGGGCGATCGCGGCCGGCGTGGTGCTGGTCCTGCAGAACGTCGGCGTGCTCGGCGGCCGCGGGCTGGCGATCCCCCTCGTCGTCGTCGGCGTGGGCGTGGCGGTGCTCTGGCGGGTGGCCGACGACGCCCAGCGCTCGCGGCTGCGGGCGACCGCAGCGGCGACGTCCGGCCTGACCGCCTGGCTGAGGGTGGGCGCCGGCGTGGGGCTTGTCGTCCTCGGCGCCGGCGCCCTGCTGGCCACCAGGGGCGGGGTCCGGGCTGCGCTGGACGGCGTGGTCGCCGGGCTCGTCGTCGTCGTCGGCGTGGCGCTGGTGCTCGGACCGTGGCTCGCCGCCAACGCCCGCGACCTGGCCGCCGAGCGTCGCGAGCGGATCCGCTCCCAGGAGCGCGCCGAGCTGGCCGCGCACGTGCACGACTCGGTGCTGCAGACGCTCACCCTGATCCAGCGGTCCGCCGACGACCCGCGGGAGGTCGGGCGGCTGGCCCGCGCGGAGGAGCGGGCGCTGCGCCAGTGGCTGTACCGGCCCGTGGGGGCCGACGCGGCCTCCTTCCGCTCCGCGCTCGAGGCGCTGGCGGCGGAGGTGGAGGACACGCACCGGGCCCCGCTGGACGTCGTCGTCGTCGGGGA
The DNA here is from genome assembly GCA_036802895.1 of Candidatus Nanopelagicales bacterium. Lineage (GTDB taxonomy): Bacteria > Actinomycetota > Actinomycetes > Prado026 > Prado026 > DAIRVJ01. The sequence continues at coordinate 24,253 of DAIRVJ010000003.1, forward strand.
CCGGGCGGTCGACGAGCGGCTGGGTGCGCTGCTGCAGGCCAGCCGGGAGGCGATGGTGAACGCCGCGAAGTACGCCTCCGAGGGCGGCCCGGTCTCGGTGTACGCCGAGCTCGAGCCGACGGAGGCGGCGGTGTTCGTCCGGGACCGCGGTCCCGGCTTCGACCCGGACGCCGTGCCCGGGGACCGGCTCGGCGTCCGGCAGTCGATCCAGGGACGCATGCAGCGCGCCGGCGGCCGGGCGGAGATCCGCAGCCTGCTCGGCGAGGGCACCGAAGTCCGACTCACCATGCCCCTGGAGGCGACGTGACCGATCAGCCTGAAGGCGGCGGCTCAGCCGTCCCGCGGGTCGTCCTGGTCGACGACCACCGGATGTTCCGCACCGGGGTCCAGGCCGAGCTGGGGGACTCGGTCGAGGTGGTCGGCGAGGCCGCGGACGTCGACCAGGCGGTCACGGTGATCGCCGCGACCCGGCCGGACGTCGTGCTGCTCGACGTGCACCTGCCCGGCGGGAACGGTGCCGAGGTCATCCGCCGGGTCGTCGCGGCCGGGGTGGACACCCGCTTCCTCGCGCTGTCGGTGAGCGACGCCGCGGAGGACGTGATCGGGGTCATCCGGGCGGGGGCGCGCGGCTACGTCACCAAGTCCATCACCGGCCCGGAGCTGGCCGACGCCATCCGGCGGGTGGCCGACGGGGACGCGGTCTTCTCGTCGCGGCTCGCCGGGTTCGTGCTGGACGCGTTCTCGGGCTCGTCCGACGTCCCGGTCGTCGACGAGGAGCTGGACCTGCTGACCCAGCGCGAGCGGGAGGTGCTGCGCCTCATCGCGCGCGGGTACGCGTACAAGGAGGTCGGCAAGGAGCTGTTCATCTCGGTGAAGACCGTCGAGACCCACGTCTCGGCGGTGCTGCGCAAGCTCCAGCTGTCGAACCGGCACGAGCTGGCCCGGTGGGCGAGCGACCGGCGCCTGGTCTGAGGGACGATGGCCGGGTGAGCGACCACGACACGGTGATCGTGGCGGCCGGCTCGCGGCCGTCATCGGTGGCCGACCCCTCGCCGTGGCGGCGGCCGACCGTGTGGGCGGCGGTCGTCGGCGCCCTGGTGGCCGGCGCGTCGCTCGGGCTGGTGGGTGCTGCCGTTGGGCGACCGGCTCCCCCTTCCGCCGTGGCTGGGTCGTCGGTCCCCTCCGCCGTACCCACGCCGGCCGAGTCCAGCCCGCCGTCGGTCGGCTCCCCGGACTCGGGCGACCTCGCTGCCGCGCTGCGCCAGGAGCTGGCGCGTCGACTGGGCGAGCAACTGCGTGAGCAGGTTCCGGGTGAGGTGGGTGACGGCCTCGGCGACCTGGTCGAGGACCCGGAGGTCGGGCGCTCGGCCCAGGACCTGCTCGAGCAGCTGCTCGCCGGAGGACCGGGCCAGCCCTAGTCGACGATCAGCTGCGCGCCGACCCCAGGGTCACGGTCGCGGTCGCCGATCGACCGCCCCGCTCGTAGGTGATGGTCACCTGCTGGCCGGGCCGGGCCGAGCGGATCGCCGCGACGAGCGCGTCGGCGCTGTCGATCGGCCGCTCGCCGAACCGGGTGACCACGTCGCCGCTGCGGAGCCCCGCCCGGTCCGCCGGCCCGCCGGCCGTGACCTGCGAGAGCGCCGCGCCCTGGTCGGCGTCGGCCACGCCCACACCGAGCTGAGCCCGGGTCGCGTAGCCCTGCCTGATGATCTCGTCGGCTATCCGCTTGGCCTGGTCGATGGGGATCGCGAAGCCGAGGCCGATCGACCCGGACGTCCCTCCGACGGAGGAGCCGAGGGTGGCGATCGCGGAGTTGATGCCGACGACCTTCCCGTCCAGATCCGCGAGCGCGCCGCCGGAGTTGCCCGGGTTGATCGCGGCGTCGGTCTGGATCGCGTCCAGGATCGCGTTCTGTCCGCCGGAGCCGCCGGTGGTCACCGGCCGGTTGAGCGCGCTGACGATCCCGGCGGTGACCGTGCCCTCGAGGCCGAGCGGGGAGCCCACGGCCACCACGGTCTGCCCGACCTTCAGGGCCCCGGAGCTGCCCAGCGTGGCCGGGGTGAGACCGGACAGGCCGCTGACCCGGATGACCGCCAGGTCGGAGGTGGGGTCCGTGCCGACGACCGTGGCGGTGGCCGACCGGCCGTCCTGCAGGCGGACGGTCAGTCGGCTCGCGCCCTCGACCACGTGGTTGTTCGTCAGCACGTACCCGGAGGTGCTGAGGATGACGCCGGACCCCTCACCACTGCCCTGGGCGCCGCTCACCTGCACCGAGACCACGCTCGGCAGCACCGCGGCGGCGACCTTCTCGATCGAGCCGTCGGGGACCGCGACCGTCGTCGTGGGTGTTCCGGTGGCCGTCGGCGTCGACGTCACGGTGGTCGTCACCCGCTCGCCGGGCGCGACGGCCGCCCCGACGACACCGCCCGTGACACCCGCCAGCAGGGCCGTGGTGGCCACCAGGGCCACGGTGCGGCGGCGACGGGGAGGCGTCGCCGGCGGTGGCGCCGGGGCAGCCCACGGCGGCTGGGGCGGGCGGGGTGCGTACGGATCGGGTGCCGGGAGCGAGGGGGTGAGGATCTCGGTCATGGACCCAGGCTGGCCACCCCGGCTGAGCCTTCCCTGGGCAAACCCCGTGAGCAGGCTGTGAACCGGTCAGCCGGTCTCGACCACCATGAAGGCCTCGGCCAGACGCCCCTCCGGCAGTCCGGCCGCCGCCGCGTTGCGGGCCATCCATCCGGTGACGAACTCGGCGAGCTCGGGCAGGTGAGCCGTCTGCGACTCGTGCGCGCGCAGCGCGGCCAGCTTGCGGTCGACCACGTCGGTGACGTCGACCCAGTGGTCCGGCGCGGGAGCCGCCATGACCCAGACCTCGCGGACCGTCCACTCCTCGAGGCCCTCGTCGCGCAGCAGGGACGGGTGGGCGAAGGGGTTGCGGGCGTCCGGGTAGAGCGCCTGCAGGGCCGCCTCGCCCGCGGCCAGGTGGTCGGGGTGGGAGGCCTGGATCCGCTGCCAGTTCCGCTCGGGGGACTGGATGACCATCCGCTGCGGGCGCACCTGGCGGATCACCCGGCTGATGTCCCGGCGCAGGTCGTGGCTGACGGTCAGCTCACCGTCGACGTAGCCGAGGAACCGGACGTCGCCGACGCCGACGCAGGCGGCCGCAGCGACCTGCTCGGCCTGTCGGATGCGAGGGATCTCCGACCGCGCGACCTCCGGGTCGAAGCCGCCGGCGTCGCCGTTGGTCACCACCGCGTACACGACCTCGACGCCGGCCGACGTCCAGGTGGCGATCGTCCCGGCCGCGCCGAAGTCGACGTCGTCGGGATGGGCGGTGACGACCAGGACGCGCTCGACCTCCGACTCCTCCAGCACGGGGCCCATGCTAGGGGCGCAGCGGACGTCGCGTACGACGGGTGGGTCGGCAGCGGCGCCTAGACTCGACCCCGCGATGACGACCCTCTTCGACCCGCCCGACGCCCTGCTCGAAGGGCTCAACGACCAGCAGCGGGCCGCTGTCGTCCACCAGGGCAGCCCGCTGCTCATCGTGGCGGGGGCGGGGTCGGGCAAGACCCGGGTGCTCACCCAGCGGATCGCCCACCTGCTCGCCGCCCGAGGAGCCCAGCCCGGCCAGATCCTCGCCATCACGTTCACCAACAAGGCCGCAGGGGAGATGCGGGAACGGGTCACCGCCCTTGTCGGCCCACGAGCTCGGGCCATGTGGGTGTCCACGTTCCACTCCGCGTGCGTGCGCATCCTGCGCGCCGAGCACAAGAAGCTCGGCTTCAGCTCGACGTTCTCGATCTACGACGCCGCGGACAGCCAGCGGCTCATGACGCTGGTCTGCCGCGAGCTCGACCTCGACCCGAAGCGCTACCCGCCCCGCTCGTTCCTCGCCCAGGTCAGCAACCTGAAGAACGAGCTGGTCGACCAGGAGGCCTACGCGGCGCGGGCGGCCAACCACATGGAGCAGACCCTGGCCGAGGCCTACGGCCGCTACCAGCAGCGGCTGCGCGAGTCGAACGCGTTCGACTTCGACGACCTGATCATGACCACGGTCAACCTGTTGCAGGCGTTCCCCGACGTGGCCGAGCACTACCACCGTCGGTTCCGGCACGTGCTGGTCGACGAGTACCAGGACACCAACCACGCGCAGTACGTCCTGGTCGGCGAGCTGGTGGGCAGGGGCGACGACGGCGTCCCCCCTGCCGAGCTCTGTGTCGTCGGTGACGCCGACCAGTCCATCTACGCATTCCGGGGCGCCACGATCCGCAACATCATGCAGTTCGAGCAGGACTACCCGGACGCCACGACGATCCTGCTCGAGCAGAACTACCGGTCGACGCAGACGATCCTGTCCGCAGCCAACGCGGTGATCGCGCGCAACCTCAACCGCAAGCCGAAGAACCTGTGGACCGACTCCGCGCAGGGCTGGCCGATCGTCGGCTACGTCGCCGACAACGAGCACGACGAGGCGGCCTTCGTGGCCCGCACGATCGACGAGCTGGACGACGCCGGCCACGCCCGGCCAGGCGACGTCGCGGTCTTCTATCGGACCAACGCCCAGTCCCGGGTCTTCGAGGAGGTGTTCATCCGGGTCGGTCTGCCCTACCGCGTCGTCGGCGGCGTGCGCTTCTACGAGCGGCGCGAGATCCGCGACGCGCTGGCGTACCTGCGGCTGCTGGCCAACCCCGACGACACCGTGTCGCTGCGCCGCATCCTCAACGTCCCCCGACGGGGCATCGGCGAGCGGGCCGAGGCCTGCGTCGAGGTGCTGGCCGAGCGCGAGCGCGTCCCGTTCGGCGCGGCGCTCGGCCGGGCCCGCGAGGCGTACGGCCTGGCGCCTCGCTCGTTGGCCGCGATCGAGGGCTTCACCGCGCTGATCGAGTCCCTGCGGACCCTCGTCGAGGCCGGGTCGGGCCCGGCCACCGTCCTCGAGGCGGTGCTCGACCAGACCGGCTACCTCGCCGAGCTCGCGGCGTCGTCCGACCCGCAGGACGAGACCAGGGTCGAGAACCTGCGCGAGCTGGAGGCGGTGGCCCGGGAGTTCGAGGAGAACGACCCCGAGGGCACCCTCGCGGACTTCCTCGAGCGGGTGTCGCTGGTCGCCGACTCCGACGAGATCCCCGAGGGGCCCGACCACGGCGGCATGGTCACCCTGATGACCCTGCACACGGCGAAGGGGCTGGAGTTCCCCGTGGTCTTCCTCACCGGCCTCGAGGACGGCGTGTTCCCGCACCAGCGCTCCCTCGCCGACCCCCGCGAGCTGGAGGAGGAGCGCCGGCTGGCCTACGTCGGCATCACCCGGGCCCGCCAGCGGCTGCACCTCAGCCGGGCGGTTGTCCGGTCCGCCTGGGGGTCGCCCCAGTACTGGCCGGCGTCCCGGTTCCTCGACGAGATCCCGGTCGAGCTCGTCGAGTGGCTGCGCACCGAGTCGGCGGTGTCCTCCCGCCCGGCCGGCGCCGACCTGGTCGCCCGTCCCACCACCCGGACCGCCGGCAACCGCCCGATCCCGTCGCTCGTGCCCGGGGACCGGGTGACCCACGACACGTTCGGGATGGGCACGGTCGTCTCGCTCGACGGCATCGGCGACCGGGTGCAGGCGAGCGTCGACTTCGGCTCCGCCGGCGTCAAGCGGCTCCTGCTGCGCTACGCCCCGGTCGAGAAGCTCTGACTGCCGACGTATCAGCGGCCCGGGTCGGCTGCTCTGCAAGGCGTCCGGACATCCACCGTCCGGTTCCCCCCTGTAGGAGGAATGCCATGCGCAGGAAGTCCGTACTGGGTCTCGTGACCGGCACCGCCGTCGCCGCGGTGCTGGGCGCCACCCTGCTCGCCCCCTCGGTCGGTGCCTCGAGTGGCAGTGCCGCAGCCAACACCGAGGTCGGGCGGGCGACCACTGCCACCACCACCAGCACCGCGCTTCCCCCCAAGGTCGTCTTCGCCGTGGTCAACGCCAACGGGACGCTGGCCCGCGGGAAGGCCGTCGCGCGCGTGGCCCAGCTCTCGACCAACACCTACGAGGTGATCTTCACGCGTAACGTGCGTACCTGCGCCTACACGGCCACCGTCGGCCTGACGACCTCCTCCGGCTCCCTGCCCAACGGCCAGGTCACCGTCGTCGGACGGGTCACCAGCGTCAACGGGGTGTTCCTCGTCACGTCCAACGGCACCGGCGCGGCTGCGGCTCAGCCGTTCCACCTCACGGTGAACTGCCCGTAGCAGCCACCTGAACGACGTCGGCCGGGCGGCCTCCCCCTCAGGGGCCGCCCGGCCGACGCGCGTCAGGGCGCCTGGTCACGGCGCCGGGTCAGCGTGCTGGGTCAGATGCGCACGCCGTGGTCGAGCAGCCAGGCCCGCGGGTCGGTGAACGTCACCCCGTCGGGGAGCACCTCGAGGTGCAGGTGGGCACCCGTGGTGTTGCCGGAGGAGCCCACCCGGCCCAGCACCTGTCCGGCGGCCAGCCGGTCCCCGACCTCGACCGCGATCTGGGACAGGTGGCTGTAGGTGGTGTACGTGCCGTCGGCGTGCCGCACCGACACCCGGCGTCCGTAGGCGCCCTTGGTGGCGGCGAAGACGACCCTGCCGGCGGCCACCGCGCGGACCGGGGTCCCCCAGCTGCACGCGAAGTCCTGCCCCGTGTGCCGCTTGGTCCACAGCCCCCCGGCCTCGTCGTAGCCGGCAGTCAGCCGGTACCGACCGAGCACGGGAGCCACGACGACCGACAGCCGTGGGCGGGCCGACGCAGCCGAGGCCGGGGCCAGCGCCTGCAGCCGGGCCGCCCCGCGGGACGGCCGCTCGAACCTTTGGGCCCGCCGGGCGTCGGCAGCGGCGAGCTGGACGGCGATCGGGTCCCCGCCCAGCGCGACGGACCGGGGGGCGCGCACCGATGTGGGCACCGTGGGGCTGGCTTCGCCGGCTCGGCCCACCCCGGCGGGGACGACCGCGGCGAGGGCCAGCGCGACCGGTCCGACCGCCAGCACCCGACGGTGGACGGCGGCCGAGGGCATGGCGGGCAGCATGCCGCAGGCCCCGGCCGGGGGACAACTCGACGGATCGCCTCGTCAGCCCGACGCCCGGTCGGTCCGCCGTCGCCGGAACGGCCTGCTCCGGTCGCGCCGTGCCGCCGCGGGCGTCGTGCTGGTGATCGGCGTGACCCCTGCGGTGAGCGTCGATCCGTCGTGGTCGAGGTGGGCCAGCGTGGCGCAGATCTCGTGCACGACCTGACCGTGGATCGGCAGGGAGAGGTGGCCCACGCCCCGGACGAACACGTTGCGGGCCATCAGGTCCGGATGCTCCAGCCGGGCCGATCGCTTGGGGATGACCATCTGGTCCAGATCGGACCAGAACGACACGAACCGGGTGCGGCAGCCGGGGGCGGGCAGGGCCAGCTCGGTGATGATGTCGCTGCCCGGTCGAAGCTGCCGGGCGACCGGGTGGGGCACCAGCCGCGCCGGGAACGTCCCCCCGTGCGGCGCCCCGAGCGCGACGAGGGTATGGATCCGCTCGTCCCCACCCATCCGCTGGACGTAGTAGCGGGCCACCAGGCCGCCCATCGAGTGCCCGATGACGTGGACCCGCTCGTAGCCGGTGTCCGCGCAGATCGCCTCGACGACCTCGGCCAGCCGCTGGGCCACCTCGCGGACGTCCTCGGAGAGCGGGCTGTAGTTGAGCGCGGTGACCCGGCCGAACCCGCGGCGCCGCAGGCCGCGCCGCAGCAGGGTGAAGATCGAGCGGTTGTCCGTGACGCCGTGCACGAGCAGGATCGGGGTGCCCGCGGCCTCCACGTCGCCGATGACCAGGCCGCGCTGCACCGGCGGTAGGCCGTGCAGGGTGAACCGGTCGACCTCCTCGCGGGCCTTCTCCTCGGCCACGCCGAGGGGGTACATCGCCAGGTGGGCGGCGATCCACGACAGCTCGACGGCGGTGCCGCGCAGGCCGCGGGCGGACAGCACGGTCCGCGCCCCAGCCGACGCGGTGCGGCGGGCCCGCGCCAGGCCGCCCGGAGCCGTCATGCGTCCCTCCCTGCACCGCGAGCGTCGACGCCACACGGTAGCCGCACGCCGCAGTCCGCGGCCCAGGGACACGAGCCCTTCACCCGTTCGTTAGGCTCGGCACCAGCCGGGAGGACCGGCGCTCCAGCAGCTCGGGAGGTGCGCCGTGGCCGAGCCCACCGTGCGGCCCACGTTGCGTGTCGTGGTGGCCAAGCCAGGTCTGGACGGGCACGACCGGGGCGCCAAGGTGGTCGCCCGGGCCCTGCGGGACGCCGGCATCGAGGTGGTCTACACCGGTCTGCACCAGACCCCGGAGCAGATCGTCGAGACCGCGATCCAGGAGGACGCCGACGCCGTCGGCCTGTCCGTGCTCTCCGGGGCGCACATGACGCTGTTCACCCGGGTCGTCGAGCTGCTGCGCGCGAAGGAGGCGACCGACATCGTCGTCTTCGGCGGGGGCATCATCCCCGACGACGACATCCCCGAGCTGGAGGCGCTGGGCGTCGCCCGGGTGTTCACCCCCGGCACGACCACCCACGAGATCGTCGACTGGGTCAAGGCCAACGTGGGGCAGCCGACCACGGCCTGACCCCGCCCGATCGCACCCGGCGTCGGTGGTGCTCGATCCGGCGTCTACGCTGCGGCCAGGATCAAGGCCCAGCAGCCCCGCGACGGCACGGAGGACGTGTGGACCTCTACGAGTACCAGGCCAAGCACCTGTTCGGGAAGCACGGGGTGCCCGTCACGTCCGGTGAGGTGTGCACCACCCCGGACGCCGCCCGGATGGCCGCCCAGAAGATCGGCCGCACCGTCGTGGTCAAGGCCCAGGTCAAGACCGGTGGCCGCGGCAAGGCGGGCGGCGTGAAGCTGGCCACCGACCCGGACGACGCCTACCAGAAGGCCGCCGGCATCCTCGGCCTGGACATCAAGGGTCACGTGGTCCGCAAGGTGCTGGTGAGCGAGGCGTCGGACATCGCGACCGAGTACTACGTGTCGTTCCTGCTGGACCGTGCGAACCGATCCTTCCTGGCCATGGCCAGCGTCGAGGGCGGTGTGGAGATCGAGGAGGTCGCCACCACCAAGCCGGAGGCCCTGGCGATGGTGCGGGTCGACGCCCTCGAGGGGGTGACCCCGGTCAAGGCCGCCGAGATCGTGCTGGCCGCCGGGTTCCCGACCGAGGTGCGCGACCAGGTCGCCCGCATCCTCGTCCAGCTCTGGCACGTCCTGGTCGAGGAGGACGCGACCCTCGTCGAGGTGAACCCGCTGGCCGTGACGCCGACGGGCGAGGTGCTCGCGCTCGACGGCAAGGTGACGATCGACGACAACGCGTTCTACCGGCACGCCCACCACGCGGACCTGGTCGACCGGACCCAGACCGACCCGATCGAGCTGAGGGCCAAGGAGTTCGACCTCAACTACGTCAAGCTGCAGGGCGAGGTCGGGGTCATCGGCAACGGCGCCGGGCTGGTCATGTCCACGCTCGACGTCGTCGCCTACGCGGGCGAGGAGTTCGGCGGCATCAGGCCGGCCAACTTCCTCGACATCGGGGGCGGGGCCAGCGCCCAGGTGATGGCCAACGGGCTGGACATCGTGCTCAACGACCCCGACGTCCGTGCGGTGTTCGTCAACGTGTTCGGGGGGATCACCGCCTGCGACGCGGTGGCCAACGGCATCGTGCAGGCCCTGGAGCTGCTCGAACAGCGCGGCAAGCGGGTGACCAAGCCGATCGTCTGCCGGATCGACGGCAACAACGCCGCGGAGGGCCGCCGCATCCTCGACGAGGCGGAGCACGACGTGATCGAGCTGGTCGAGACCATGGACGAAGCGGCCCGTCGGGTCGCCGAGCTGGCCGCGGCCGCGGGCTGAGGGGGCGACATGGCGATCTTCCTGTCCGACACCAGCCGGGTCCTGGTGCAGGGCATGACCGGCTCGGAGGGCACCAAGCACACCCGACGGATGGTCGCGAGCGGCACCGCCGTGGTGGCCGGTGTCACGCCCGGCAAGGGCGGCCAGACCCTCGACGGCATCCCGGTGTTCGACACGGTGGCGGACGCGGTCAAGCAGACCGGCGCCGACGTCTCGGTCGTGTTCGTCCCGCCCCGGTTCGCCAAGGCGGCCGTCGAGGAGACCGTCGACGCCGGGGTTCCGCTGTGCGTGGTGATCACCGAGGGCATCCCCGTGCACGACACCGCCGGGTTCTACCAGTACGCGGCCAACGTCGCGACCACCCGGATCGTGGGCCCGAACTGCCCAGGCGTCATCAGCCCCGGCAAGTCCAACGCGGGGATCATCCCCGGGGACATCACCACCGCCGGCCGGGTCGGTCTGGTGAGCAAGAGCGGGACGCTCACCTACCAGATGATGTACGAGCTGCGGGACGTCGGCTTCTCGACCTGCGTGGGCATCGGCGGCGATCCGATCATCGGGACGACGCACATCGACTGCCTCGCGGCCTTCCAGGACGACCCCGACACCGACGCCATCGTGATGATCGGCGAGATCGGTGGCGACGCGGAGGAGCGGGCGGCGGCGTTCATCGCCCAGCACGTCACCAAGCCAGTCGTCGGCTACGTCGCGGGCTTCACCGCGCCGGAGGGCAAGACGATGGGGCACGCCGGTGCCATCGTCTCCGGGTCGTCCGGTACCGCCCAGGCCAAGCAGGAGGCGCTCGAGGCGGTCGGGGTCCGGGTGGGCAGGACTCCCTCGGAGACCGCCCGGCTGATGCGCCAGATCGTCCGCGGCGGCTGACCGGCCGCGGCGGCTGCGGCGCGGCGCCGCCGGTCCGCGTGTCCGGTTTGCCAGGATCGGCGGGTGACCGTCACCGCGGAGCGCCGGGCGATCGCCGCGCCGGCCGAGCCCGCGCGGTCGCCCCTGGCCTCGGGGGCTGCGGCCGCGCTCTGGGCCGCGCTGCTCGGGCTGGCCGTCGTCGCTGTTCCGGTCGTGCTGGTCTGGGTCACCGCACCGCACGACCAGTCCGGTCCCGGCGACGCGCTGCGCGGCGGCGTCCTCGCCTGGCTGCTGGCCCACCACGCCACGCTGCGCACGACCAGCGGCCCGCTCGGGCTGGTGCCGCTCGGTCTGCTCGCGGTGCCGGCCGTGCTCCTGTACCGCTCCGGACGCTGGGCCGGCCGGGTCGCCGGCTCCGACGGCACCTCCTCGGCCGTGGCCACGGCGTTGGCCCTGGTCGCGACGTACGCCACCGTCCTGTCGCTCGTGGCGTCGGTGTCCGCCGACCCCGCGACCGGGGTGGCCGGGGGCAGCGCGCTCGCCGGCGCGGTGGGCTGCGCCGCAACCGCCGGCGTGGCGGGCGTGCTCCGCGGTTCGGGGCGCTGGTCGGCCCTGGTCGGCCGGGTCCCGGCTGATCTGCGGCTCGTCGCCCGGGCCGGGCTGGCCGGGGCGGCCGCCCTGGTCGCCGGGGCCGCCGTGGTGCTGGTGGCCGCGCTCGCCGCCAGCGGCGGCCGGATCGTCGGGCTCACCGAGGCGCTGGACGCCGGCCCGCTCGGCGGCCCGGCGCTGCTGGTGCTGCAGCTGCTCGCCCTTCCCTCGGCCGTGGTCTGGTCGGCCGCCTACGCGATCGGGCCCGGCTTCGCCGTGGGCGCGGGCACGGTCGTGGCCCCCTCGGGCGTCCTGCTGGGTGCGGTTCCCTCGTTCCCCCTGCTCGGGGTCCTGCCGGCGTCCGGGCCGGCGCCCCGACTCTCGCTGCTCGCTCTGCTCGTGCCGGTCGGCGCCGGGGTCGTCGTCGCCGCCGTGCTGGCCCGCCGGCACGAGCACGGCCTAGCCCGAGCCGTGGCGTCGGCCCTGGCTGCCGGCGCCGTCGTGGGGGCGGCGATCGGCCTGCTCGCCGCGTTGTCGGCCGGGTCGCTGGGCGACGGCCGGCTCGCGGTCCTGGGGCCGGACGCGCTGCGCGTCGGCCTGGTCGCGGCCGTCGAGGTGGGCGCGATCGCCTCCGTGGTCCTGGTCGAGGGACGACGGCAGGCCGACCGGCTGCACCGGCTGCGCTCGGCGGTGACCGGCCGATGGCCGGCGGGCCGGCTGCGGCCGCGACGGTCCGGTCGCTGAGCCCGCCGGGCTACGGGCGCAGCCGGTCGAGGACCGCGTCACCCAAGGCGTCGTCGCAGGCCTGCTGGGCGATCCGGGTGGTCGCGCCCGCCCGGCAGTCGGTGTAGTCACGCACCTGGGGCCAGAGGACGACGACGACGGCGAGCACCAGCAGGGCGAGCCCGCTCCCGACGCCGCCGAGCGCCATCCCCGCCGCCGCCGTCGCCGGCGTCGGCCATCCGTTGGCCCGAGCCGCTCGCGCCACCCGCCGGCCGGCCAGCAGGGCGCCGATCCCGAGGGCCAGACCGAGCGGGAACACCACCACCGCCAGCACGAGGGACACCGCCCCGGTGACCAGGACGACCCAGCCCGCGCGTTGCGCGGGGTTGGGCGGCGCCGCTCGGGGTGGGAAGGGCTGGGTCATGAGTCGGCTTCCTCGAAGGCACCGCCGCGGGCGCGCGGCCGGATGGCGACTATCGTGCCGCACCGTGACGGCTCACCATCGACCCCCGGAGGGCCGGCCGGCCCGACTGGTCGTCCTGGTCTCGGGGACGGGGAGCAACCTGCAGGCCCTCCTCGACGCCTGCGCTGACCCCTCCTACGGAGCGGCCGTGGTCGCCGTGGGGGCCGACCGGCCGGGGATCCCCGCGCTGGGACGAGCCGACGCGGCTGGGGTCGCGACGTTCGTCGTCCCGGTCGGGGACTACCCCGACCGGCCGGCCTGGGACCGCGCGTTCACCGCCGCGGTGGCCGCGCACGACCCCGATCTGGTCGTGTCCGCGGGATTCATGCGGCTGGCCGGGCCGGCGTTCCTCGCCCGGTTCGGCGGCCGGTTCGTCAACACGCACCCGGCCTTGCTGCCGGCGTTCCCCGGGATGCACGGCGCCCGGGACGCCCTGGCCTACGGCGTGCGCCTGACCGGGTGCACGCTGTTCGTCGTAGACGCCGGAGTCGACACCGGGCCGATCATCGCCCAGGCGGCGGTGCCGGTGCTGGACGACGACGACGAGGCGAGCCTGCACGAGCGCATCAAGGCCGTGGAACGGTCGATGCTCGTCGAGACCGTGGGCCGGATGGCCCGCACGGGGTGGTCCGTCAGCGGCAGAAGGGTGACGATCCCATGAGCGAGTCCGCCAACGCCGAGGGTCGCCGGCAGGTGCAGCGGGCCCTGGTCAGCGTCTACGACAAGGCCGGCCTGGTCGAGCTCGCCCAGGGGCTGCACCGGGCCGGCGTCGAGGTGGTATCCACCGGGTCGACCGCCGCCGTGATCGCCGACGCCGGCGTCCCGGTCACTCAGGTCGCCGACGTGACCGGGTTCCCGGAGTGCCTCGACGGCCGGGTCAAGACGCTGCATCCGGCCGTCCACGCGGGGATCCTCGCCGACCTGCGCCGGACCGACCACGTCGCGCAGCTGGCCGGTCTGGGCATCGCCCCCTTCGATCTCGTGGTGGTCAACCTCTACCCGTTCGCCGACACCGTGTTCTCCGGCGCCGGTGTCGAGGAGTGCGTCGAGCAGATCGACATCGGAGGGCCCGCGATGGTGCGGGCCGCCGCGAAGAACCATCCGTCGGTCGCCGTGGTGGTGGCGCCGGGCCGGTACCCGCAGGTGCTGGCCGCGCTGGACCGCGGCGGCTTCTCGCTGGCCGATCGGCAGGCGCTCGCCGCCGAGGCGTTCGCGCACACGGCGTCCTACGACGTCGCGGTGGCGTCGTGGATGGGCAGCGTCCTGGCGCCGGACGCCGAGGGCCACGGCTTCCCCCGGTGGGCCGGGGGGACGTGGGAGCGGGCCGCCGTGCTCCGGTACGGCGAGAACCCCCACCAGCGGGCGGCGCTCTACGCGGCTCATCACACGGCACCCGGACTGGCGCAGGCCGATCAGCTGCACGGCAAGGAGATGTCCTACAACAACTACGTCGACGCGGACGCGGCGTGGCGGACCGCCTACGACTTCGCCGCCCCAGCAGTCTCGATCATCAAGCACGCCAACCCGTGCGGGATCGCCGTGGGTGCGGACGTGGCGGACGCCTACCGCAAGGCGTTCGCGTGCGACCCGGTGTCGGCCTTCGGCGGCGTGGTGGCTAGCAACCGCCCGGTCACGCGGGCCATGGCCGAGGCGATCGGCGACGTGTTCACCGAGGTCGTCGTGGCCCCCGACTTCGACGTCGATGCGCTCGCGGTGCTCCGGGCGAGGAAGAACGTCCGGCTGCTGCGCTGCGCCGGGCGACACCCGGGCGCGAGCATCGAGTCGCGACGGATCAGCGGAGGCCTGCTCATGCAGGTGGCCGACACGATCGACGAGGACGGCGACGACCCTGGGGGCTGGACCCTCGCCGTCGGCGAGCCGGTGGACGAGCGCACGCTCGGCGACCTGGAGTTCGCCTGGCGGGCCTGCCGAGCGGTGAAGTCCAACGCGATCGTGCTCGCCGACGACGGGGCCACCGTGGGGGTGGGCATGGGCCAGGTCAACCGGGTCGACGCCGCACGGCTGGCCGTCCAGCGGGCCGGGGCGGAGCGCGCGTCCGGGGCGGTGGCGGCGTCCGACGCGTTCTTCCCGTTCCCGGACGGGCTCGAGGTGCTGACAGCGGCCGGTGTGCGCGCCGTCGTCCAGCCGGGTGGGTCGGTGCGCGACGCGGAGGTCGTCGACGCGGCAGGCGCGGCGGGGGTCACGATGTACCTCACCGGCGTCCGGCACTTCTTCCACTGAGTGAGAACCCCGCGCCCAGACCGCCGGAACCGGTGGTGAAGTCGTCGCGGCGGTCCCGGGTCACGCAGTGCCGGTCGACCAGCCGACCGCTGTGGTGGACGAACCACCCGCAGACGCGCACGCTGGTCACCGATTCGTCGTCGGACCACCTGCCGATCGACAAGGTCGGTGGGAAGTCGATCCCAGGGGCACACGACCCCACGGACTCGCCATAACCGGCCCCGATGAAATACACGGAGTACCAGGCGCAACCCCCCGACCTCGGCCACCGGACGAACATCCGACCCGTGACGTGCACCCAATGGTGATCCACTCCGTCACCCCATCGCACGGTGGCCGAACCGAGTGGATGGTGGTTGGCGTAGGGCAGCTGGCCGATGTCGACCCGCGACCCGTCGATGATGAACCCGTCGGTGTCGACGACCTCTGCATGGGCCGGCGGGATCCCGGCAGCCAGGACCAGGCCCAGGGCACAGCCCACGGCGGCGATGGCTCGTGGCAGCGTCCTCATGCTGCAGCTCCCTCTCTCGCCGACCTCAACGGGTGGGAGGGAACAGCAAGCGGTGCTGATACCTGGTGCCGTCCACGTTTCACCTCCCTCGCCTGGTCGGCTGAACCGGCCCGTAGGATCCGGGCGTGAGCGCGGTGATCCTGGACGGCAAGGCCACGGCGGCCGCGGTCAAGGCCGAGCTGGCGGTCCGGGTCACGGCCTTGCGCGACCGTGGGGTCGTCCCCGGCCTGGGCACCGTGCTCGTCGGGGACGATCCGGGCAGTCGCGCCTACGTGGCCGGCAAGCACCGGGACTGCGCCGAGATCGGCCTGGCCAGCATCCGCCGCGACCTGCCCGCCGACGCGACCCAGGCTCAGGTGGAGGCCGTCGTGGCCGAGCTGAACGCCGACCCCGGCTGCACCGGCTACATCGTCCAGCTACCCCTCCCGCGGGGGCTGGACGGCAACCGGGTGCTCGAGCTCATGAACCCCGTCAAGGACGCCGACGGCCTGCATCCGGTCAACCTCGGCCGGCTGGTGCTGGGCGTCCCGGCGCCGCTCCCGTGCACGCCGCGGGGCATCGTCGAGCTGCTGCGGCGGTACGGGGTGCCGCTCGCGGGCGCGGAGGTGTGCGTGATCGGCCGGGGCATCACGGTGGGCCGCCCACTGGCCCTGCTGCTCACCCGCAAGAGCGAGAACGCGACGGTCACCCAGTGCCACACCGGCACCGTCCACCTGGCCAAGCACGTGCGGGAGGCCGACATCGTCGTCGCGGCAGCCGGCGTGCCGCACCTCGTGACACCCGACATGGTCAAGCCGGGGGCGGCGGTCCTCGACGTGGGGATCACCCGGACCGACGACGGCTTGGTCGGCGACGTGCACCCTGCGGTTCGTGAGGTCGCGGCGTTCGTCGCGCCGATGCCCGGCGGGGTCGGACCGATGACCCGGGCCATGCTGATGACCAACGTGGTGGAGGCAGCAGAGCGCGCGGTCGGCACGGAGTGACCGACGACGCCCCCGCGGGCGGGGCTGCGGCCCGCAGCCACCGGGCCGCCCTGCTGCGCGAGTGGCCGGCCCTGGTCGTCGGGGCAGGGGTGGCCGTGGGCCTCGCGGCGGAGCTGGTGGGCCCCGGTTTCCGTACCGGGGCGCTGGTCATCGCCGCCTCGGTGGTGCTCGCCGCCTGGCTGCGGGCGCTGCTCCCGAGCGACGCAGCCGGGGTCCTCGCGGTACGCCGGCGGGCGGTCGACGTCATCACGCTGGCCGTGCTGGGCCTGGGTCTGACGGCGCTCGCGCTGCTCGTCCCCCCGGGCGGCTGAGCGGTGTCGCGGTCCGCTAGCCTCGGGTCGCGGTGACGGGGCCTCGACACCGAGCGGGCGAGTGTGGATCCGGGAGAGGAACTCAATGGCCGAGCGCACGGGCAAGGTGACGGTCGTCGGAGCCGGCTTCTACGGCTCCACCACGGCGCAGCGGCTGGCCGAGTACGACGTCTTCGACACCGTCGTGCTCACCGACATCGTCGAGGGCAAGCCCGAGGGACTCGCGCTCGACCTCAACCAGTCCCGGCCCATCGAGGGCTTCGAGACCAGGGTCGTCGGGCAGACGACGACCGCGGAGGGCGGCGGCTACGAGGCCACGGCCGGCTCGGACATCGTGGTGATCACCGCGGGCCTGCCGCGCAAGCCGGGCATGAGCCGGATGGACCTCATCGAGACCAACGCCCGGATCGTGCGCAGCGTGGCCGAGAACGTCGCGGTCCACTCACCGGACGCGGTGGTCGTCGTGGTCTCCAACCCGCTGGACGAGATGACGGCGCTGACCCAGCTGGCCACGGGGTTCCCGCACCAGCGCGTCCTCGGCCAGGCCGGCATGCTGGACACCGCGCGGTTCACCCACTTCGTCGCCGAGACCCTCGCGGTGCCGGTGTCCTCGGTCAGCACCCTGACCCTCGGGTCGCACGGCGACACGATGGTCCCGGTGCCCTCGCGCTGCACGGTGGCCGGTCGGCCCCTGACCGACCTGCTGTCGGCCGAGCGGATCGACGAGCTGGTCACCCGCACCCGCAACGGCGGGGCCGAGGTCGTGGCCCTGCTCAAGACCGGGTCGGCCTACTACGCGCCGTCCGCGGCGGCGGCCCGGATGGCCAAGGCGGTGCACGACGACGCCGGCGCGGTCATGCCGGTGTGCGCGTGGGTCGACGGCGAGTTCGGCATCTCCGGGGTGTACCTGGGCGTCGAGGCCGAGATCGGCCGCGAGGGCGTGCGACGGGTCGTCGAGACCGGGCTCACCGACTCCGAGCGGGCGGGGCTGCTCGAGGCCGCCGAGGCGGTCCGGGCCAAGCAGGCCGACGTCCAGCACCTCTGACCCTGTCGGACGGCGAGAGGAAAGCCGGTTCCATGAGCAAGATCCCGGTCTCGGGTACGGTCGTCGAGCTCGACGGCGACGAGATGACCCGCATCATCTGGCAGTTCATCAAGGACCAGCTGATCCTCCCGTACCTCGACCTGACCCTGGAGTACTACGACCTGGGGATCGAGCACCGGGACGCCACCGACGACCAGGTGACGATCGACGCCGCCCACGCGATCCAGCGGCACGGGGTCGGCGTGAAGTGCGCGACGATCACACCGGACGAGGCCCGGGTCGAGGAGTTCGGGCTGAAGAAGATGTGGCGGTCGCCGAACGGCACGGTCCGCAACATCCTCGGCGGCGTCATCTTCCGCGAGCCGATCATCATCAGCAACATTCCCCGGCTGGTCCCCGGCTGGACCAAGCCGATCGTCGTCGGCCGTCACGCCTTCGGCGACCAGTACCGCGCCACCGACACCCTGATCCCCGGCGAAGGCACCCTCACCCTGACCTTCACCCCGAAGGACGGTTCGGCCCCGATGGAGCTCGAGGTCTACGAGTTCCCCGGTCCCGGTGTCGCGCTGGCCATGTACAACCTCGACGAGTCGATCCGCGACTTCGCGCGCGCCTCGATGCGCTACGGCCTGGCCCGTGAGTACCCGGTCTACCTGTCCACGAAGAACACGATCCTCAAGGCCTACGACGGCCGCTTCAAGGATCTGTTCGCCGAGGTCTTCGACGCCGAGTTCGAGGACGAGTTCGCCAGGGCCGGCCTCACCTACGAGCACCGCCTGATCGACGACATGGTGGCCGCCGCCATGAAGTGGGAGGGCGGCTACGTCTGGGCCTGCAAGAACTACGACGGGGACGTGCAGTCCGACACCGTGGCCCAGGGATTCGGGTCGCTGGGGCTGATGACCTCGGTGCTGATGACCCCCGACGGTCGCACGGTCGAGGCCGAGGCGGCGCACGGCACCGTGACCCGGCACTACCGCGAGCACCAGGCCGGCCGCCCGACGTCCACCAACCCGATCGCCTCGATCTTCGCCTGGACGCGGGGCCTGGCCCACCGCGGCACGCTGGACGGGACACCGGCGGTCACCGCGTTCGCGCACACCCTCGAGCGGGTCTGCGTCGAGACGGTCGAGAGCGGGAAGATGACCAAGGACCTCGCGCAGCTGGTCGGCCCGGACCAGCCCTGGCTGACCACCCAGGAGTTCCTCGCCGCGATCGACGACAACCTCACGGTGGCGATGGCTGCCGGCTGACCGGCTGTTCCAGCCGGTGAGCGCCGGCCGCAGGGGTCACCTCGAACGCCTTCGGGGGAGCGAACCCGCGTGACCGGAACGCCTCCGCAACCGCTCGCTCGACCGCTGGCGCGTTCGCCGTGTCGACGAGGGTGATGACGCAGCCCCCGAACCCGGCCCCCGTCATCCGGGCCCCGTGCGCGCCGGCGTCCAGCGCCGCGTCCACCGCGACGTCCAGCGCGGGCACGGTGACCTCGAAGTCGTCGCGCAGGGAGACGTGCGACGCGGTGAGCAGGCTCCCGATGGCGCGGGGGTCGTCGCCGGCGTCCAGCAGGCCCACCACGCGCAGCACCCGGTCGTCCTCGGTGACCACATGGCGGGCCCGCCGTCGGATCACCGGGTCTACGAGCCGGGCCAGGGCCTCAGGAAGCTCGGCCAGGTCGACGTCCCTGAGCGCCGGCACTCCGAGCTCGCGGGCCGCTGCCTCGCAGGCCAGCCGCCTGGCGGCGTACTCGCCGTCGACCAGCGCATGCGGAGCCCGGGTGTCGACGACCAGCAGGGCGAGCCCGTGCCTCGCGAGGTCGAACGGCACCTGCCTCGACGCCAGCGTGCGGGTGTCCAGGAACAGCAGGTGCCCTTCCGTGGCGAGCAGCGACGCGCTCTGGTCGAGGATGCCGTTGGGGACGCCGACGAACGCGTTCTCGGACCGCTTGGTCAGCTGCACCAGCGCCGACCGGTCCAGCCCGAGGTCGAACAGGTCGACGACCGCGGCCGCGACCGAGCACTCCAGCGCCGCCGACGACGACAGGCCGGCGCCGAGCGGGACGTCGCCGTCGACGAGCACGTCGAGGCCGCCGATCTCGTGCCCGGCCTCGCCCAGGGCCCACACGACGCCGGCGACGTAGGCCGACCAGCCGGCCGCACCGCCGGGCCGCAGCGTGTCCACTCGGAGGTCCGCCGCCGGGCCGGACTGCGCGGAGACCACGCGCAGCACCCGGTCGGGCCGCTCGCGCACCGCGGCCTGGACGCCGAACGGGATCGCCAGCGGCAGCACGTAGCCGTCGTTGTAGTCGGTGTGCTCGCCGATGAGGTTCACCCGCCCCGGAGCCCACCACACGCACCCTGGAGGTCGACCGAATGCCTCGACGAAGGCCGTGCGGGCTGACCCCGGGGCAGCCGTCACGGTGCGGCCTGGCGGAGCAGCTCGGCGGCCCGTTCGGGCGCGATGTCGTTGATGAACACCCCCATGCCGGACTCCGAGCCGGCCAGGTACTTCAGCTTGTCGGGGGCGCGGCGGCTGGAGAAGACCCGGAGGTGCAGGGCGGCGAGATCGCGGTCGGTGCGCACCGGGGCCTGGTGCCAGGCGGCGATGTACGGCATCGGCAGGCCGAAGAGCCGGTCGAACCGGCGCAGGACGTCCAGGTACAGGTCGGGGAACTCCGCGCGCTGCCCCTCCGACAGCGCCGGCAGGTCCGGGACCCGGCGGCGGGGGTACAGGTGCACCTCGAACGGCCACCGAGCCGCGGCCGGGACGAACGCCGTCCACTCCGCCGTCTGCGCGACGATCCGGCTGGCCGCCGCCTCCTCCGCGGCCAGGACGTCGTCGAACAGGTCCCGGCCGGTCCGGTCGCGGTGGCGTCGGGCGGAGTCGAGCATCCGCCGGGTGACCGGGGTGACGAACGGGTAGCCGTAGATCTGCCCGTGCGGGTGGCTGAGCGTGACGCCGATCTCGGCGCCGCGGTTCTCGAAGGGGAAGACCTGCTCGACGCCCGGGACCAGGGAGAGCTCCTCGGTGCGGTCGATCCAGGCCTCCAGGACCGTCCGGACGCGTTGCGGGGTCAAGCCCGAGAACGACGTCGCGTGGTCGGCGGTGAAGCAGACGACCTCGCAGCGGCCGACGCCGGCTCGGCGTCCGACCAGGTCCACGTCGGGGTCGACCGTCGGCGGCACGCCGGGGGCGTCGGTGGCGAAGCTCGGGAAGCGGTTGGCGAACACCACGACGTCGTAGTCGCTCGACGGCACCTCGGTCGCCCGCTGGGGCGTCGAGGGGCACAGGGGGCACTCGTCGCTCGGCGGCAGGTGGGTGCGGGCCTGGCGGTGGGACGCGACGGCCACCCACTCGTCGAGCAGGACGTCGTGGCGGATCTCGGTGGCCGTGGCGGTCGACGGCAGGTCCCTGGTGTCCACGAGCTGGCGCACCGCGTCGTCCGACTCGTCGAAGTAGATCAGCTCGCGCCCGTCGGCGAGCCTGGTCGCGGTCCGCTTCACGCCCCGGCCTTTCGGTTGCCCTCGGTGTCGGAGACGACCAGCCGCCCGACCAGCTCGGTGAGCACCCGCCTGGCCTCGGCGGGCAGCCGCCGGTCGGTGACGAGCACGTCGACCTCGGCCAGCGACCCGAAGGACGAGAGGCCGACGACCCCCCACTTGGTGTGGTCGGCCACCACGACCAGCTGGCGGGCCGAGTCGATCAGCGCGCGGTTCGTCTCCGCCTCCATCAGGTTCGGGGTGGTGAGCCCTCGCTCCTGGTCCATGCCGTGGACGCCGAGGAAGAGCTGGTCCAGGTGCAGGGTCCGCAGGGTGCCGAGCGCGACCGGACCCACCAGGGCGTCCGACGGGGTGCGCACCCCGCCGGTGAGCACGACGGTCTGGTCCGGGCGGCCACCGGCGTGGAACACCTCGGCGACCGGGATCGAGTTGGTCACCACGGTCAGATCGGCGACGTCGAGGAGCCGGTGGGCCAGGGCCCACGTGGTCGTGCCCGCGGACAGACCCACCGCCGTCCCCGGCTCGACCAGGGCGGCCGCCGCCTGAGCGATGGCCTGCTTCTCGGCGCGTTCGCGACCGGACTTGGCCAGGAACCCCGGCTCGTCGGTGGCATGGTCGACGACCGCCGTCGCCCCGCCGTGGACCTTGTGCACCAGGCCGCTGCGCGCGAGGGCCTCGAGGTCACGGCGCACCGTCATGTCCGAGACGGACAGCAGCTCGACCAGGTCACCCACCCGGACCCCGCCGCGGCGGCGGATCTCGTCGAGGATCCGTTGCTGGCGCTGAGGGGCGAGCACGTCAGCCGCTCTCGCGCAGGACGATCACGTCACCGGCCGCCACGGTGGCAGGCTGCCGGTCCACGCCGGTGAGCAGGTCGTGCCCGCCGACGGCGAGGGCGGCGTCCGTGCCGGTGTGGTTGATCACGAAGAGGTAGCCGACGCCGTCCGCGCCGCGCCGACGGACGGCCTCCACGCCCGGGGGGAGCCCCGGGACGACCGCCTGGACGCCGGCGGCGGTGGCCACCCGCGCGACCAGGCCGTGCAGCCCGGGGTCCTCGAGCACCGTGGCCAGGTACCAGGCGGTGCCGCGACGGGTCAGCGCAGGGCCGCCGCCGACCGGACCGTCGAGGAAGGTCGCCTCGACGTCGGCGGCATCGGCGTGGACCAGCTCGCTCCAGACCCGCCCGGTGGCGCCATCCGACAGCCGGACCGTCTCGCCGGCGCGCAGGGGGAAGAACTCCTCGACCCGGACGCCGAGCAGGTCGCGGAACGCGCCCGGATAGCCGCCCAGCCGCACGTGGTCGTGCTCGTCGACGATCCCGCTGAAGGCCGTGATCAGGACGTGGGCGCCGTTCTCCGCAGCGGCCGCCAGACGCTCCGCGGCGGCATCCTCGACCAGATACAGCGTGGGGACGACGATCAGCCGGTACCCGGACAGGTCGGCGGTCGGCGGGACCAGGTCGGCGGTGATCCCGGCCCGCCACAGCGCCCGGTGCACCCCTCGGGCGACGTCGGCGTAGCGCAGGTCGGCCGTGGGGTGGGCGTCCAGGTCGGCGGACCACCAGGCGGACCAGTCGAAGAGGATCGCGGTCTGCGACTCGACCCGGCTGCCGCGGATCTCGCGGAGCGCGGCCAGGTCGGACCCGAGCCGGCAGACCTCGCGCCAGACCTTGGTGTCGGTGCCGGCGTGCGGGACCAGCGCCGAGTGGAACTTCTCGGCGCCGCCGCGGGAGGCTCGCCACTGGAAGAACAGGGCGCCGTCCGAGCCGCGGGCGACGTGCGCCAGGCTGTTCCGGCGCAGCTGGCCCGGCTGCTTGGCGATGTTGCGCGGTTGCCAGTTCACGGCGCTGGTCGAGTGCTCCATGAGCAGCCAGGGCGCCCCTCCGGCAGCGCCCCGGGTCAGGTCGGCGCCCATCGCCAGGTCGATGTGGTTGTCGGGATCCTCGGCCCGCAGGTAGTGGTCGTTGGAGACCAGGTCCATCTCCGCGCCGATGGCGAACCCGTCGACGGGCTTGAACATCGGCAGCATGAGGTTGGTGGTCACCGGGATGTCCGGGGTGATTCGGCGGAGCACGTCGCGTTCGGCCCTGAAGGAGGCGACCTGCTCGTCGGAGGAGAACCTCCAGAAGTCCAGCTGTTGGGTCGGGTTGGCGAAGGTGGGCGTCAGCCGCGGCGGGAGGATCTCGGCCCAGTCGTGGTAGCGCTGCGACCAGAACGAGGTGGCCCACGCCTGGTTCAGCGTGTCCAGCCCGCCGTAGCGGTCGCGCAGCCAGCGGCGGAACGCCTCCGCGCTCACGTCGCAGTAGCAGTGCGCGTTGTGGCAGCCCAGCTCGTTGCTGACGTGCCACATCACCAGCGCCGGGTGCCGGGCGTATCGGCCGGCCACCTGCTCCACCAGGGCGACCTGTCGTGCGCGGAACACCGGCGAGCTGGGGCAGTACGCCTGGCGGGCGCCCGGCCACAGGGTGCGACCGTCGTGGTCGACGGGCAACGTCTCGGGATGCGCCCGGGCCAGCCAGGGTGGCGGTGAGGCCGTGGCGGTGGCCAGGTCGACGGCGATGCCGTTCGCGTGCAGGAGGTCGAGCACGTCGTCGAGCCAGCCGAACTCGTAGCGACCCTCGCTCGGCTCCAGCAGCGCCCAGGAGAAGATCCCCACGCTGACCAGCGAGACTCCGGCCTCGCGCATCAGCGCGACGTCCTCGGTCCAGGTCTCCCGCGGCCACTGCTCGGGGTTGTAGTCACCGCCGAATGCCAGGCCGTCCAGCCGGAGCGCGGGCATGGGGCCAAGCCTTGTGCATCAGTTGGTCGAAAGTCAACAGAATCGAACAGGCTCCTCACCCGCCGCTGACGGGAGCGTGCGGTCGGCCCCGTGGCCCTCGTGGTGGTCGCTTTCTTGGCGTTGTTACGAAATCGTTGCCTAACAGCACCTGTCCGGGGCAAGAACGCGGCCAGGGGCCCTTGACAGGCGGGTGACCGGCGCAGTCAGATGTGCTTGTTTCTGGTGACTCGCGTTCGAACGTGTCACCCCGCCCTCGCGCAAGGAGGCTGTGCATGGCCACGCAGTACGAGCAGTCCCCGGCTCCATCGAAGGTTGGCTTTTCGCTCTCCCGCCGGTCGCTGCTCGCGGGCATGGTGGGAGCGGCCGGGGTAGCCGCTGTTCCCGCCCTGGCCGCCTGCGGCTCGGACGACGACGGCGGCGGTGGGGCAAGCGGAGGCACCCAGAACAAGACCGTGACGTTCGGCTCGAACTACTCCGACCAGGTGCCCAAGGACGCCATCGCGGCGGTGTTCAAGGACTTCACCGCCAAGGACGGCATCGAGGTCAAGGTCAACACGGTCGACCACAACACCTTCCAGGAGCAGATCAACAACTACCTGCAGGGTGCGGCCGACGACGTCTTCACCTGGTTCGCGGGCTACCGCATGCAGTTCTTCGCCTCCCAGGGGCTGGCGTCGGAGATCTCCGACGTGTGGGCGAAGGTGGGCGGCGACTACTCGGAGGCGCTCAAGGCGGCGTCGACCGGCGCAGACGGCAAGCAGTACTTCGTGCCCTTCTACTACTACCCGTGGGCCGTCTTCTACCGGAAGAGCGTGTTCGCGGCCAACGGATGGACCGCGCCGAAGACCCTCGCCGAGCTGAAGACGCTCGGCGCGGCGATGAAGGCCAAGGGCCTCGAGCCGATCGCCTTCGCCGACAAGGACGGCTGGCCGGCGATGGGCACCTTCGACATCCTCAACATGCGGATCAACGGCTACGACTTCCACGTCAACCTGATGGCGGGCAAGGAGTCGTGGGAGGACGCGAAGGTCAAGGAGGTCTTCAAGACCTGGGCCGACCTGCTGCCGCTGCACCAGGCCGGCTCCCTCGGCCGCACGTGGCAGGAGGCCGCCCAGTCCCTCGGTCAGAAGAAGACCGGCATGTACCTGCTGGGCGCCTTCGTCGGCCAGCAGTTCAAGGGCGCCGACTACGAGGACCTCGACTTCTTCGCCTTCCCGGAGATCAACCCGGAGTTCGGCACCGACTCCATCGACGCCCCGATCGACGGGTTCATGATGAGCAAGTCGCCGAAGAACCGGGCCGGCGGCGTCAAGCTGCTCGAGTACATGGCCAGCGCGGCGGCCCAGGAGAAGTACCTGGCGAACGACCCGAACAACATCGCAGCCTCGTCCAAGGCGTCCGACGCCAAGTACAACGCGCTGCAGAAGAAGTCCGCCGAGCTCATCGGCGCCAGCAAGCACATCGCGCAGTTCCTGGACCGCGACACCCGGCCCGACTTCGCGTCGACCGTGATGATCCCGGCGCTGCAGGACTTCATCAAGAACCCGAAGGACATCGACGGCCTCACGAAGAGCATCGAGAACCAGAAGAAGTCCATCTTCGCCGGGTGACCCCGCCGGCCACGGGAGCAGGGACGAGCATGGCGCACGAGACCCAGGCAGAGACCCTCCCGCCGGCGGCGACAGAGCCTGGGGGCGCCCGCACGGGCGCCCCCAGGCCACGCCGGGTGCAGAGGCTGAGCCGCGGCGACAAGGTCGTCGTGTCCGTCATGGTGGTGATTCCGACCCTCCTGGTCATCGGGCTGGTCTGGCTGCCCGCCCTGGCGACGGTCGCGCTGTCGTTCACCCGATGGCAGGGCATCGG
This sequence comes from Candidatus Nanopelagicales bacterium, assembly GCA_036802895.1. Classification (GTDB taxonomy): domain Bacteria; phylum Actinomycetota; class Actinomycetes; order Prado026; family Prado026; genus DAIRVJ01. Next base: position 49,974 of record DAIRVJ010000003.1, read on the forward strand.
TGGTCTCGACACCATCGAGTGGATCGGTACCAAGAACTACACCGACGTCTTCACGATCTACCCGCCGTTCAAGCCGGCGATCCAGCACAACGTCATCTGGTTGCTCGTGCTGTTCTTCGTCGCCACCCCGTTCGGCATGTACCTCGCGGTCCTGGTGGACAAGGAGCTGAAGGGGAGCCGGTTCTACCAGACCGCGTTCTACCTGCCGGTCGTGCTGTCCCTGGCCCTGATCGGGTTCATCTGGCAGCTCATCTACTCCCGCGACCAGGGGCTGCTTAACGCCGCGCTCGGGACGAAGGTCGACTGGTACGGCGATCCGAAGGTCAGCCTCTGGGCGGTGCTGGTGGCGACCGCCTGGCGACATGCCGGCTACATCATGCTGCTGTACCTGGCCGGGCTGAAGGGCGTCGACCCGACGCTGCGCGAGGCCGCTGCGGTCGACGGCGCCACCGGGCGCCAGGCGTTCTTCAAAGTGGTCTTCCCGGTCATGCGGCCGATCAACATCATCATCCTGGTGGTGACGGTCATCGAGTCGCTGCGTGCGTTCGACCTGGTCTGGGTCGTGAACAAGGGACGCAACGGGCTGGAGCTCATCTCCGCCCTGGTCACCGCCAACGTGGTCGGTGAGGCGAGCCGGATCGGCTTCGGCTCGGCGCTGGCCACGATCATGCTGCTGTTCTCCTCGGTCTTCATCGTCATCTACCTGCGTGTCGTCATGCGGGAGGACTCGTGACCACGCTCAGCGAGGCATCGGTCCGCCCCCAGGTGGTCAAGCCGCCGGGCACCGTCGCCAAGCGCCGCCGGCTCATCGCGGTCCAGGTCTTCCTGACCGTCACCGCGCTGGTGTGGCTCTTCCCCGTGTTCTGGGCGGTCGTCAACTCCTTCAGGGACTACAACTACACGGCGGTCAACGGGTACGTGTCCCTGGGCGGGTTCACCCTGCAGAACTACACCAACGCCTGGGCTCAGGGCGACTTCACCAAGCACTTCATCAACTCGGCGATCATCACGATCCCGGCCGTCCTGGCGACCCTGTTCCTCGCGTCGTGCGTCGCCTTCGTCGTGGCCCGGTTCTCGTTCCGGTTCAACCTCGCCCTGCTCGGGGTCTTCACCGCGGCCAACCTGCTGCCGACGCAGGCGCTGCTGATCCCGATCTACCGGCTGTTCCAGCGGTGGCCGGTGCCCGAGTGGGTCAACTCCTCGGGGGTCATGCTCAACAGCCTGCTCGGGGTCATCCTGGTGAATGTGGCCTTCCAGACGGGCTTCTGCGCCTTCGTGCTCAGCAACTACATGAAGACGATCCCGCACGAGCTCTACGAGTCGGCGCAGGTCGACGGGGCCAGCGTGCTGCGTCAGTTCTTCCAGATGACGCTCCCGCTGTGCCGCCCGGCACTGGCCGCCCTCGGGGTGCTCGAGGTCACCTGGATCTACAACGAGTTCTTCTGGGCGACCGTGCTGCTGCAGACGGGCGACAAGTTCCCGGTCACCAGCTCGCTGAACAACCTCAAGGGGCAGTTCTTCACCGACTACAACCTGCTGTCGGCGGGCTCGGTCATCGTCGCCGTCC
>DAIRVJ010000004.1:0-4057 GCA_036802895.1 Candidatus Nanopelagicales bacterium
TCGAGCAGCTGCTGCCAGGAGGTCTCGAACTTGGTGACGCCCTCCTCCTCCAGCACCGCGACGACGTCGTCGTAGTCGACGCCGACCGCGGCCAGTCGGTCGAGCACCGCGCGAGCGTCGGCATAGGCCGGGCGCACGGTGTCCGCGGTCACCCTGCCGTGGTCGGCCACCGCGTCCAGCGTCTTCTCCGGCATCGTGTTGACCGTCCCCGGGGCCACCAGGTCGACGACGTACCGGGTGTCCTCGTAGTCGGGGTTCTTCACGCCGGTCGACGCCCACAGGGGCCGCTGGGGCCGGGCACCCGTGGCGGCGAGCGCCTGCCATCGTGGCGAGGCGAGGGTCAGCTCGAACAGCTCGTAGGCCAGCCGGGCGTTCGCGATCGCGGCCTTCCCCCGCAGGGCGAGGGCCTCGGCCGTGCCGATGGCCTCCAGCCGGGCGTCGACCTCGGTGTCGACCCGGCTGACGAAGAAGGACGCGACGGAGCCGATCCCGGACAGGTCGCGACCGGCCAGCTGGGCCTGCTCCAGGCCGGCCAGGTGGGCCTCCATCACCGCCCGGTAGCGGTCCAGGCTGAAGATCAGCGTGACGTTGACGCTGATCCCGTCGGCCAGCGCGCGGGTGATCGCCGGCAGTCCCTCGACCGTCGCCGGGATCTTCACCAGCAGGTTCGGCCGGTCGACCAGCCACCACAGCCCGCGGGCCTCGGCGACGGTCGCCTCGGTGTCGCGGGCCTTGCGGGGGTCGACCTCGATGGAGACTCGGCCGTCGACGCCCGGCGAGGCGTCGAAGGCCGGGCGGAGCACGTCGCAGGCCCAGCGCACGTCGTAGGTGGTGATCATCCGGACGGCCTCGTCGACCGTGACGCCCCGCACCGCCAGATCGTGCACCTGGTCGGCGTAGTCGCTGCCCGAGCGGAGTGCCTGCTCGAAGATCGTGGGGTTGGTGGTCACGCCCACGACCCCCTGGCCGCGCACGAGCTCGGCGAGGCCGCCGGAGGCCAGCCGGTGCCGGCTCAGGTCGTCCAGCCAGACCGACACGCCGGCGGCGGCCAGCGCGGCGAGCGAGGGATTGTCGGTCACAGGCCCTCCTGGTGGGGTCTCGGGTCGGTCATCGGGTCGCCGCCAGGCTCGCTCGCGCGGCCTCGACCACGGCATCCGAGGTGAGCCCGAACTCGCGGTACAGCGTCGCCTGGTCGGCGGAGCCGCCGAAGTGCTCGAGCGAGACGCAGCGGCCGGCATCGCCCACGTAGCGGTACCAGGGCTGGGCGACGCCCGCCTCGACCGACACCCTGGCCCGAACGCCCGGCGGCAGCACCTGCTCCTTGTACCCGTCGTCCTGCTCGTCGAACCACTCCAGGCAGGGCAGCGACACCACGCGCGTCGGGACGCCGTCGGCCTCGAGGGTCTCCCGGGCGTTCAGGGCGAGGGCGACCTCCGAACCGGTCGCCAGCAGCAGGACGGCGGGAGAGCCGGACGACGCCTCGGCGAGCACGTAGCCCCCCCGCGCGGTCAGCGCGGGGTCCGCCAGCCGGGTGCGGTCGAGCACCGGGAGGTTCTGCCGGCTCAGCGCGAGCCCGACCGGCTGGCGCCGCCGCAGGATCTCCGCCCACGCCTGCGCGGTCTCGTTGGCGTCGGCGGGCCGGACGATGGCCAGTCCGGGCATCGCGCGCAGCGCGGCCAGGTGCTCCACCGGCTGGTGCGTGGGCCCGTCCTCGCCGAGACCGATCGAGTCGTGGGTCCACACGTAGGTGACGGCGGCCTGCATGATCGCGGCGAGCCGAACGGCGCCGCGCATGTAGTCGCTGAACACCAGGAACGTTCCGCCGTAGGGACGGGTGGGCCCGTGCACCGCGATCCCGTTGAGGATCGCGCCCATCGCGTGCTCGCGGATGCCGAAGTGCAAGGTCCGGCCGTAGGGGCCGCCACGCCAGTCCTTGGTCTGCACACCGTCGGGCAGGAACGACGGCTCCCCCTTCATCGTGGTGTTGTTGGACTCCGCCAGGTCGGCCGAGCCTCCCCACAGCTCGGGCAGCACCGGCGCCAGCGCGGTGAGCACCTCGCCGGAGGCCTTGCGGGTGGCCATCCCGGCCGCGTCCGCGGGGAAGACCGGCACGGCGTCCTCCCAGCCCTCCGGCAGCCGGTGCGCGCGCAGCCGGTCGAACAGGGCGGCCCGTTCGGGCTGCTCGGCGCGCCAGCGCTGGAAGGCGGCGTCCCAGGTCGTGCGCAGCCGGCGGCCACGGTCGGCGACCCCGCGCGCGTGGGCCAGCACCTCGTCGTCGACCTGGAAGGTCCGCTCGGGGTCCAAGCCCAGGAGCCGCTTGGTCGCCGCGACCTCGGCGGCGCCCAGAGCCGACCCGTGCGCCTTGCCCGTGTTGCGCGCGTTCGGCGCCGGCCAGGCGATCACGTTGCGCAGGGCGATGAACGACGGCCGCGCGGTTTCGGCAACGGCCGCAGCCAGGGCCCGCGCCAGGCCGACGACGTCGACCTGCCCGTCGGGCAGCATGTCCACCCGTTGGGTGTGCCACCCGTAGGCCGCGTAGCGGGCGACGACGTCCTCGGAGAACGCCACCGCCGTGTCGTCCTCGATCGAGATGTGGTTGTCGTCCCAGATCGCGACCAGGTGACCGAGCTGCTGGCGACCGGCCAGCGACGATGCCTCTCCCGAGACGCCCTCCTGCATGTCGCCGTCGGAGCAGATGGTCCAGATGGTGTGGTCGAACGGGCTGGACCCGGCCGGCGCGTCCGGGTCGAACAGGCCACGCTCACGACGGGCGGCCATGGCCATGCCGACGGCGGTGGCGACGCCCTGGCCGAGTGGGCCCGTGGTCGTCTCGACCCCGGGCGTGTGGCCCCGCTCGGGGTGCCCGGGGGTCCGGCTGGCCCAGGTCCGGAACGCCTGCAGGTCGGCCAGCCCCAGGTCGTAGCCGGACAGGTAGAGCTGGATGTACAGGGTCAGGCTGCTGTGTCCGGCCGACAACACGAACCGGTCGCGGCCGGGCCAGTCGGGGTCGGCCGGGTCGTGCCGCAGGAAGCGCTGGAACAGCAGGTAGGCGGCAGGGGCCAGGCTCATCGCCGTGCCCGGGTGCCCGTTGCCGACCTTCTCGACCGCGTCCATGGCCAGGCCCCGGATCGTGGCCACGGCTCGGTCGTCGAGGTCGTCCCACACCGGCTCGTCCGTGCTCGTCCTCACGTCCACCTCGACGGTGCTCCTCCCGGCGACAGCCCGGTCCGCGGACGGCGGATCCGACCCGGGCGAGCCTACCGATACGATGACCGAGCCTTCTGGTGGCGTGTGCGCCGCCGGGGTCCGCTCGTGGCGAGAAGGGTGCCGTGACCGCCGTCGACCATCGTGCGTCCCTCCTGACGCCTGGTTCCGCGGTGGGCCGACTGACCCAGCGATTCGGGGTCTACCTGGCCCTCACCAAGCCGCGGATCATCGAGCTGCTGCTCGTCACCACGGTGCCGGCGATGTTCCTGGCCGCCGACGGAGTCCCGCCGCTCGGCCTGGTCGGGTGGACCCTGCTGGGCGGCACGCTGGCCGCTGGGAGCGCGAACACCCTCAACTCCTTCCTCGATCGGGACATCGACGCCGTGATGGTCCGCACCGGTCGGCGGCCCCTGGCCGTCGGGTCGGTGACCCCGAGAGCCGCCCTGGTCTTCGGACTGCTGCTTGGCGCGGTCGCCGTCGTCGTCATGGCCGTCTGGGTCAATGCGTTCTCCGCATGGCTGTCGCTGGCCGCGATCCTGTTCTACGTCCTGGTCTACACCCTGGGCCTGAAGCGGCGGACGCCCCAGAACATCGTGTGGGGCGGTGCGGCCGGCTGCATGCCGGTGCTGATCGGCTGGGTGGCGGTGACCGGCCAGGTGGCGTGGGCGCCCGCCGTGCTGTTCCTCGTCGTCTTCCTGTGGACGCCGCCGCACTACTGGCCGCTCTCGTTGCGCTTCCGCGACGACTACGCCGCGGCCGGCGTGCCGATGCTGCCCGTCGTGGCCGCCCCCGGCGTGGTGTCGCGCCGGATCGTCGTCTACAGCTGGCTGCTGGTCGGCGCCTCGCTGCT
>DAIRVJ010000004.1:4157-43254 GCA_036802895.1 Candidatus Nanopelagicales bacterium
GGGTCAGCACCACCCAACGACTCCCTGAGGAGCTCCCATGTCCCGCCGTTTCGCCGCCCTTGCCACAGGCATCGCGGTCGGGGTGACGACGGTTGCCGCCACCGCCGCCATCGCCGCCGGATCGCTGTCCGCCTCCGCGTCGAGCACGCCCAGCACGTCGTCCTCGGTGTCCGACGACCCGGTGTCCGACGACACCGGGTCCGACGACTCCGTGACGTCCAGTCCGGTGGACGACAGCGCCACCTCGACCCCCGGGTCCGAGACGACGCCGTCGGCTGCGCCCTCGAAGTCCTTCGCAGCGGCTCCGCGGCCGTCCGCCTCGGCGAGCAGGTCCGACGACGAGGCCAGTGACGACTCCCACGAGTCGGCGAGCCCCCGTCCGTCGGCCTCGCATGACGACGACGGCGACGACGACGAGGTCGGCGAGGACGCCGGAGACCACCACGAGGACGCCGGCGACGACCACGGGTCGGACGACGGTGGCGACCACGAGCCGGACCACGACTGACCGGCAGACGCTTCCTAGTAGGGGGGCCCGAGGTCGATCTCGACCCGGGCCCCTCCGCTGTCCGGCGTGACGAGTCGCAGCCGACCGCCGGACGCCTCGGCGCCGCGCCGGGCGATGTCGAGGCCCAGCCCCGTGGAGCCGACGGTGCTCCGCCCGCGGTTGAGCACGTCCGAGGAGGGCCAGCCAGGCCCCGCGTCCTCGACGACCAGCAGCGCGCCGCCGCCCGGCCGGGCGCGCAGCGAGACGGCGAGGGGGGTGCCGTCCGGCGTGTGCGCGAAGACGTTGCCCAGCAGCGCGTCGACCACGTCGGCCAGGTCGGCCGACGCCAGGCGAACCGGGAGTCGCTCCCCGGTCAGCGCGATGGTGAGGACCCGGTCGGTGTCCTCGGCGAGCACCTGCCAGAAGGCGACCCGGTCGCGGACCACCCGGCTCGCGTCGCAGGCGGCCAGCACCCCCTCACGGACCGGACGACGGGCCTCGCCGATGACTTGGTCGACGGCCCGTGAGAGCTCCGCGAGGTCCTCGCTGAGCCGGTCCCGCTCACCAGGGTCACGCAGCCCCTCGACGTCCAGCCGCAGGGCGGTCACCGGGGTGCGCAGCCGGTGGGAGAGGTCGGCCACGGCCTCCCGCTCGGCCGCCAGCAGCTCGCGGATGCGTACCGCCAGGTGGTTGACCGCCCGGCCGGCCGCGGCGATCTCGGGCGGGCCGGCGGGGTCGAGCCGGGCGGAGAGGTCCCCGGCGCCGAGCCGGGTCGCGGTCTCGGTGAGGCCGTGGACCGGGCCGAGGTAGGACCGGGCCAGCCGATCGGCCAGCAGCAGGGACAGCCCGAACAGGGCCAGCGCCAGCGCGACGATGACCATCCAGGACTCCCGCACCCCCTCGGTGAGGGCCGACCGCGGGACGGTCGCCCGCACGACTGCGGGACCGTCCGGGCGACCGGAGACCGGGATGAGGATCTCGCGACCCCCGTCGGGGAGGTCGGCGGTGAACGCCCGGCCGGTCGCCGCCAGGTCGACCGACGGGGTGCGCGGCGCCGCTGCGCCGATGACGCTGCCGTCGCCGAGGAACACCGTGACCCGCCCGGCGACCACCGACTCCACCTGGGACACGGTGAGCTCGAGGGTGGCGGCGTCGACGACGCCCACGACGGCAGCCAGCGGCTGGACGCCGACCGTGGCCTCGCTCACCGCGCGGTCCGCAGCCGACGACTTCACGAGCAGGATCAGCGGGATGACGAAGGCCAGCAGGACCAGCAGGGTCGCCGCCGCGACCGTGATCAACAGCTGGCGTCTCACCCGCTCGGCTCCACCAGCTTCACGCCGACCCCCCGGATCGACTGCAGGTAACGCGGCTCGTGGGCGGACTCGCCGAGCTTGCGGCGCAGCCACGAGAGATGGACGTCGACCGTCTTGTCGGCGCCGCCGTAGGGCTGGCGCCAGACCTCGGTCAGCAGCTCGCGCTTGGAGACGACCTGGCCGGGACGGGCGGCCAGGTAGGCCAGCAGGTCGAACTCGCGCGGGCTCAGCTCGACGGGCTCCCCGGCGATCGCGACGGTGCGGGAGCGGACGTCGACCACCAGGTCGCCCACGACCAGCGCGGCGTCCGTCTCGTTGGTCGAGGTGCGGCGGAGGACGGCCCGGATGCGGGCGTCCAGCGCGGTCGCACTGAACGGCTTGGGCACGTAGTCGTCGGCGCCTGCGTCGAGCGCCCGCACGACGGAGCGGTCGTCGTCGCGGGCGGTTGCCACGATCACCGGCACCTGGCTGACGGCGCGCAGCATCCGCAGCAGCTCGGTGCCGTCGAGGTCGGGCAGGCCGAGGTCGAGGACGACGATGTCGGGCCGCCCTTCGATGGCCTCGCGCAGCCCCGTCATGCCGTCGGGAGCGGAGCTGACGGCATGCCCCAGCTCGCCCAGGCTGCGCATCAGCGCGCGCCGGATCGACGGGTCGTCCTCGACGACGAGCACCTGGACCACACGCGCACGCTACTGCCCCCGGCGAGTGCTGCTGGTGGGCAGGCTCAGGGTTCGCCCGCGCTTGGCGCCGGCTTAGGACGGCCTTAGCCAACGAGTGACGACCATGAGGGCATGCGACGACGGCTGGTCTTCTTCGGGCTCTGGGCGGTGACGACGATCGCCGCCACCGGCGTCGGCCTCGCCGCGGTCGGCGTGGTGCGCGCAGCGTCCTCGCCGGTCGGCACCACGCAGGCGCTCTCGGAGCAGCAGGTGAGAAGCGACCTCTTGCAGGCGCAGGGTGCCGGCTCACCGACGCCGGCTCCATCGGCGGCCAGCCCGCGGCCGACCACGTCGTCGGCCGCCCGACCGACCCCCGGGAGCGGCTCGTCGCCCTCCCTGCGGCCGAGCGCTAGTCGCTCGACCGCCACCACCAAGCCGTCGCCGTCCGCGACCCGGACGTCGTCGCCCAAGCCGACCCGTTCGTCGACGCCGTCCCCGACCAGCCCGTCCACCAAGCGGGCCGTGATCAGCTCCGAGGGCGGCAGCGTCGTGGCCGAGTGCACCGGCGACCGGGTGTACCTGGTCTCGTGGAGCCCCAAGGACGGCTACTCGGTGGGCGAGGTCCAGCGGGGGCCGGCCCAGGAGGCCGAGCTGCGCTTCGAGAAGGACCAGGTGCGCGTCAAGATCTCGGTCGAGTGCCGAGGTGGGAGCCCGGTGGGCCACGTCGAGGTCGAGCGGGAGCCCGAGGGCTAAGCGGGGGTTGTCCCCGCCAGATCCCGCTGCCCGTGCGCAAGGCCGGCGACGGCGTCCTCGTCGGCCCGCGGCCGACGCTCCCGCAGCCGGTACTGCAGCGTCAGGACCGCGATCCAGACCGCCATCGCCCCGCCGATGTGGACCAGCACGAGCAGCCACGGCAGGTCGGTGAAGGACTGCACGTAGCCGACGGCGCCCTGAGCCAGCGTCACGGACAGCAGCAGCCGTGCCTGCCGCCGCGCCGGCGCCGGGCCGTCCGTCAGCCGGAGGGCCAGCAGCAGCGCCACGGTCAGGCCGAGGAACAGGATCACCGCGTCGGCGTGCAGCCAGGACACCAGACGCGGGTCGGCGCCGAACCGGGAGCGGGCGTCGACATCACCGGAGTGCGGGCCGCTGCCGGTCACCACCGTGCCGAGGACGACGACGACAGCGGCGACGACGACGAGGGAGCGGGCCAGCCAGCGGACCTCGGAGCGGACCAGCGGGACCGGCGGTCCGTCGCCGGCGTCGGATCCGCGCTGCCGCAGGGCCACGGCAGCGGCGACGAGGGCCGCCGAGACGAGGAAGTGGCCGGCCACGGTGTAGGGGTTGAGCCCGGTGCGCACGGTGATCCCGCCCAGGACCGCCTGGGCGAGCACACCGCCCAGACCCGCGCCGGCCAGCAGGACGAGCGGCCGCCGGCGCGGCCGCTCCCGCCAGGCGGTGGCCAACGCGGCCAGGATGCCGAGCAGCAGGACGAAGGTGAGCAGCCGGTTGCCGAACTCGACGTAGCGGTGCCAGCCCTGGGCCTGCGTCGCGGTGGGGACGACACTGCCCTCGACGCACTCCGGCCAGGTGGGGCAGCCGAGCCCTGAGCCGGTCAGCCGGACGAGCCCGCCGGTGACGACGATCCCCGCCTGCAGCACCAGGTTGAGCAGGAACGCCCGCGCCGCCCATCGGCCGACCCGGTGCTCGGTCACGGTGTCGATGCTAGGCGGTCGCCGTGGGACACGACTCAGGCGGGCAGCGCTCCGCGGACGACCGAGACCGACGAGTGCGCAGGGTTGCCGTCGAACGGCTCCACCGACACGTCGACGACCGGGAACTCCGAGAGGGTGAGCCCGCGCGGGATCTCCAAGTCGGCCTTGGTCCCCGGCTCGATCACCCCCAGGGAGACCAGCCTCGAGGCGTCCGGCGCCAGCAGCCAGACCTCGTAGTAGCTGCCGGCGGCGGGGGTGAGCCCGCGCACGTCGACGGACAGCCGGCGCTCACCGTCGCGCACCCGGACCACCGCCGAGCCGGACTCCGTGCGAGCCGGCAACGGGGCCAGGTCGGCCCGAGCCAGCACGGTCTCGGCCGGGGCCCGGTCGCTCAGCAGGGCCGTGGCTCCGGCCCCGATGGCGAGCCCGAGCACCGCGGCGGCCGCGGCGACCAGGCCCGGGCGCCAGGTCACCCGCCGGCGGAGCGTGACGACGGTCGGCGACGTGGCCGCAGCACCGGAGTCCGCAGCCGCTGGGGCGTCAGCCAGGCCGAGCTCGAGACGGACGCGCTCCCACACCGCCGGGGGAGGGGAGACCGGGTGATCGTCGGGGGTGACCATTCGCCCCACCCGGATGACGTCGACGAGCCGGTCGAGCTCGGCCCGGCACTGGCTGCAGGACACCAGATGAGCGGTCGCCTCGGTGCTGCCGGCCGGCTCGCCGAGGGCGCTCAGGGCAAGCGTCTCCGGGTCAGTGTGCGGTGACACCGTCGGCCTCCAAACGGGTCCGCAGCCGCTCGAGGGAGCGCCTGATGTGGCTCTTCACGGTGCCGAGGGGGAGGTCCAGGCGGGCCGCGATCTGCGGGTGGGTCAGGTCTTCGAAGAAGGCCAGGTGCAGGATCCTCCGCTGGGGCTCGCCGAGCCGGCTCAGCTCGTCGGCGAGCACCACGCGGTCGATGATGTCGGGGGCCGGAGCATGCTCCGCGGTCGGGTGGAGCAGGACCGTCGCGGCCGCCTCATGGGTCCGCCGCTCGCGCTCTCGGCCGGCCCACCGGTCGGCCACCTTGTTGCGGGTGATCCCGACGAGCCACGAGGGCAGACTGCCCGCCCCTGGGTCGAAGCGGCCGCGGCCCTGCCAGGCCGAGACGAACACCTGCTGGGCCACGTCCTCGGCGTCGCTGCGGTTGCCGAGCGAGCGCAGGGCGATCGTGAACACCAGGGCGGACCAGCGGGTGTATGCCTCGGTGAGGGCGGACTCGTCACCCGCGGCGAACCGCTCGGCGACGTCCTCCTCCGCAGGCGTGGGCACAAGGCGCAGGTTACCCCGGCCTCGGACGAGAGTCAGTGAGACGGCGGCGCTCATGGTGTCCCGCCGAGGACGGGGACGGCGACCACGACGAGGTTGTCCTGGTAGCCGCCGGCGGAGGGCAGGTAACGGCCGCCGCAGCTGATCACGGTCAGCCGGGGGGCGCCGTCGCGGGCGAACAACAGGTCCAGGGGCACGCTCGCCTTGGAGTACAGCCGGCGCTCGACCACCCGGTACGCGATCGGGGAGCGACCGGACCGCTGGACGGTGACCTCGGCGCCGATCGCCACCCGGCCCAGGTCGAACAGCTCGCCGGGGCCCTGGGCCCGGGTGTCCCGGTGCCCGATCAGGACCGCCGACCCGGTGGCTGCCCCGGGTGCGGGCCCGAAGCGGTACCAGCCGACCCGTCGCCCGTCGCGGGGTACCTCGGCCTGCCCGTCGGGAGCCACGCCGACCGGGTCAATAGGGGCGTCGACCCCCACCGAAGGGATGATCAAACGCGTGGGCTGGGCCGTCGCGGCGTCCCGAGATGGGGCGGGTGACGGCACCGCGGCCGCGGGAGTCGATGCGGCGGGCGTCGATGGCGTGGGCGACGCTACCGCTGAGGGAGCGCTTTCGGTCAGCGGTGCCCCCGAGCGGCTGGCGTAGGCCGCCGGGACACCGACCAGCACCGCTGCGCTCAGCACGAGCGAGGCGGCAGCGACGCGACGGCTCCTCACGGCATCTCCTCGGGGTTGTGGCGGGTGGTCGGGGTGGGTGGCGCCCCGGGAAGCCCGGTCCGGTGAGCAGGAGGAGACGCTCACCGGACCGGGCGCCGGGGGGTGCCGTCAGCCGCGGCTGGGCTGCGTCGCCAGGCGACGGGCCGAGAACGCGGCTCCGACCGCAGCCGCGGCCATCAGGCCGAGTGCCCAGGCCGGCACGCCGGCGGGCGAGTTGCCGTCCGAGGCCAGGCCGAGCTCACCTGCGGGCACACCGCCGGGAGCCGAGTGCAGCCCGCCGATCGTCTGGACGGCGGCCGCGAAGCTGCCACCGGCCAGGTCGCCCCAGGCGTAGACGATCGTGTTGACACCCTCCTTGACGTCGAGGTCGGTCGAGAAGACCGCCGCGCCGCCCGAGGCCGGCTCTACTGCGACCGCGTAGGTCTTGGCCGGGACGTCGGCCTTGATCTCCTTGGGGTTGGCGACGTTGCCCAGGGCGGCGCCGTCGGCCTTCACGGTCACCTCGGGCGCGTTCGCCACGTGGCGGACGGTCACCCGACCGTTGCCGGCGCCCGCGGGCGAGATGTCGTTCTCGAACGGCGTAGCAGTCGGCTTCCCGTCGACACCCAGGTGGGCCACGATCGTGTAGGACTTGCCGGCGGCGACCGGGACGTCGGCCGGGCCGATGATGACCTTGGTCGCGTCCGTCGGGTCGGTGACCTTGACCGAGTAGGTGCCCGCGGGCAGCGACAGGGCGTCGGTGAGGGTGCCCGGCTTGAAGTCGTCGAGGGTCAGCTTGTCGTTGACGTACACGTCGACGGTGGCCTCGGGCACGCCGTGCAGGACGAACACGGTGGCCGGGTCGGCGGCCTGGGCGGGGGCAGCCGCCAGGAGCAGTGCGGCGGGGGTCATCGCGGCGAGTGCGGTGACGGCCAGTCTCTGGCGCATCGCGGGTTCCTCTCGGTGGTCGGTGGGTGGTGTCTCACCCATCTATCGCCACTCGAGGGGGTATCAGATGCACAAGTTATGAAGAAGTTTCTTCACTCCCAGCGGAAGCTCCTCGCCGCCAGGCCGAGCAGCACCGCCGTCCAGGCGGCCAGCACGAGGAGTGCCGTCTGCGGGAGGCCGGACGCCTCGCCCGCCCCGGTGCCGAGCACCGTCCGCAGCCCGTCGGCGAGCGCCGTCGAGGGCAGCCACTCCAGCAGCGGGCGCAGCCCGGACGGGAACCGGTCGAGCGGGACGACGATGCCGCCGCCGAGCAGGAGCAGCAGGTAGACCAGGTTGGCCAGCGCCAGCGTCGCCTCGGCCCGGAGCGTGCCGGCCATCAGCAGGCCCAGGCCGGAGAACGCCGCGGTGCCGAGCAGCAGGAGCGCGCCCACCCGGACGGCGGTCGCCGGGTCGGGCAGCCCCCAGCCCAGCAGCCGGGCGACGGCCACCAGCAGGACGACCTGCCCCGCCTCCACGACGAGGACGGCGACGGTCTTGCCAGCCAGCAGCCCGGCCCGGGGCAACGGGGTCGAGCCGAGGCGCTTGAGCACCCCGTAGCGGCGCTCGAAGCCCGTGGCGATGGCCTGGCCGGTGAACGCCGTGGACATGACCGCGAGCGCCAGGATCCCCGGCACGAGGTAGTCGACGCGTCGGCCGGTCCCCAGGTCGACCACGTCGACCGTCGCGAACAGCAGGAGCAGGACCGTCGGGATGACCACGGTCAGCAGCAGCTGCTCGCCGTTGCGCATCTGCTGGACCAGCTCGAACCGGGCCTGGCGCAGCACCATCCGGGGCAGCGTGGCCGAGCCGGGCCGGGGGGCGTAGGTGCCGGCGGGGGTCACGAGCCGCCTCGGCCGGTCAGCTCGAGGAACACGTCCTCGAGCCGTCGGCGTCCGACGCTCAGGTTCTCCGGCATGATCCCGAACGAGGCGCACCAGGCTGTGACGGTGGCGAGCAGCTGGGGGTCGATCGTCCCCTCGACCACGTAGCAGCCCGCCGGCTGCTCCCGCACCTGTGCGGCCGCCGGCAGCGCGTCCCGGAGCCGATCGAGGTCCAGTCCGCCAGGGCCGCGAAAGGTCAGCGTGCGCTCGGCACCCGCCGACGTGAGGGCGCGCGGGGACCCGGCAGCGACGACCCGGCCGCGGTGGACGATGACGACGTGGTCGGCCAGCTGCTCGGCCTCGTCCATCAGGTGCGTGGTGAGCACCACCGAGACCCCGTCCTCGCGCAGCTGCTCGACCAGTTCCCAGGTGGCCCGCCGGCCGTGTGGGTCGAGGCCCGCGGTGGGCTCGTCCAGGAAGACCAGCTCAGGCCGGCCGACCAAGGCCAGCGCCAGCTTGACCCGCTGCTGCTCGCCCCCCGAGAGCCGCCGGAAGGGCCGGCGGCCGAGCGTCGTCAGGGACAGCCGGTCAGCCAGCTCGTCGGGGTCGTGCGGGTGCGCGTAGAGCCCGGCCGCGTACCGAAGGACCTCCATCGGGCGTGCTCCCGAGGGCACGCCACCGTCCTGCAGCATGACGCCGACGCGGGCACCGAGCGCCCGCCGGTCCCGCCGAGGGTCCAGGCCGAGCACCCGCACCCGCCCGGCCGCCTGGCGCCGGAAGCCCTCGCAGGTCTCCACGGTGGTGGTCTTCCCGGCCCCGTTCGGCCCCAGGACCGCGGTGACGGCGCCCGCAGGGGCGGTCAGCGTCAGACCGTCGACCGCGGTCAGGTCGCCGTAGCGCACGACGAGGTCGTCGATCTCGACCGCTGGGGCGACGTCGGGCACGGTCGGCAGTCTAGGAAGCGGGCGGCGGCCCGGTCGGAGCGGTCGGGGACTGGCGGACCGGGGCGAATTAGGTCATGATGATGTGGTGAAAATCAGTGAGCCCATCGGCGAGGTCGCCGACACCCGCAGCCGGGTGGTCCGCTCCCTGCTCGAGGACGGCCCGGCCACCGCGGCCGGGCTCGCGAACCGGCTCGGCCTCACCGCGCCAGCGGTCCGCCGACACCTGGACGCCCTCGTCGCCGACGGGCTGGCCGTCGCGGGGGACCGCCCACCGTACGGACCCGGCCCGCTGCGCGGCCGTGGTCGACCGGCCCGGGTGTTCTCGCTGACCGAGGCGGGTCGCGAGCCGTTCCACCACGCCTACGACGACCTGGCCGCCAGTGCGCTCCGCTACGTCGCGCAGCTCGGCGGCGTCGAGGCGGTGGCCGACTTCGCCAGGGCCCAGGTGGCGCACGTCGAGGAGCGCTACGGACCAGCCGTCGCGGCCGCTGCCGCCGACCAGCAGGTGCGCGTGCTGGCCGAGGCGCTGAGCGTGGACGGCTACGCGGCCTCGGTCGACGCGGCCCCGTCCGGGCGCGGCGACCAGCTGTGCCAGCACCACTGCCCGGTGGCGCACGTCGCGTCCGAGTTCCCCCAGCTGTGCGAGGCGGAGACCGAGGCGTTCGCCCGCCTGCTCGGCCGGCCGGTCCAGCGGCTGGCGACGATCGCCCACGGCGACCACGTCTGCACCACCTTCGTGCCCTACCCCCCGGCCGAGTCGGAGAGGACCCCCCGATGACCGACACCACGCACCCCGAGCTCGACGGGCTCGGCACGTACGAGTTCGGCTGGCACGACACCGACCAGGCCGGCGAGCAGGCCCGTCGGGGGCTGTCGGAGGAGGTCGTCCGCGACATCTCGGCGCGCAAGAGCGAGCCCGACTGGATGCTCCAGCTGCGGCTGAAGGGTCTGCGGCTGTTCGGCAAGAAGCCGATGCCCACCTGGGGGGCTGAGCTCGGCGGGATCGACTTCGACTCGATCAAGTACTTCGTCCGGTCCACCGAGAAGCAGGCGACGTCGTGGGACGAGCTGCCGGCGGACATCAAGAACACCTACGACCGCCTGGGCATCCCCGAGGCCGAGAAGCAGCGGCTGATCGCCGGAGTGGCGGCGCAGTACGAGTCCGAGGTGGTCTACCACAAGATCCGCGAGGACCTCGAGGAGCAGGGCGTCGTGTTCCTCGACACCGACACGGCCCTGCGCGAGCACGAGGAGGTCTTCAAGGCCTACTTCGGCTCGGTGATCCCGGTCGGCGACAACAAGTTCGCCGCCCTCAACACCGCGGTGTGGTCGGGTGGGTCCTTCATCTACGTACCCAAGGGCGTCAAGGTCGAGATCCCGCTGCAGGCGTACTTCCGGATCAACACCGAGAACATGGGCCAGTTCGAGCGGACGCTGATCATCGCCGACGAGGGCTCCTACGTGCACTACGTCGAGGGCTGCACGGCGCCCATCTACTCCTCGGACTCCCTGCACTCCGCGGTCGTCGAGATCATCGTCAAGAAGAACGCGCGGGTGCGGTACACGACGATCCAGAACTGGTCCACCAACGTCTACAACCTGGTGACCAAGCGAGCCGTCGCGCACGAGGGTGCCACCATGGAGTGGATCGACGGCAACATCGGCTCCAAGGTCACCATGAAGTACCCGGCGGTCTACCTGATGGGCGAGCACGCCAAGGGCGAGACCCTGTCCGTGGCCTTCGCCGGAGCGGGCCAGCACCAGGACGCCGGCGCGAAGATGGTGCACTGCGCCCCGCACACCTCGTCGACGATCGTGTCGAAGTCGGTGGCGAGGGGCGGCGGCCGCACGTCCTACCGCGGGCTGGTCCAGGTCCAGGAAGGGGCCTACGGCTCGCGGTCGACCGTGCGCTGCGACGCGCTGCTCGTCGACCAGATCAGCCGCTCCGACACCTACCCGTACGTCGACGTGCGCGAGGACGACGTCTCCATGGGCCACGAGGCGACGGTCTCCAAGGTCTCCGCGGACCAGCTCTTCTACCTGATGAGCCGTGGGATGACCGAGGAGGAGGCCATGGCGATGATCGTGCGCGGGTTCGTCGAGCCGATCGCCCGCGAGCTGCCGATGGAGTACGCCTTGGAGCTGAACCGGCTCATCGAGCTGCAGATGGAAGGGGCCGTGGGCTGACGATGGGTGTCACGCACCGCCAGCCCGGCGACGTCCGACCGGAGCAGATCTCCTCCTACGAGCTGGCCGATCACCCCGTGCCGCTGGGTCGCGAGGAGGCCTGGCGGTTCACGCCGCTGGCCCGCCTGCGCGGGCTGCACGACGGCACCGCCACCGGCGACGGCAAGGTCATCGTCGAGGTCGACGCGGCCCCCGAGCTGCTGGTCGAGACCGTCGACCGCGACGACGCCCGGCTGGGTCTCGCCGGGCCGCCCACCGACCGGGTGGCGGCTCAGGCGTTCGCGGCGTTCGAGCGGGCCACCGTGCTGACCGTGCCGGCCACCGCCGTCGCGTCCCGGCCCACGGTCGTCACCGTGACCGGAGACGGCGCCGGTGCAGCCGCGTACGGCCACCTGCTCGTCGACGCTCACCCACTGAGCGAGTCGGTGATCGTCCTGGAGCACATCGGGTCGGCGACCTACGCGGACACCGTCGAGATCGTCGCCCACGAGGGCGCACAGGTGACGCTGGTGAGCCTGCAGGAATGGTCCGAGGACACGGTCCACGTGGGCAGCCACCGGATCCGGGTCGGTCGGGACGCTCGGGTCCGCCACATCGCGGTGACCCTGGGCGGCGACCTCGTCCGGCTGCACCCGGTCGTCGACTTCGCCGGGCCGGGC
Organism: Candidatus Nanopelagicales bacterium; assembly: GCA_036802895.1. Taxonomy (GTDB): domain Bacteria; phylum Actinomycetota; class Actinomycetes; order Prado026; family Prado026; genus DAIRVJ01. The sequence continues at coordinate 15,933 of DAIRVJ010000004.1, forward strand.
GGTGACGTCGAGCTGCTCGGTCTCTTCTTCGCCGACGCCGGTCAGCACCTCGAGCACCGACTGTTCGTCGACCACGCCGAGCCGCACTGCCGGAGCAACGTGGTCTACAAGGGCGCGCTCCAGGGCGCCGGTTCGCACACGGTGTGGATCGGCGACGTGCTCATCCAGGCCGAGGCGCTGGGCACGGACACCTACGAGATCAACCGGAACCTGGTGCTCACCGACGGCGCCCGAGCCGACTCCGTGCCCAACCTGGAGATCGAGACCGGCGAGATCGTCGGAGCGGGCCACGCGAGCACCACCGGTCGCTTCGACGACGAGCAGCTGTTCTACCTGCAGTCGCGCGGGATCACGGCACCGGAGGCCCGCCGGCTCGTCGTGCGGGGCTTCTTCGCCGACCTGCTCGCCCGGATCGGCATCGACTCCCTGGAGCAGCGCTTGCTCGCCGCGGTCGACGCCGAGCTCGCCCGGAGCGGCGCATGAGCTACCTGCCTGCCTGCCCGCTGGCTGAGCTGGTCGAGGGCACCGCCACCCGCGTCGTCGTCGACGGGGTCGCCGTCTGCCTGGTCCGCACCGAGGGGGAGGTACACGCGATCGACGACATGTGCTCGCACGCCGACGTCTCCCTCTCGGAGGGGGAGGTCGACGGCCTCACCATCGAGTGCTGGCTGCACGGCTCCCGCTTCGACCTGGTGACCGGCCGACCGACCGGCCTGCCGGCCACCCGTCCGGTCCCCGTCTATCCCGTGAAGATCGAGGCCGACCAGGTCCTCGTCGACGTCACCGAGGAAGTGCTCTGATGGCCACGCTCGAGATCCGCGACCTGCACGTCAGCGTCGACACCGACGACGATCTCAAGGAGATCCTGCGGGGCGTCGACCTGACGGTCCGCGCGGGGGAGACCCACGCGATCATGGGTCCGAACGGGTCGGGCAAGTCGACTCTCGCCTACTCCGTCGCCGGACACCCGAAGTACCGGGTGACCCAGGGCTCGGTGACGCTCGACGGCGAGGACGTGCTCGCCATGAGCGTCGACCAGCGAGCCCGGGCCGGCCTGTTCCTCGCCATGCAGTATCCGGTTGAGGTTCCCGGCGTCTCGGTCTCCAACTTCCTGCGGACGGCGGCCACCGCGGTCCGGGGTGAGGCACCGAAGCTGCGCGAGTGGGTGAAGGAGGTGAACGCGGCCATGACGGCGCTGTCCATCGACCCCGCGTTCGCCCAGCGCAACGTCAACGAGGGCTTCTCCGGCGGGGAGAAGAAGCGGCACGAGATCCTGCAGCTGGAGCTGCTCCGGCCACGGATCGCGATCCTCGACGAGACCGACTCCGGCCTGGACGTCGACGCGCTCAAGGTCGTGTCCGAGGGCGTGAACCGGGTCCGAGCCACCGGCACCGTCGGGACCCTGCTGATCACCCACTACACCCGGATCCTGCGCTACATCACCCCCGACTTCGTCCATGTCTTCGTCGACGGGACGATCCGCGAGGAGGGCGGGCCGGAGCTCGCCGAGCAGCTGGAAGCCGAGGGTTACGAGCGATACGCCAGGGCGGCGGCGGGCGCGTGACCGTCGAGACCCACGGCCGCCTGGACGTCGCCCGGCTGAGGGCCGACTTCCCGATCCTCGCGCGCACCGTGCGCGGGGGGCAGCCGCTGGTCTACCTGGACAGCGCGGCAACCTCGCAGAAGCCGCTGCAGGTGCTGGATGCCGAGCGGGCGTTCTACCTGCAGCACAACGCCGCGGTGCACCGCGGGGCGCACCAGCTGGCCGAGGAGGCCACCGACGCCTACGAGTCGGCCCGTGCCACCGTCGCCGCGTTCATCGGGGCCGACCCCGGTGAGGTGGTCTTCACCAAGAACGCCACCGAGGCGATCAACCTGGTTGCCTACTCGATGTCCAACGCGGTCGGTCGCGGCGGCGACGCCGCCCGGTTCGCCGTCGGACCTGGGGACTCGGTGGTGGTCACCGAGATGGAGCACCACGCGAACCTGGTGCCCTGGCAGGAGCTGTGCCGGCGCACCGGCGCGACCCTGCGCTGGCTGGGCGTCACCGACGACGGCCGGCTCGACCTGGATCGGCTCGACGAGGTGGTCGACAGGTCCACCCGGCTGGTCGCCCTGGTGCACCAGTCCAACGTGCTCGGCACGGTGAACCCGCTGGAGCAGCTCGTCCGGCGCGCCCACGACGTGGGAGCCGTCGTCCTGCTCGACGCCTGCCAGTCGGTGCCGCACCTGCCGGTCGACGTCGCCTCGCTCGGCGTCGACTTCCTCGCGTTCAGCGGGCACAAGATGCTCGGCCCGCTGGGGATCGGGGTGCTGTGGGGCCGCCGCGAGCTGCTGGAGGCGATGCCGCCGTTCCTGACGGGTGGCTCGATGATCGAGGAGGTCCACCTCGAGTGGTCCTCCTACGCCCCGCCGCCGCAGCGGTTCGAGGCCGGGGTGCCGGCGGCGGCGCAGGCGGTGGGCCTCGCGGCGGCGTGCGACTACCTCTCCGCCGTCGGGATGCCCCAGGTGGCCGAGCACGAGCGCGACCTCGTCGGGTACGCGCTCGACGGTCTGGCGGACGTTGCGGGCGTCCGGGTGATCGGGCCGGCGGGCACGCAGGGCCGAGGCGGGGCGGTCGCCTTCGTGGTCGACGGGATCCACCCCCACGACGTGGGGCAGGTCCTGGACGATCTCGGGGTCGAGGTCCGGGTCGGGCACCACTGCGCCTGGCCGCTGACCCGCCGGTTCGGCGTCACCGCCACGACCCGCGCGTCGTTCTACCTGTACAACGACCGGGCCGACGTCGACGCGCTGGTCGCCGGGGTGCACCGGGCCAAGGACTTCTTCGGGGTGGCCTGATGCAGCTGGAGTCCCTGTACCAGGAGATCATCCTGGACCACTACCGAAGCCCTCGCCGGCGCGGCCTGCGCGAGCCCTTCGACGCCGAGGTTCGCCACGTCAACCCCCTCTGCGGCGACGAGGTCACCCTGCGGATCCGGCTGGGGGCCGACCGCACCGTCGAGGACGTGTCCTACGAGGGGCTCGGCTGCTCGATCAGCCAGGCGTCCACCTCCGTGATGGCCGAGCTGGTGACCGGTCGGCCGTTGGCCGACGCCCTGGCGGCCGAGGAGGCGTTCCTGGCGCTCATGCACGCCCGCGGCGGGGAGCCGGCCGACGTCGACGACGAACGGCTCGGCGACGCGGTCGCGTTCACCGGAGTGTCGAAGTACCCGGCACGCGTCAAGTGCGCGCTGCTCGGCTGGATGGCGTTCAAGGACGCGGCGGCGCAGGCCGTCGGGATGAGGGAGCCGGCATGAGCGCGACCGCCCAGATCGACGAGCTCACCGAGGCGATGCGCGACGTCGTCGACCCGGAACTCGGGATCAACGTCGTCGACCTCGGCCTCGTCTACGGGATCACCGTCGACCAGAACAACGTCGCCGTCATCGACATGACGCTGACCAGCGCCGCCTGCCCGCTGACCGACGTCATCGAGGACCAGACCCGGGTGGCGCTGCACGAGCACGTCGACGACGTGCGGATCAACTGGGTCTGGATGCCCCCGTGGGGGCCGGACAAGATCACCGATGAGGGCCGCGAGCAGCTGCGGGCGCTGGGCTTCAACGTCTAGGACGACGTCGAGGACCTCGCTGAGGACGAGCCGTCGCCACCGCTCAGCGGCAGATCTCGTGCTGGACCAGGCCGATCCGGGTTTGTCGGACGAAGTCCGCCGGGTCGATCCAGCGCAGGCAGCGCGGGCAGACGGCGTCGGCGTCCACGTGCAGCTCGTGGTGGGGGTCTCGCGGCCGGACACCAACGGAGTTGTCGGGCGCGCCCAGCAGCGAGCGCCACGCCCGGTCACCGACGCTGGTCGGTCCGACTCGTCGCATCTCCTCAGCGTGCACCACCCAGGTCAGGGATCGGTCACCGGCGGGCAACGAGTCGGTGACGAGACGCCGTCGGCTCGGCGCCGGTCCTACCCGAAGGTGTCGCAGCGTTCGATGTCGCCGGTGGAGAACCCCGTGGTGAACCACTGCTCGCGGTCCTGGGCGGAACCGTGGGTCCACGACTCGGGGTCGACGCGTCCGGTCGTGGTCTCCTGGATCCGGTCGTCGCCGACGGCGGCCGCCGCCCGCTGGGCCTCGCGGACCTCCTTCTCGGTGATCGCGACGTTGCCCCTGTCGTTGGCCAGTCGACCCCAGACGCCGGCCAGGCAATCCGCCTGCAGCTCCATCCGCACGGACAGGTCGTTGCGCTGCCTCGGGTTGGACTGCTGCAGCCGGCGCACCTGAGGCTCGATGCCCAGCAGCGTCTGCAGGTGATGACCGAACTCGTGGGCCAGGATGTACGCCTGCGCGTACCGGCCGCCGGCGCCGAACTGCTGCTGCAGCTGGGCGAGGAAGTCGATGTCGATGTACATGTGCTGGTCGGGCGGGCAGTAGAACGGGCCGACCTGAGACGAGGCAGCCCCGCACCCGGTCTGGACGCCCCCGCTGAAGAACGTCAGCGTGGGGCGCTGGTAGGGGCGGCCGAGCCGGGCGAACTCCGCCGACCACACCTCGTCGGTCTCGTTGTAGACCTTGATCAGGTAGCAGTCGTTGAACTGGTCGAGGGCGCCGTCGGCGTTGCACCGCTGGCTCAGCTGCTCGGTGGTCTCACCCTCGGTGCCGCCCTGGACGGCGCCCGGGGCCAGGCTGTTGAGGTCGATCCCGCCGCCCTGGCCCCCACCCAGCACGAGGGCGATGATCGTCACGATCACGGCCAGGATCCCGCCGCCACCGGCCATGGCCACCCCGCCGCCGCGGCCCCTGCGGTCGTCGACCCCGCTCACGTCGACGTTCTGATCATCGAACTGCATCCCGGTAGACTACGGCCGGCAGCGCTCCGAGCTGGGACATCGGCCGCCACGACCGCCCTCCCGTCCGCCGTCCGGAGACCCCGTGATCACCGCCACCGACCTCGAGATCCGCGCGGGCGCCCGCGTGCTGCTCGCGTCGGCGACCCTGCGGGTCGGCTCCGGCGACCGGATCGGCCTGGTCGGCCGCAACGGGGCGGGCAAGACCACCCTCACCAGGATCCTGGCGGGTGAGGGAGCCCCCGCCGCGGGACATCTCACCCGGTCGGGGTCGGTCGGCTACCTGCCGCAGGACCCGCGCACGGGCGACCTCGACGTCCTCGGGCGAGACCGGATCCTGTCGGCCCGCCGCCTGGACGACGTCCTGCGGCGGATGCGCGACACGGAGGGTCGGATGGCCAGCGCCGACGGGCGGACGGCCGAGGACGCGTTGCAGCGCTACGGCCGGCTGCAGGAGGAGTTCACCGCTGCCGGTGGCTACGCCGCCGAGTCGGAGGCGGCCCAGATCGCAGCCAGCCTGGGGCTGCCCGAGCGGGTCCTCGACCAGCCGCTGCGGACCCTCTCCGGTGGCCAGCGCCGGCGGGTCGAGCTGGCCCGGATCCTCTTCGGCGGCAGCGAGACCCTGCTGCTCGACGAGCCGACGAACCATCTGGACGCCGACTCGATCGGCTGGCTCCGCGAGTTCCTGCGCACGCACCGCGGCGGCCTGGTCGTCATCAGCCATGACGTCGGACTGCTGCAGGCGTGCGTGAACCGGGTGTTCCACCTGGACGCGAACCGGGCCGCCCTGGACGTCTACAACGTGGGGTGGACGACGTACCTGCAGCAGCGGGAGGCCGACGAGCGGCGGCGCAAGCGCGAGCGGGCCAACGCCGAGAAGCAGGCGGCGGCCTTGAAGGCGCAGGCCGACCGGATGCGGTACAAGGCCACGAAGGCCAAGGCCGCCCAGGGCATGGACCGGCGAGCCGATCGGCTGCTCGGGGGCCTCGAGGCGGTCCGGACCCGTGACCGGGTGGCCCGCCTGCGCTTCCCGGACCCGGCACCGTGCGGCCGCACGCCGCTCACGGCGACCGGGCTGTCGAAGTCCTACGGGTCGCTGGAGGTGTTCACCGACGTCGACCTCGCGGTCGACCGCGGGTCCCGGGTGGTGGTGCTCGGCCTCAACGGCGCGGGGAAGACCACCCTGCTCCGGCTGCTCGGCGGGGTCGAAGCGCCCGACACCGGCGTCGTCGAGGCCGGCCACGGCCTGCGCCTGGGGTACTACGCCCAGGAGCACGAGACCCTCGACACCCGGCGCAGCGTGCTCGAGAACATGCGTTCGGCCGCGGCTGACCTGCCGGACGTCGAGCTGCGCCGGGTGCTCGGTGGTTTCCTGTTCACCGGCGACGATGCCGACAAGCCGGCCGGCGTGCTCTCCGGAGGAGAGAAGACCAGGCTGGCGCTGGCGACCTTGGTCGTCTCCAGCGCCAACGTGCTGCTGCTGGACGAGCCGACCAACAACCTCGACCCGGCCAGTCGCGACGAGGTGCTGGCCGCGTTGCACACCTACCGGGGCGCCGTGGTCCTGGTGACCCACGACGAGGGGGCCGTCCAGGCGCTGTCGCCCGAGCGGGTGGTCCTGCTCCCGGACGGCGTCGAGGACCTCTGGTCGGCGGACTACCTCGATCTCGTCGCCCTGGCCTGACCGCCTCCCCGGCCCCGGGGCCTTCCGGTGGCCGACCGGCCGTGGTTGAGTGATCATGGCGTTGTCCGCACGAGGTTCTGGGAGGCTGCGATGGCCGAAGTCGGTAAGGGACGACGGGTGACCGGGGGAGAGCGAGACAAGCTGGCCGCCGACCTCCGCAAGAAGTACGAGGCCGGCACGAGCATCCGTGCCCTGGCCGCCGACACCGGCCGCTCGTACGGCTTCGTCCACCGGGTGCTCAGCGAGTCCGGGACCGCGCTGCGCAGCCGAGGCGGCGCGACGAGAGGCAAGCGCACCAAGTAGCCGGTGGTTGTCGGCACCGCCCGGGGCTGGCCGCGACGGCGGGGCTAGGGTCGGAGCATGGCCGAGACGACGTCGCCGGTGGGCATCGAGAGCGGGTTCCGGGTCGAGGTCGACGACGGCGTGGCCACGGTCACGCTGAGCCGCCCCGACAAGCGCAACGCCCAGACCCCGCAGATGTGGCGCGACCTGGTGACCGCCGCGCAGGCCCTGCCGGAGACCGTGCGGGTGCTCGTCCTGCGGGCGGACGGTCCGTCCTTCTCGGCCGGGCTGGACCGCCGGATGTTCACGCTCGAGGGGATTCCGGGCGAGCCCACCTTCCTGGCGCTGGCCGGGCTCCCCGAAGCCGAGCTCGACGAGGTGATCGCCGGCTTCCAGGGGGCCTTCACCTGGCTGCGTGAGTCACCGTTCGTCACCGTCGCGGTGGTGCAGGGGCACGCCGTCGGTGCGGGCTTCCAGCTCGCCCTGGCGTGTGACCTGCGGCTGGTGGCCGACGACGTCCAGCTGGCCATGCGCGAGCCCTCGCTCGGGCTGGTCCCCGACCTGGGCGGGACCAAGCCGCTCGTGGAGCTGGTGGGCTACGCCCGGGCGCTGGAGATCTGCGCCACCGGCCGGTGGGTCGGCGCGGACGAGGCGGTGCGCACCGGGCTGGCCACGGCCGCGGTTCCCCTCGCCGAGCTGGACGACGCCCTCGCGGACCTGCTGGCCGCCCTGCTCGCACCACCGGCAGGCGCCGTGCGCGAGACGAAGGCGCTGCTGAGAGACGCGGCCGACCGTACGTACGGCGAGCAGCTGGCCGCCGAGCGGGCCGCCCAGCGCCACCGGCTCGTCGACCTCGCGCGGGCGGCCACCGAGGGCTGAGCGGGAACATCCGTCCCGCTCGGCCGGTTGACGGTGACGACTCGAGGAAGAGGAGTGCCCACCCGACATGTCGATGCCCCACGGTCCGTGGATGGTCTACCGGTCGTTCACCCGTGACGGCGACGTCAAGCGGCGCCTCGAGCCGGGCACGGCGAAACGCATCGTCGGCTTCGCCGGTCCGTACCGGCGCGAGATCGGCGCCTTCCTGGTCACCACCGTGCTGGGCGCGGCCGTCGTGGCCGTCACCCCGCTGCTCTTCAAGTGGATCATCGACAGCGGCGTCGGGGCCGGTCGATCCGACGTCGTCGTCCGGGGGGCGCTCTTCGTCGCCGGACTCGCCCTCGTCGACGCGGTGCTGGGACTGGTCGGTCGCTGGTACTCCTCCCGCATCGGCGAAGGACTGATCTTCGACCTGCGGACCAAGGTGTTCGAGCACGTCAACCGGATGCCGGTGGCCTTCTTCACGCGTACGCAGACCGGGTCGTTGGTCAGCCGGCTGAACAGCGACGTCATCGGCGCCCAGCAGGCGTTCACCTCGACCCTGTCGTCGGTGGTCTCCAACGCCGTGACCCTGCTCCTGGTGCTCACCTCGATGCTGGTCCTGTCGTGGCAGATCACCTTGCTGGTCCTGCTGTTGCTGCCGCTGTTCGTGCTGCCGGCACGGTGGATGGGGCGCCGGCTCGCGTCGATCAGCCGGGAGTCCATGCAGCTCAACGCGGCGATGAGCCAGACGATGACCGAGCGGTTCAACGTCGCCGGCGCCCTGCTGGTGAAGATCTTCGGGCGGCCCCGCGAGGAATCCAAGGGCTTCGCCGACAAGGCCGGCCGGGTTCGCGACATCGGGATCACCTCGGCCATGTACAGCCGGATCCTGTTCACCGCGCTCACCCTCGTGGCCGCGCTGGCCACGGCGATCGTCTACGGGGTCGGCGGCGTGCAGGCGGTCAACGGGCAGCTTCAGGTCGGCACCCTCGTCGCTCTGGCCGCGCTGCTGAGCCGGCTGTACGGCCCGCTGACGGCCCTGTCCAACGTGCAGGTGGACGTGATGACGGCGCTGGTCTCCTTCGAGCGGGTCTTCGAGGTGCTCGACCTGCCGCCGATGGTCGCCGACCGTCCCGACGCCGAGGACCTGCCCCCGGGGGCCGACGGGATCGAGTTCACCCACGTCGCGTTCCGCTACCCCTCAGCCGAGGAGGTCTCCCTGGCCTCGCTCGAGTCGGTGGCCGTGCTGGACGCGACGCCCTCGGCACAGGTGCTCGAAGACGTGTCGTTCCGGGTGGAACCGGGTGAGCTGGTCGCCCTCGTCGGGCCCTCGGGCGCGGGCAAGACCACGATCACCGCACTGGTGTCCCGCCTGTACGACGCGACCGAGGGGTCGGTGCGGGTCGGCGGTGTCGACGTGGGCGGGCTGACCCAGGACTCGCTGCACCGGGCGATCGGCGTCGTCACCCAGGACGCCCACATGTTCCACGACACGGTGCGCGCCAACCTGGTCTACGCCCGGCCCGAGGCCAGCGAGCGGCAGCTGGAGGAGGCGCTGCGCGCCGCCCAGATCTGGGACCTCGTGGACTCCCTTCCGGACGGGCTGGACACCGTGGTGGGAGACCGTGGATACCGGTTGTCCGGTGGCGAGAAGCAGCGGCTGGCCATCGCCCGGTTGCTGCTCAAGGCGCCGACGATCGTGGTCCTGGACGAGGCGACCGCGCACCTGGACTCCGAGTCCGAGGCCGCCGTCCAGCGCGCCCTGGCGACCGCCCTCAAGGGTCGGACGTCGTTGGTCATCGCACACCGACTGTCGACGATCCGCAACGCCGACCGGATCCTCGTCGTGGACGCCGGCCGGATCGTCGAGCGGGGCACCCACGACGAGCTGCTGGCCTCAGGCGGCCTGTACGCCGAGCTCTACCGCACGCAGTTCGCGACCCAGGAGAGCGGGATCGCCGTCAAGGCCCCGGCCTAGCCGGACCGGGCCGGCCGGGTCAGACCCGGCGCTGCTCGGCGGCGGTGGCGAACAGGGCCGCGCCGCCCAGCAGCAGCAGGGCGACGCCGCCGGCGATGAGCGCCCGGATGATCGGGACGAACTCGACCGGCTTGAGCACCTCGAAGTTGTCCAGGTTCGCGTCGAAGGTCGAGACCAGGCCCTGGAAGCGCTTCATCGTGGTCGGGAAGCTCGTCAGCGCCGAGGCGGTCGTCGGGAAGTTCTGCGCGAGGAAGGTCTGCAGCTGGTCAGGCTGCATCTTCAGCTGCGTGGCGAGCGCGGGCAACATCGACGTCTGCATCTGCTCGCCCATCGCCCCGATCGTCGACAGGGTCTGCGTGGACTGGTCGACCAGGGTCTGGGTGTAGACGGGGGTCAGATTCTTGTTCAGCTGGTCGGCGTCGGCGGCCTTGCCGGGGAGCGACAACAGCAGCGGGGCCACGACCAGCGCGGCTCCGAGCAGCAGGGCGAGCACCGCGCCGGCCCGGGGGGTGAACCAGACCATGAGGCCGACGAGGATGCTGAGGATGCCGGCGGCGAGGAGTGACCACGGCACGGTCGTCGCGGGCAGGTTCGTCGTCGGGATCGCGTCTGCGGACTCGAACAGCGGGCGCTGCGCCTGCAACGTGTCGAGCAGGCCGCCGAACGCCGGCACCGCCTGAGGGATCGCCTTCATGCCGGCGTCCACGGCGGGGAACTGCTCAGTGACCATGCCGGCGAACTGCTCCTGCGTCATGCCCAGCTGCTGCGACATGGCGGGGGCCAGCTTGGTCTGGAACTCCTGGCTGACGGCGGTCAGGCCGGCGAGGTCCTGCCGTGCGGTGTCGATCGACTGCTGGGCCAGCAGCGGCCGGAAGTCATCGATCAGGCTCTCGAAACTCGGTCCGACCTTGAACAGGTTGCTCGCCAGGGTGAGCGCGATGAACACCAGCCCGACGACGATCATGAGGACCGACACGACCTTGCGGGGGAGTCCGGGCCCTCGTCTGGCCGGCTCGGCGGCGAGGGGCGAGGACATGGTCGACATCGCGGACACGATGACTCCTCCGAACGCTCGGGACGCTACGCGGGCACGCTGGCAGGATCCGGTGTGTGCGGACAGTGCCGAAAGGCCCCCGCGCGAGTGGCGACCCGCCAGCGCGGGGTCCGGCTACAGCGCGTGGAGCATGCCGCCGTCGACGGGCAGCATCACCCCGGTCAGGTAGGACGCCGCCGGCGACAGCAGGAACGCGGCCACCCGCCCGAACTCCTCCGGCCGGCCGTCGCGCCGCAGCGGGATCGCCGCGTGCGTGCGGGCGAGGTCGGCCTTGCTGCGGCCCGCGTCCAGGGCTCTGATCCGGTCGGTGCGGATCCGGGCCGGGAGCAGCCCGTTGACGCGGACCCCACGGGGCCCGAGCTCGGCGGCCATCTCCTTGGCGAGCATGGCCAGGCCGGGCCGCAGCCCGTTGGACACCGACAGGGCGGGAATCGGCTCGCGGACCGACGACGACAGCACGAAGAGCAGGGAGCCGCCGTCCGCCGGAAGCTCGCGGACCACGGCCCGCGCTACCCGCACAGCGCCCAGGAACACCGACTCGAAGGCGGCGCGCCACTGGTCGTCGGAGATGCGGTCGAGTCCACCCAGCGGCGGGCCGCCGACGCTCATCAGTGCGCCGTCGAGCCGCCCGAACCTGGCCATCGCCGCGGCGACGAGTCGCTCGGGCGCCGCGGCGTCGGCGTTGTCCGCCACCACCGCGAGGGAGTGGGTGGTGCCCAACGACTCGGCCGCCGCCCGCGCGCGGTCGCCGTCCCGCCCGGAGACCACGACCGAGGCCCCCTCGGCGACCAGGCAGTGCGCCGCGGCGAGGCCGAGACCTCCAGTCCCACCGGTGATCACGAACACCCGACCGTCCAGTCCCAGGTCCATGAACCCCATCCTGCCGGGTGCCACCCGGTCGTCACCGACGCCGCTACGGTTCGCGCTGTGGGTGAGCGGCTGGATCCGGTGGGGACCGTCTCGGGGTGGCTGGCGGCCACGGACTCGGTCAGCGTGCTGACCGGGGCGGGCCTCTCGACGGACTCGGGCATCCCTGACTTCCGGGGTCCGCAGGGGTTGTGGACCCGGGAACCGGGCGCGGAGCGGCTGTTCGACCTGCAGGCCTACGTGAGCGACCCCGAGCTGCGCCAGACCGCGTGGCGCCGCCGGCTGGAGCACCCCGCGTGGGAGGCCCGGCCGAACGCGGGGCACCTAGCCCTCGTCGACCTCGAGCGGACCGGCCGGCTGGTCGCGATCGTCACGCAGAACATCGACGGCCTGCACCAGGCGGCCGGCTCCGACCCGGCGCGGGTCATCGAGCTGCACGGCACGCTGCGCGAGGTCGCCTGCCTGTCCTGCGGCCGCCGGACGCCGATGGCTGAGGAGCTGGCCCGGGTGGCGGCCGGCGACGCGGACCCTCGGTGCCGCTCCTGCGCCGGCCTGCTGAAGTCGGCCACGATCTCGTTCGGGCAGCCGCTGGAACCCGCGACGTGGCGCGCCGCCGTCCGGGCCGCCCGCTCCTGTTCCCTGTTCCTCGCCATCGGCAGCTCGCTGCAGGTCAACCCGGCGGCCAGTCTCTGTGAGGTGGCCGTCGCCTCCGGGGCTCGGCTGGTCGTGATCAACGGACAACCCACGCCCTACGACGGCCTGGCCTCGGCGGCCCTGCGCGACCCGATCGGCACGGTGCTGCCGACGATCGTCGCCGCGCTGCTCACGCGCTGAGCCTCGACACCCCATCCGGCGCCCGTCCGCCGCGCCTCGCCTGCACCTCCCGCCGGGCGAGGAGCACCCAGCCACCGACGGCCATCAGGGCGAAGAGCAGCCACTGCACGGCGTACGACAGGTGCGGGCCCGGGGTCAGCGTGGGTGCTTCGGTGGGCACGGGGGCGTCCGACGGCGCCGGCTGCTCGGACACCAGTTCGCCATACCCGTCGACGACCCGGTAGCCCAGGGCGGGCGCGAGGACGCCCGCGTTGAGGCTGAGCACCTGGCCCGGCGGCAGGTCGCCCGCGGTCCGTGCGGGCTCGGACACCCTGAGTCGGGCGACGACGACGACCTCGCCGGACTGGGGCGGCGGGACGTCGGGGCGGGTGCGCGCGGCGCCGGTCGCGGGGACGAACCCCCGGGCGACCAGCAACGCCGGCCCCTCGGCGGCCCGCAGCGGGGTGACGACCAGGTACCCGCTCCGGCCGCGGAACGACCGGTTCCGGACGAGGACCTCGTGCTCGGCGTCCCACCGGCCGGTCACCGACACCCGACGCCACTGCTCGCTCTCGGCGACGCGGCCCACGGGCACCGCGGCGAGCGGCTCGACGGGGCGGTCGATGTTGGCCCGGACGACCGCGTTGGCGGCTGACCGCTCACGTGAGCGGTCCAGCTGCCACTCCGAGAGCCGCAGGAACGCCGGCACCAGGACGAGGACGGCCACGGTCAGCGCGATCCAGCGGGGCGTCGCCAGGAACCGCAGCACGTCGGCGACGGTACCCGCGCCGGTCGGCGCCGAGGCGCTCGGGTCGCTGGCGCCACGTAGCATGGCCGGGTGCTGCTGGACACGTTCGGCCGGGTGGCGACTGACCTGCGGGTGTCGCTCACCGATCGCTGCAACCTCCGCTGCACCTACTGCATGCCCCCGGAGGGGCTGGACTGGCTGCCGTCGCCCGACCTGCTCACCGACGACGAGATCGTCCGGCTGGTCGGCGTGGCGGTGTCGCTGGGCGTGACCGAGGTCCGGTTCACCGGCGGCGAGCCGCTGCTCCGGCGGGGTCTGGTCGACATCGTCACCCGGACCGCCGCACTCCGGCCACGTCCGCGGCTGTCCGTGACGACGAACGGCATCGGGCTGGCCCGGATCGCCTACGACCTGAAGGCCGCCGGGCTGGACCGGGTGAACGTCAGCCTGGACACGCTGGACCGCGAACGGTTCGTCCGGCTGGCCCACCGCGACCGGCTGGACGACGTCGTCGAGGGGCTGGCGGCTGCCGACGCCGCCGGCCTGCGCCCCGTGAAGGTCAACACCGTGCTCATGCGTGGGGTGAACGACGACGAGGCGCCTGCCCTGCTGCGCTGGTGCCTCGACCGGGGGTACGAGCTGCGCTTCATCGAGCAGATGCCGCTGGACGCCCAGCATGGCTGGACCAGGTCGGCGATGGTGACTGCGGACGAGATCCTCGCCGCGCTGACGGCTGGCTACGCCCTGACGCCCGAGCGCGCGGACACCCGGGGCAGTGCTCCCGCCGAGACGTGGCTGGTCGACGGCGGGCCGGGGCGGGTCGGGGTCATCGGCTCGGTCAGCCGCCCGTTCTGCGCGGCCTGCGACCGGGTCCGGCTCACTGCCGACGGGCAGATCCGCAACTGCCTGTTCGCCCGTGAGGAGTCCGACCTGCGCCGACCCCTTCGCGCCGGCGCCAGCGACGCCGAGCTCGCCGAGGTCATGCTGGCGAGCCTGTGGGCGAAGAAGGCCGGGCACGGCATCGACGACGCGTCGTTCCTGCAGCCGGTGCGGCCGATGTCGGCCATCGGCGGCTGACCTCCCCGGGCGGTCCGCTCGTACGGTCCGGGCCCGGAAGAGGCGATGCCGGACGGCCACGGGGGAAGCCATCCGGCATCGCGTCTCGGGCGTCGCAACCGGGGGACCGCGACGTCCGCCGCGCAGTCTGGCACGACCGCCGTCGCCCGTTCGGTGAAACCGGGGGGTGGATTCACCCGTCCGGGTCGGCACCCGACCCGACGGCCGGTCGTCGGTCGTACAGCCGGGTCGTCAGCCCCTCGTCGATGATCCGCTCGCGGCCGGCGTTGGCGAAGACGACCGAGACGTACGGCAGGACGACCGCGCCGACGACGAGCACCCAGCGCAGCGGACCCGGGACGACGATCGCCCCCAGGAAGCAGGCCGTCCGCACGCCCATCGAGATGAGGTAGCGCTTGGTCCGCCGGTCGAGGTCGGCCGACATCGACGTCTGGGCCCCGGTGATCGTGTACACCGGAGTCCGGATCGATCGGTCGGCCATGTCACGTCCCTGTCCTCGTCGGGGCGCACCCGCGTGCGTCCCCCACGGTACGTCCGATGGCGCGGTCCGGCACCCCTGCCGGATGGGCGATCATGGCAGTGGCTGACTGCCGCGGAGGAGGAGCGATGAGCAACCGAACGTACCGGCTGACCGAGATCGTCGGCACCTCGGAGGAGAGTGTCGACGCGGCGATCCGCAACGGGATCGCCCGCGCCGCGCAGACCCTGCGTCACCTCGACTGGTTCGAGGTGACCGAGATCCGCGGGCAGATCGTCGACGGGGCGGTGAGCCACGTCCAGGTCGGGATGAAGGTGGGCTTCCGACTCGAGGACGCCTGACCGGGCGCCCCTCGCCGAGAGAAGGGCTCAGCTGGCCCGGCTGACCGTGGACATGTTGAAGCCGTCGATGAGCACGGCCGGCATGGCGGTACGCGTGAAGAAGTCGTTCCACTCGCGCGGCAGGGCGAGCTGGGTGCCAGACGCGGAGACGATCCGCCCGAGCAGGTCCACCGGGCTCTCGTTGAACCGGAAGTTGGTCGCCGCACCGACGACCTCGCCACCGTCGACGACGTAGACCCCGTCGCGGGTGAGCCCGGTGAGCAGCAGGGTCTGCGGGTCGACCTCCCGGATGTACCACAGGCAGGTCAGCAGCAGCGCCGGTCCGTCGGTGCCGGCGACCAGGTCGTCGGTGCCGCCGACCCCGCCCGGGACGTCGAGCACCAGGTTGTCCACGGCGGGGGTCACGGGCAGACCGGTCAGGTCGGCGGAGAACCTGGTCTGCAGCAGAGCAGCCAGCCGCCCCTCGTCGACCCAACGGGTGGGACCAAGAGGCAGGCCGTTGTCGAAGACCGAGGAGGCCGCGCTGGAGGCCGGGGTGAGCACGAACGGCTCGCACTCGAGCCCGGGGTGGGCGGGGTCGCTGCGCAGGGTCACGGGGCGCTCGGCGAAGCGCTCACCCACCCGAGTCCCTCCACCCGCCCGGCTGAAGACGGTCCGCCCGTCGTGGGCCTCGCGAGCCGACGCCGACCAGTACAGGTAGATGAGCAGGTCGGCGACCGCGCAGGGCGGCAGGATCGTGTGGTGCCGGCCGGGGGCCATCTCGACGGTTCGGGCCGACCATCCGAGCCGGCGGACGATCTCGTCGTCCACGGCGACGACGTCGACGTCCCGGAAGTCCCGGGTGTACTGCCCCACCCAGGTCGACCGGGTGCGCTCGTGCGACTTGCCGGTCACCTCGACCTTGCCTGTGGGCTGGATGTGCCGGAGCCGCAGGCCGGCGGAGCTGCCCAGGTAGGTGGTCACCAGGTCGTGCTCGGCGAAGCCGAAGAGCTCGCGCTGCTGCGCCCGGGCCCGGACGAAGACCTCCCCGAGCGCCGGCGAGAAGGTCTCGAAGACCGCCGTGGAGGTGACCTCCGCAGGCTCGGCCCAGTCCGCGGAGACCCTGCCCGGGACGAACGGCCGGGCGTCCTCGGCCGGGCCGGCCGACCGGGCCGCCTCCTCGGCCTGGGCGACCAGCTCGGCGACCCGGTCCAGGGCCACGCTGCTTCGTGACACCACGCCCGCCGCCGTTCCCTCGGCGCCGTCCACGGTCGCGATGACGGTGAGCGTCCGCTGGCGCATGTCCCCGTTGGTGGTGAGGGTGTTCCCGGCCCAGCGCAGGTTCGCGCTGCTGGACTCCTCGGCGATCACGACACAGCCGTCCGCGGTGGACGCCTGCAGCGCCCGCTCGACGAGCTCCTGGGGGTTCACCGGCCGGCCTCCTGCACCGTGTTGAGGATGCGCACCTGCCGGAACAGCGTCGTGGGGCAGCCGTGGCTCACCGCGGCGGTCTGGCCCGGCTGGGCCTTCCCGCAGTTGAAGGCGCCGCCCACGACGTAGGTCTGCGGGCCCCCGAGGGCGTCCAGCGACCCCCAGAAGTCGGTGGTCGTGGACTGGTAGGCGACGTCCTTCAGCTGGCCCGCGAGCCGGCCCCCCCGGATCCGGAAGAACCGCTGCGCGGTGAACTGGAAGTTGTATCGCTGCATGTCGATCGACCAGCTCTTGTCACCGACCACGTAGATGCCGTCGTCGACACCGGCGATCAGCTCCTCGGTGGAGGGCCCGCCGGGCTGCGGCTGCAGGGAGACGTTCGCCATCCGCTGGACGGCGACATGGCCCGGGGAGTCGCCGAAGGCGCAGCCGTTGGACCGGCCGAAGCCCTTCAGCCGGGCCATGTTGCGGTCCAGCTGGAACCCGACGAGGGTCCCGTCGCGCACGATGTCCCACTGCTGGGCGGCGACTCCCTCGTGGTCCCAGCCGACGGTCGCCAGGCCGTGCGGCGCGGTTCGGTCCCCGGTCACGTGCATGAGCGGCGAGCCGTAGCGCAGCACCCCCAGCTGGTCGAACGTGGCGAACGACGTCCCTGCGTAGTTGGCCTCGTAGCCGAGCGCCCGGTCCAGCTCGGTCGCATGACCGACCGACTCGTGGATCGTCAGCCACAGGTTCGAGGGGTCGATGACCAGGTCGTAGCTGCCGGATTCGACCGAGGGAGCGACCAGCTTCTCGGCCAGCAGCTCGGGAACCTCGGCGAGCTCGGCGTCCCAGTCCCAGCCGTGGCCGCCGAGCAGGTACTCCCAGCCTCGCCCGGTGGGTGGGGCCAGGGTGCGCATGGTCTCGAAGGCGCCGCTGGCCCGGTCGACCGCGACGGCGGTGAACTCCGGTTCCAGGCGAACCCGCTGCTGGGTCGTCACCGTGCCGGCGAGGTCGGCGTAGAACGCGCTCTCGCGGACGGCGTACACGCTCGCGTCGACGTGGTCGACCCCGGGCGCCCCGAGCAGGGCCCGGCTCCACCGCTCCAGCACCGCGGCCTTCTCGGGTTCCGGCACCGCCAGGGGGTCGATGTCGTACGAGGACACCCAGACCACGTCCGCATAGACCGGTTCCGGTGCCAGCTCGACGCGCTCGGTCGACAGCGGGCGGCTCAGCCGGGCGAGCGCGACCGCCCGCTCGGCGCAGGCGGCCGCGTCGTCGGTCGTCAGCTCGCCGACCGAGGCGAAGCCCCACGACCCGTCGTGGACCACGCGGACGCCGAGACCGAGGTCCTCGTCGTCGGACGTCCCCTCCAACCGGGCGTCGCGCAGGCGCACGGTCTGGCTGCGGATCCGCTCGACCCGCACGTCCGCGTGCTCCGCACCGAGCTCGCGGGCCCGACCCAAGGCTGCGTCGGCCAGCCGGCGCAGGGGACGGTCGAGGAACTCCTCGTCGATGGGGTGACTCATCACGTCCCTCCCCGGACGTCGAGAACCAGCTTGCCGACGCTCCGCCGGGACAACAGGTCCTCGTGAGCCAGCCGGGCCTGCGCCAGCGGGTACCTCCCACCGATGACCACCCTCAGCCGCCCGGCGCGCAGCAGTCCGAACAGGTCGTCCAGGGCGGTGTGCATCATCTCGGGACGGGCGAAGCAGTGCGCCAGCCAGAAGCCGGCGACGGTGGTCGACCGAGCCATCAGCTCCCCGGGCTGCACCGGCGTGGCAGGGGTGCGGGAGGCCATCCCGAACGTGGCCAGCCGGCCGAACGGCGCCAGGGACCGCAGGCTCTCGTCGAAGACCGCCCCCCCGGTCATCTCCAGGACGACGTCGACCGGGTGGCCGCCGTTGGCCTGGCGCAGCCGGGCGCGCAGGCCCTCCGGTGCGGCGTCGACCGCCTCGTGCGCACCGAGCTCGAGAGCCAGCGCCCGCTTCTCCTCCGTCGAGGCCGTCGCGATGACGCGCCCCGCTCCCCACCGTCGAGCCAGCTGCACGGCCACCGTGCCCACGCCTCCCGCGGCCGCGTGCACGACCACGCTCTCGCCGGGGCGCAGCCGGGCCGTCGTGCGGAGCAGATGCCACGCGGTGGCGCCCTGCACGATCATCGCCAGCGCCGAGGCGTCGTCGATGTCGTCCGGCAGGTCGTACGTCGTGGCCGGGTGGGTCAACGTCCGCTCGGCGTACCCACCGGTCGCCGCGACCGCGAGGACCCGGCGGCCGTCCTCGGTGCGGCCGACCACCTCGGAGCCGGGCACCAGCGGCAGGGCCTGCCGCGCCAGGTAGCTGTCCTCGGTCTGGTGCGTGTCGGCGTAGTTGACACCGGCCGAATCGACGTCGACCAGGAGCTGACCGGGACGCGGCGACGGGTCGGGCATCTCCACCAGGTGCATGACCTCGGGTCCGCCGAACTCGGTGATCTGGATCGCCCGCACGGCAGCGACCTTAGCCCGCCGACCGGTTCCGCATACCGACGAGTAGCCACTAGCGTCGCCGGGACGGACGCGGGTCCGGGCACGACTGGTCGACGTCGGGAGGTCGGGGTGGCTCGGTCCGTCCTGGTGACCGGGGGCAACCGCGGGATCGGGCTGGCGGTCGCCCGCGCGTTCGCCGCCGCGGGGGACCGCGTGGCCGTGACGTCCCGCAGCGGGGAGGCACCCGACGGCCTGGTCGCCGTGGCCTGCGACGTGACCGTGCCGGACCAGGTCGACACCGCGTTCGCCGCCGTCCAGGAGGCGCAGGGGCCGGTCGAGGTGCTGGTCGCCAATGCCGGGATCACCCGGGACACCCTGCTGCTGCGGATGTCCGAGGACGACTTCACCGAGGTGCTGGACACCAACCTGACCGGCGCCTACCGAGTGGCCAAGCGGGCTGCGAAGGGCATGCTGCGTGCCCGCTGGGGCCGGCTGATCTTCGTGTCCAGCGTGGTCGGGATGCTCGGCTCCGCCGGCCAGGCGAACTACGCGGCGTCGAAGGCCGGGCTGGTCGGCCTGGCCCGCTCGCTGGCCCGCGAGCTCGGCTCGCGCGGCATCACCGCCAACGTGGTCGCGCCCGGTTTCGTCGACACGGACATGACGCGGGCGCTGGACGAGGAGCGCGCCGCGCAGATCCTCGCCCAGGTGCCGCTGGGGCGGTACGCCACGGTCGAGGAGGTCGCGGGCGCCGTGCTGTTCCTGGCGTCCGACGCCGCGGCCTACGTCACCGGGGCGGTGCTGCCGGTGGACGGCGGCCTGGGCATGGGTCACTGAGGGTCACTGAGGGTCACTGAGGGTCACTGAGGGTCACTGAGGGCCACTGAAGCACCGAGAGTCACTCACGGATCGGATGACGATGGAGGCGGGCGGCAGCTGATGGGCATCCTCGACGGCAAGCGGGTCCTGGTCACGGGGGTTCTCACCGACGCCTCGATCGCGTTCCACGTGGCCCGGCTGGCCCAGCAGGAGGGCGCGACCGTCGTGCTCACCTCCTACGGCCGGGTGCTCAACCTCACCCGCCGAATCTCCGCGCGGCTGCCCGAGCCGGCGCCCGTCGTCGAGCTGGACGTCACCAGCGAGGCCGACCTGGCGGCCCTGGCCGATCGGGTGCGCGAGCACGTCGACGGCCTGGACGGCGTCCTGCACTCCATCGGGTTCGCACCGGAGGCCGCGCTCGGCGGCAACTTCCTGCACACCGAGTGGCCGGACGTCGCCACCGCGCTCCAGGTGTCGGCCTTCTCGCTGAAGGCGCTGGCCGTCGCCGCCCTGCCGCTCATGCCCACCGGGGGTGCGGTCGTCGGCCTGGACTTCGACGCGACCGTCGCGTGGCCGAAGTACGACTGGATGGGCGTGGCCAAGGCGGCGTTGGAGTCCACGGCGCGCTACCTGGCCCGCGACCTGGGGCCGAAGGGCATCCGGGTCAACCTGGTCGCCGCGGGCCCCATCAGGACCATGGCGGCCAAGTCGATCCCCGGGTTCGAGGAGTTCCAGGGGGTCTGGGAGACCCGCTCGCCGATCGGCTGGGACCTGTCCGATCCCGAGCCGGCCGCCCGCGCGTGTGTGGCCCTGCTGTCGGACTGGTTCCCCAAGACGACCGCCGAGATCGTCCACGTCGACGGCGGCGTGCACGCCATGGGGGCCTGAGCAGCCCCCGAGGAGCGCCCCGGTTCGGCATGATGGCGGCCGTGGCACCCTCCGACCGCCCGGCCGCCGTGGTCGCGCGTCGGCTGTACCGGGGCCTCGGGCTGGTCGCCCTGGTCCTGGTCGTCGGCACGGTCGGGTACGTGATGCTCGGGTTCCCCCTGATCGACGCGGCCTACCAGGCGGTGACGACGGTCACCACGATCGGCTTCCGCGAGGTGGTGCCGTTCGGGACGTCGGAGAAGATCTTCACGATGGTCTACGCGCTGACCGGAGTCGGCGCGATCCTGTACACGCTCACGACGCTGCTGGAGACGCTGGTCGAGGGCCACCTCGGGGACCTGTGGGGGAGAAGGCGCATGGAACGCGACATCGACCGGCTGACCGGGCACACGATCGTCTGCGGGTGGGGTCGCGTGGGACGAGCGGCCTCCCACCAGATGGCCAAGGCGGGTCAGCGGGTCGTGGTCGTCGACCTGAGTGCCGACCGGCTGTCCGACTGTCCCTACCCGCACATCCACGGGGACGCGACGCTCGACCAGGTCTTGCGACGCGCGGGGATCGAACGAGCGCGCACCCTGGTGGCGGCGGTGGAGAACGACGCGACCTCGGTCTACGTCGTGCTCTCCGCCCGGGTGCTCGCGCCGGGGCTGACCGTCATCGCCCGCTCGCGCACCGACGACGGGACGAAGAAGCTCGAGCGCGCCGGCGCGGACCGCGTGGTGAACCCGCAGCGCATCGGCGGAGACCGGATCGCGGCCTTCGCCCTGCAGCCGCACGTGGTGGACTTCCTCGACGTGGCGATGCGGGACAGCGGGGTGGAGTTCCGGATGGAGGAGGTCACCGTGGGCCCAGGGTCCGCCCTGGCCGGCCGGACCGTGCGTGACACCCGGTCGAAGGAGGGCGGCGGTGCGCTGCTGCTCGCCCTGAGGGGACCCGACGGAGCCTTCCAGACCAACCCCGCGTCCGGGACCGTGATCTCCCCGGGGGATGTCGTCATCGTGGTCGGCACCGGCGAACAGGTCGCCCAGGTCCGCTCGGACGCCGGAGCGCGCAGATGAGCCACACGCTGGTGCTGCTGCGGCACGCGAAGTCGGACTGGCCGGTTGGCGTCCCGGACCACGATCGCCCGCTCGGCCGCCGGGGCCGGGCGGACGCCGGCGCGGCGGGTCGCTGGCTCGCCGAGCACGTGCCCACCCTGGACCGTGCGGTCGTCTCCACGGCGCGGCGAACCCGGGAGACCTGGGAGCTGGCCGGCGCCGGCCTGCCCGCAGCCGACGTCCGCTTCGACGACCGGGTGTACGACGCGGCGGTCGAGGACCTGCTGGCGGTGCTGCGGGAGACCGACGAAGGGGTCCGCTCCCTCGCCCTCGTCGGGCACAACCCGTCGGTCCAGCTGCTGGTGCTCTCCCTCGCCGGGTCGGGCTCGGACGACCTGCGCGCGCTCGCCGAGACCAAGTACCCGACGTCCGGGCTGGCCGTGCTCGACGTCGACGGCCCCTGGGCGCAGCTGCGTCCGCGCGGCGCGGTGCTGGAGGAGTTCGTCGTCCCCCGCGGCTAGCCTGCGGCCATCGGCACCGGGGGGGCCGGCGTGGGCGTGCCGGCGTCGGCGTCTGCCTCCTCGACCTCGTCCCGGCTGATCCCGAGCAGGTAGAGGATCGTGTCGAGGAACGGCACGCTGACGGCGGCGTCGGCGGCGTCCCGGACCATCGGCTTGGCGTTGAAGGCGATGCCCAGTCCAGCGCGGGCGAGCATGTCCAGGTCGTTCGCCCCGTCGCCCACGGCCACGGTCTGGGAGAGAGGGACCTCGGCCGCCGCGGCGAAGCGGACCAATACGTCGGCCTTGCCGGCTCGGTCGACGATCGGGCCGACGAGCCGGCCGGTGAGCCGCCCGTCCACGACCTCGAGCGTGTTCGCCGCGGCGTGGTCGAGCGCGAGCTCGGCGGCCAGCCCGTCGGTGATCTGGGTGAACCCGCCGCTGACGATCCCGACCTGGTAGCCCAGCCGCTTGAGCGTGCGCACCAGCGTCCGGGCTCCCGGGGTCAGCCGCACCTGGTCCCGGACCGCTGCGAGGTCGGCCTCGGTCAGCCCCGCGAGGAGGGCGACCCTGGCCCGCAGGGACTCCGCGAAGTCGCGTTCCCCGCGCATCGCCTCCGCCGTGATCGCCGCCACCTGCCCGAGACAGCCGGCGCGGGCGGCGAGCAGCTCGACCACCTCGTCCTGGATCAGGGTGGAGTCGACGTCCATGACGACCAGCCGCTTGGCCCGGCGGGAGAGCCCGGACCGCTGGACGGCGACGTCCACGCCCTGCGCTGCGGCTTCTGCGGCGAGGGCCGTGCGCAGGGTGGCCGGGTCGGCGCCGGAGACCTCCAGCTCGATCGAGGTCACCGGGTAGCGCGCGAGCCGGACGATCCGGTCGATGTTGCCGTCCGCCCAGGCGATCCGCCCGGCCAGCGCGGCCACCGCCCTCGGACGCAGGGGGTGCCCGAGCAGGGTGACGTGCACCCGGCCGCGGCGGCGCGGGTCCTGCTCCTCGGCGCCGGGGCTGATGACCACGGACATGCCGAGCGAGCGACCGACGGCCAGCGCCGGCTCCTGGGCGCGCTCGGACTCGGGTCCGCCGAGCAGCACGCCGAGGACGAGCGCCCCGCGGACCACCACCTGCTCGATGTCCAGGACGACCACATCGAGATCGGCCAGCGACTCGAAGAGGGCGGAGGTGACTCCGGGTCGGTCCGGTCCGGACAGCGTCACCAGGAGCGTCGTGGCCGGCGGCATCGGGGTGCTCACTCCACGGGCCGAGTCATGCCGTTGGCCGGTCGCTCCAGCACGGCGTTGTGGGCGGCGACCTCCGCGTGCCGAGCCGCCCGCTCCAGGCCGAGGAGCGCCTCCCGGCGCAGCGCTGCCTCAGCGGCGGTCACAGCGCCTCCGTCGGAGCCTGCCGCGAGCCGGACGACGGCGGCCAGGCGACGGGCCCGCACGAGCACGCCCTGGGCCCGGTCGGGGTATCCGGGGGGCAATCCGTCGCCGTCGAGGCGGCCGTCCCGCAGCGCGGCCAGGGCCGAGTCGGCCTCGGGGTCGGCCCTGGCCAGGTCGCGCGCGGTCAGCAGGTCGGTGGCTTCGCGCAGGGCCCGGGCGAGGGCCTGGTCGGCCTCGGCCAGGCCGGGGTTGTCCGGCCGCGGCTCGTCCGGCGGCAGCGACCAGGCGTGCCAGCGCACCGCGCCGGCGGATTCCTCGGGCACCAGCCCGATCGGGCCGGTACGACCCTCGACGATGACCCCGCCACCGGCCAGCAGGGCGGCCGAGGTGAAGGGGCCAGGGCCAGGCAGCCCGACCGGGTCACCGGGCGCGGGCAGCACGAGCCGCAGCCCGCGGACTCCGGCGCCGCGCAGCCGGGCCAGCGCGACCGGCAGGGACTGGTCGGCTCCGCCGGGCAGCCCGTCGACCCGGTGCGGCGGGTCGTCGCCCGTGATCCGCTCGCCTGCGGTGTCCGGGGACACTGCGCCGAGCAGCACGGCGTTCGCCCACGCCGCGAGCCGCGCGCAGCGCGGCCGCGCCCCCTCGGCGGCGCGGCGCAGGTCGGGACCGGGCACGGCACCAGCCTAGGCGGGACGTGCCGTAGGTTTCCCGCCGTGGACGTCGCGGCGGTGCTGGACCTGCGACGGGTCAGTGTCGTCCGAGGAGGAGCGGCGCTCCTGGACCGCGTGACCTGGCGCGTGGCCCAGGGGGAGCGCTGGGTCGTCCTGGGTCCCAACGGCGCCGGCAAGACCACCCTGCTGCAGGTGGCCGCCGCGCAGATGCATCCCACCCTCGGGCGTGCCTACGTCCTCGGCGAACGCCTGGGTGCGGTCGACGTGTTCGAGCTGCGCCCTCGGATCGGGCTCACCAGCGCCGCCCTGGCCGAGCGCGTTCCGGGTCACGAGCGGGTGCTGGACGTCGTCCGCACGGCTGCGTACGCCGTGGTCGGGCACTGGCGGGAGCGCTACGAGCCGCAGGATGACCGGCGCGCGCGGACCCTGCTCGCCGCCCTGGGTGCTGCGGACCTCGCCGACCGGACGTTCGGCACGCTGTCCGAGGGGGAGCGCAAGCGGGTGCAGATCGCCCGGGCGCTGATGGCCGACCCCGAACTGCTGCTGCTGGACGAACCGGCGGCCGGGCTCGACCTGGGCGGCCGGGAGGACCTGGTGCACCGGCTGGCCCTGCTCGCGGCGGACCCCGACTCGCCCGCCCTCGTGCTCGTCACCCACCACGTCGAGGAGATCCCGCCAGGCTTCACGCACGCGCTGCTGCTGCGCGCCGGCAGGGTCGTGGCGAAGGGCCCCATCGGTTCCACCCTCACCGACGCCACGCTGAGCGAGACGTTCGGGCTGCCCCTCGGGCTGGACCGTCGGGGCGGCCGGCACGCGGCCCGGCTGGTGGACCACTCGGACGGCTGAGCGCCTGGCCCGTAGGATCCACGCGTGGCCTGGTACTGGTGGGTGGCGGCGGGGATCGCGCTGGCCGTCGTCGAGATCGCGACGGTCGACCTGATCTTCATCATGCTCGCGGCCGGAGCGGCGGCCGGTGCCGTGGCGTCCGCTCTGGGCGCGCCGCTGGTCGCGCAGGTGCTGGTCGCCGGTGCCGTCGCCGTCCTCATGCTGGTCGCCGTGCGCCCGGTCGCCCTGAGGCACCTGCGCCAGCCGGTCGACGCTCGCACCGGGGTCGCCGCGCTGCCCGGTCAGCCTGCCGTGGTCGTCGAGAAGGTCGACGGCTACGACGGTCGGGTCCGGGTCCACGGCGAGGTCTGGTCGGCCCGGTCGCTGGACCCGAAGCGGACCTACGAGCCCGGGACCACCGTCGACATCGTCCGCATCGACGGCGCCACCGCCGTCGTCCTCGCCCCGGAGCGCTGACCCCATGACCGACTACGCGCCGTTCGTGATCGTCGGCGTCCTGCTGCTCCTCGTGATCGTGGTCCTGGCCCGCACGGTGGTGATCGTGCCGCAGGCCCGGGCGGGGATCGTCGAGCGGCTCGGCCGCTACAGCCGCACCCTGAACGCCGGCCTGTCGATCCTCGTCCCGTTCATCGACCGGCTGCGCCCGCTCATCGACCTGCGCGAGCAGGTGGTCAGCTTCCCGCCGCAGCCCGTGATCACCGAGGACAACCTGGTCGTCAGCATCGACACGGTCATCTTCTTCCAGGTCACCGACCCCAAGGCGGCCACCTACGAGATCGCCAACTACATCCAGGGCATCGAGCAGCTGACGGTCACCACGCTGCGCAACGTGGTCGGCGGGATGGACCTCGAGCAGGCGCTGACGTCGCGCGAGGAGATCAACCTCCAGCTGCGGGGCGTCCTGGACGAGGCGACCGGCAAGTGGGGCGTGCGGGTCAACCGGGTCGAGATCAAGGCCATCGACCCGCCGGCGTCGGTGCAGGACTCGATGGAGAAGCAGATGCGCGCCGAGCGGGAGAAGCGCGCGACGATCCTGACCGCCGAGGGGTTCAAGCAGTCGCAGATCCTCACCGCGGAGGGGGAGAAGCAGGCCGCGATCCTCCGGGCCGAGGGCGACGCCCAGGCCGCGGTGGTCCGAGCGGACGGCGAGGCGAAGGCGATCGCGCGGGTGTTCCAGGCCATCCACGAGGGCGACCCGGACCCCAAGCTGCTCGCCTACCAGTACCTGCAGCAGCTGCCGCAGATCGCCCAGGGGCAGGCCAGCAAGGTGTGGGTGATCCCGGCGGAGCTGACCGGGGCCATGGGGATGCTCGCGTCGGCCTTCGCGGCAGCGGACGCCGGTGCGCCCGGCGCGACCGGTCAGCCCGGGTAGCGCTGCGCCAGCTGCCCGGCGATCCGCAGCACCATCTGCACGTACCAGTCCGCATGGTTGTAGTGCCAGATCGCTCGGGGGAGCGACGCGGCCCGGCCGGCGCCGTTGGCACACAGGTAGCGAGCTGCGGAGAAGATCGCGTCCGCCGGGTCCCAGATGTCCTTGTCACCGTCCTGGTCGCCGTCCACCGCGTAGCCACGGAAGGTCGACGGCAGGAACTGCATCGGTCCTTGGGCGCCGGCGGACGACGGTCCGGTGTTGCGTCCGTGGCCGGACTCGACCTGGCCGATGGCGGCGAGGACGTGCCAGTCCAGGCCTGAGCAGGTAGCGGCCGCGGCTCGGTAGAGCGCCTGGAACTCCGGGGGGATGCCCCGCGCCGACGCCCGGGCGGCCGCCGCGAGGCCGGCCCGCTGGGCGGCCAGCTTGGCCGCGGCCAGCGCTCGGGCGGCCGCCTCCGCCTCGACCAGGCGGGCCGCGCGTGCCGACAGTGCGGCGAGCCTCGCCTCGGCAGCGGCCACGAGACTCAGCAGCCGCCGCTGCGCCGCCGCGACATCGGACGCCGTCGTCGTCGTGCGCTCCGCCTGAGCCAGTCGACGGTCGGCGTCCGCCCGGACCGCGCTGGCCAGCTGCGCCGCCCGCTTGGCGGCTCCCTCGTCGGCCCGCACGACCCGCCGCACGGAGTCCAGCCGGGTCAGCAGGTCTCGGGGATCCTCGGCCGACAACACGCTGGCCATGACGGCGGCGCCTCCGCCGGAGATGTAGAGGGCCCGCACCCGCCTCCGGCGGTCGCGGTCGGCTGCCTGGGCCAGCTCGCGGGCCACGCCCGCCTGCTCGTCGACGCTGATGCTGGTGGTGACCTCGGTGGCCAGCTGCTCGAGCACCCGCTCGTAGGCCTGCTCGGCGGCCGCGACCTGGGGCTGCAGCCGGGCGACCTTGG
>DAIRVJ010000005.1:0-31210 GCA_036802895.1 Candidatus Nanopelagicales bacterium
AGGCTGTTGACCCACGGGTCGTTGTAGGGGTTGTAGGGCATCGTCGAGGCGTAGACGCTGCTGCAACCCGTCGAGTTCGTGATCACGGTCGTGGACTGGCCACGGCCCGTCGGACCGCTCTCGAGGTGGTAGAGCCGGCGCTCGAGGGTCGCCCGGGCCGCCTGGATCCGCTCCCGCCGGTCCACCGCGTCCAGGCCGATCTCGTCGAGCTTGGCGCCCAGCCGAGCCACTAGCGTCTCCAGCTCGCTCATCTGACTGCGGCGCCGCTTGTCACCGATGGCATGGCTGGTCGACATGACCAGTCGAATGGCCGTCACCTCACCACAGCCGCGACAGCCGCCATGGCCGCCGGTGGTGGCGTAGTAGTTGCCACGGTCGAGGAAGAGCCGCTTGATGTCCCCGTCCGGGGTGTCCGACCCCTCGAAGAACCGCCGCGAGGTGTTCGGGGTCTGGCTCATGAACTCGAACCGCTCCTGGAGCAGGCCGAGGAGTGGCTCGTCCTGGTCGCGCGCCACGAGCGCGTTCGGGCCGCACACCTCGACACACTCCAGGCAGCCGGTGCACTTCCAGGGGTCGATGGTCGCGGCGAACAGCCCGCCGGTGCCCGGGGTGTCCTTCTCCATGGCGTCGAAGAACGGCCTGGTCCGGGCGACCGGGTAGGCGGCCAGCTTGGCCACGAGCCGCTCGACGTTGCTGGGCAGCGAGGCCTGGTCGGTGACGATGCCGCGGGCGGCCTCGGCCACCAGCTCGTGGAAGGCGCGCGGCTGCTTGGTCTGTCGGTAGGCCTCCCGGACCCGCTCGGCCACGCCGTACACCTGGGCCTGGAGGGCGTCCCGCTGGGACGGCGCAAGCCCCAGCTCGGTGATGCCGGTGAGCAGCAGCTCGTGGATCTCGTGGACCGAGTTGGGAATGGCAGCGTCCGGGCACACCAGCGCGCACTCGAGGCAGCCCGTGCACAGGTCGGCCTGGAACTCGGGGACGGTCCGCCGGAACAGGCCCTTGTCCTTCGTCGAGGCCGTGCCGGCGGGCATGAACAGGCCGGTGCCCGGCAACACCGGAGCCTCGCCGATGGTGCCCTCGCGGAACGGCTTGGCGACGATGTTCTCGTAGTAGTCGCGGTCGAAGAGCCCCGTGGCCGCGCAGCCGGAGGAGTTGGCGCACTCGCACCCAGCGGACAGCGACGCGGTGTACAGGGGCAGGAGGTCGGGGCGGTTGTCGATGGCCACGAACTCCGGCGAGGAGTAGTCCAGCTCCACGGTGGCGTCGCTGCCCTCACGGATGACGGCCATGTTGCCGTCAACGACGGCGGCGCCCTTGCGTCCGAACTTCTTGACGATCTGCTCGCGCACCTTCTCGAAGATCGCCTCCTCGGAGGCACCGGCGCGCACGATCCGGTCGACGTGACCGACGACCGCCCCGATGAAGGCGATGCCCATCATCCGGGTCTCGAGCTCCTGCTGGGGCGCGTGCTTCTTGGCCACGCGGAAGGCGTCGACCAGGTAGACCTTGATCCCCTTCTCGCGGATCGCCTGCCGCGCCGACTTGGGGAGGTCGCGCCAGACGTCCTCCGGGGACAGGTCGGACTGCATGAGGAACGTCCCGCCATCCGCCAGTCCCTTGAGCGGGTTGGTGTGGTGGAAGACCTTGTGGTCGGGCGAGATCACGACATCGACGTCCTCGAGCTCGGCGTTGGTGATCTTCACCGGCTCGGGGCTCAGGGTGATGTAGTAGTTGGTCGGCGCTCCGCTCTTCTCCGAGCCGTACTTCGGCGCCGACTTGGAGTGCAGCTCCAGGGCGCCCGCGAGGATGTCGGTGAGCAGCTTGCCGGTGGCGATCGTCCCGTAGCCGCCGACGGAGTGGAAGCGGATCCGCAGCGAACCGTCGGGCATCAGGTCGGGGTTGGGGCCGGTCTCCAGGGCCATCAGCTCGGTCTCGGGGTACGCCGCACGCAGCCTTGCCTGCAGCTCCGCGGTCTCCGGCGACGGGTCCTTCTCGAAGAACTGCGAGCCGAGGTAGATCAGCGGCGCGGCCAGTCCGTCGGCCATGGCCTGGTAGGCGGCGACCAGATGGCGGGGCTGGAGGTCGTGGCCGCCCAGCCCGAAGATGGCCGTGGTCAGCCTCGGTGGCGTCCCGAGCGCGGGGATGCCGGCATGCCGGACCCCGTCGACGTTCTCGCGCGCCTTGAACAGCGCCTGGGTGACGAGCGTGGTGAGCGCGGTCTGGTCGGAGCGCTCCAGGACGGTGACGGCCTTCTTGCCCGCCAGCGCGGCCACGACCTCGGCCTCGGGGAAGGGCTGGAGCAGCTTGACCGCGGCCAGGCCGACCTTCATCCCCTGGGAGCGCAGGTAGGGCAGCACCGCCTCGACGTCCTCCGTCACCGAGCCGAGGCCGACCATGACGTAGTCGGCGTCCTCGCAGCCGAAGGTGTGCACGGGGGAGTAGGTGCGACCGGTCAGCTCGGCGTACTCGCTCATCGCCTGGCGGACCAGGCCGGGGACCGCGCTCGCGAAGTGCGTGCGGTGGTCGACGGCGCCGGCCTGGAAGTCCGGCTGGTTCTGGACCGGGCCGGTGAGCCCGGGGTTGTTCACATCGACCAGGGCAGGGACCAGCTGTCGGGTCCCGCGCTCGTGTGCGTTGCGCCACTGCCGGCTCCAGGCGCCGCGCAGCTCCGCGGGTACCCACGGCTCGGTCTCCGGCACCAGCGCGCCGTCGTTGTCGGACTCGACCCGGTCGGCGTTGGCCTCGAGATAGGCCCTCAGCTGGGCCAGGTCGCCCTCGACGAAGTCCCCCTGACGACGGCCGAGGTACTGGGTGAGCTGGTGGACGCGCCCCCGGGAGCCGAACAGCATCTCCTGGGCCAGCGTGGGTGCCTTGATCCGGCCCGCGGGGTCGCCGAGGTACTCCCGGAGCAGCTCCGGCTCGGGCAGGACCGCCTCGCTGAGCATGTGGCTGGTCGAGAACCCGTCCATGGCGTTGGCCACCGGGATCAGCGACAGCGACGAGGCGCGGTAGGCGATCGCGGCGAGGTCCGCCGCCTCCTGCGGGCTGGCGCCGAACAGGATGGTGTAGCCGGAGGACAGCAGGCTGTAGACGTCGTCGTGCCCGGCCATGACGTTCAGGGAGTGCTTGGAGACCACACGCGCCGCGACCTGAAGCACGAAGCCGCCGATCTTCTTGCCGACGGTGACGTAGTGCGACTCCATCGCGTAGAGGATTCCCTGGCTGGAGGAGGCGTTGGAGATGAACTGCCCTCCGGTCAGCGCCGCGCCGAGGGCCCCGCTCTGGGCGGAGTGCTCACCTTCGGGGCTGAAGAAGAAGGGGTGCCGTCCCCAGACGTTGACCCCGCCCTCGGCCAGGGTGGCCTCGAACATCTCCGAGATCTCGGTCGACGGGGTGATCGGGTAGCCGATGACTCCCCCGCACACCTGGCTCATCACGTGGGCGATGGCCCCGTTGCCGTTGATGACGGCCGGGAGGCCGGGGTAGCGGGGCGTCGGCGAGTTCATGGGCGGATCCAGGGTGTGGGCGTACGCGAATGCTGCCGGTCGGAGGGGAGCTGCGGGGGGCTCAGTCCAGGGCCGTCGTACGACGCGCACCCGACGGCTACAGCGCGCACGACACTTCGTCCTGTGCGGCCATACCGTGCCACCCACCGATGCGATGCGAGCCAGTCAGGCGCTGCCTCGTGCCATCAACGATAGCCACGGCCGTTGCGTGGTCAAGCATCAGTCGGATGATCGTGGATGCGCACCTGGACCATCGCGGCCTCCTGCCGACACGGTGTCGGCGGTGACCGACGCGGCCGCCGCCAGCTTCCTGTCTACGGGCCGAGCCGGGCCGTGGCGAGGGGCCCTAAGTCCCTGCCAGCCGGGGCCGAAGCCCGGCGATCGTCATCCGGTCGATCCACTGCGGTGATGGTGGTCCGCGGCCGGGAGGCCTAGCGTCGGGGCCATGGGCGTGGCCGCCGAGCGCGACCGGTTCGTCGACCTGCTCCGGGGCGTCAGCATTGTCGCGGTCGTGGTCGGGCACTGGCTGGTCGCGGGGATGGACTGGGGCGACGCCGGGCTCGCGGAGTCGAGCACTCTCGCCGCGGTGCCGTCGATGTGGCCGCTGACCTGGCTGTTCCAGGTGATCCCGGTCTTCTTCTTCGTCGGCGGGTACGCGAACAAGCACAGCTGGGAGTCGGTGCGCCGCCGGGGCGAAGGGTACGCCGCCTTCGTCGACCGGCGGGTGCACCGGATGGTCCGCCCGACGGGCGTGCTGCTCGCCGTCCTGGCGGTGGTGGCCCTGGTCGTGGCGGCGTCCGGCGCGCACCTGCGGCTCGGGTCGGTCAGCGGGATCCTGCTCCAGCCGCTGTGGTTCCTCGGGGTCTACCTGGCGGTGATCGCGCTGACCCCGCTCACGCTGGCCCTGCACCGCCGCTGGGGGTGGCAGGTCCTGCCCGTGCTCGCGGCGCTGGCCCTGCTGACCGACGTGGGGCGGATCGGACTGGGCATCGAGTCGGTGGGCAACCTCAACGTGCTGTTCGTCTGGGCGCTCGTCCACCAGCTTGGGTACCTGTACGCCGACGGCCTGCTCGGCCAACGGGTAGGGGTCGGGCTCGCCGCCGCAGGCCTGGCCGCGGTGTCCCTGCTGGTGGCGCTCGGCCCGTATCCGGCCCGGATGGTCGGGGTGCCCGGGGACCGGGTGGCCAACATGCACCCGCCGACCGTCGCCGTCCTCGCCCTCGGTGTCGCCCAGGTGGGCGTCGCGATCCTGCTCCGGCCCATGCTGCTGCGGTGGCTGGACCGGCCGAGGGTCTGGGTCGCGGTCGTGTTCACCAACCTGTCGATCATGACGGCCTACGTGTGGCACCAGCCGGTGCTGATCGCCGTCTCCCGGGCGGCCCTGCCCGCGGGGTTCCCGCAGCCGGACCCGGGGACGCCGTCCTGGTGGGCCAGCCGGGTGCTCTGGCTGGCCCTGCTCGCCGGCGTGCTGGCCGTGGTCGTCGTCGCGCTGCGGCGCGCGGAGCAGGTCCCCCCTCCGCCGGCGGCGCCAGCGACCCGCATGGGGACGATCACCGCCGCGCTGGCCGTCCTGCTGCTCTTCCTGGGCTTCCTCGCGCTGGCCGCCACCGACGCCCTGCACCCGCTGGAGGCGCGGGCCGTGCTCGGCGGGCTGGCCGCCTCCGCCATCGCCGGGCTGCTGCTCGTCGTGGGTGCGACCGCCCTGCTGACCGGCACCAGGCGCGGGCGCGGCCCCACCCTGGCCGGCCTTGTCCTGGTGGCCGTCCTCCTGGCAGCGACCGGCGCTGCCTACGCCGCGGGTTGGGGGGCGCTGCCGGCCTCCCGTCCGCTCGCGGCGCTGCTGGCCGTTCTCGCCGCGGTCCTCGGGCTGACGGCAGGCCTGGTGGCCCGATGGGGCGAGAGAGCACTCGCTCCGGGCCCGGGATGAAGGGCACGTCGGCGCGCGAAGCCCCTCGTCCCGCGTTCAGGAGTGCCTCGGCACAGGGTCTCGCGTACTACGATTTCGATCTCTCGCTCCCCTCGTAGAAGGCACCAGTCAGTGAGCCAGCAATCCCGTGCGGCAGTCCGGCGTCCGACGTTGGAGCAGGTTGCTGCCCGCGCTGGGGTGTCCCGTGCGACGGTGTCGCGGGTCGTCAACGGCTGGACCACGGTCGACCCCAAGCTCGTCGAGGTCGTCCAAGGGGCCGTGGCCGAGCTCGGCTACGTACCGAACCTTGCGGCACGCTCGCTCATGACCCAGCGCACGGACACGCTCGCCCTGGTTGCCGCCGAGCCGGACACGCGCGTCTTCAGTGACCCGTTCTTCAGCGGCATCACGCGGGGCATCACCCACGAGCTCGCCAGCGCCGGGATGACCCTCATGCTGCACATGGCACAGAGCACCGAGGACATGGCGCGGATCGAGCAGTACCTCCTTGGGGACCACGTTGACGGCGTCCTCCTCATCTCCGAGCACCTCCAGCAAGGGCTTGCCAAGACGCTGCATTCAGCCGACATCCCGCTGGTCATCGGAGGCCGACCCCTCGACCCAGATGTAGAGGTGCCGTACGTCGACCACGACAACACCGGCGGCGGCGCCCTGGCTGCGCGGCATCTGCTCGGGCTCGGACGCAGGACGATCGGGACGGTGACCGGGCCGCTTGACATGTCAGCCGGGGTGGATCGGCTGCGCGGTTTCGCCGAGGGGATGGGCGAGCAGTTTCGGACGGACCTCGTCGAGACCGGCGACTTCACGACCGACGGCGGCGCCAACGCCATGGGCCGACTCCTTGCCCGTGCCCCTCACCTGGACGCGGTGTTCGTCGCCTCCGACCTGATGGCACTCGGTGCCATCAATGTGGCGCGACGCGCCGGGCGGCGGGTGCCCGACGACCTCGCGGTCGTCGGCTTCGACGACATCGACATTGCCGCGGTGTCCGTGCCGGGCCTGTCCACGGTGCGTCAGCGACCCATCGACCAAGGCCGGATGATGGTCAGACTCCTCTTCGCCCAGATCCACCGCACGACCAAGGCTCCTGACGATGGGCTGCCCGAGGTCGATGGCGCCAGCCGGATCGTCCTGCCGGTCGAGCTCGTCCTGCGCGAGTCAGGCTAGCGGCGCATTCTCTGCGGGCCGACGGCCAGCCGGTGTACGGACACGGATCGAGCGCACGTCCCCGACCCGCCTGAAGATCGACGCGCTCAGGTCGGCCGGAAGCCGGCCGTGCGGGCACTCGACCACGGTCCCGTCGCGCAGGTGGGCCTCGACGTGCAGCGTCTCCGCTCGGGTGTAGATCACTGGCACCTGGCAGAAGCTGAAGGCGAGCGAGCCGGCCGGCAGGGTGCCCAGGTCCATCGCCTGGACCTGCGCGGGTGCCGTGGTCCACTCCTGCTCGCGGAGCAACGCAGGTCGGAAGACGATCTGCCCGTCCTCCACGCGCAGTCCGAGCTCGCCCATCCGGGTGATGACCTCCTCCTTCACCTGCCCGGTCATTCCGGGCTGACGGGCTCCGCCGCCGGCCGGAGTGTGCGAGTAGGGGTCGGTGGGGAAGGCACCGTAGCGTTCCGGGGTCTTGCAGTACCCGAGCCCGGAGCGGATCTCCTCGTACGACGTGGCCAGAGCAGCCACGACCTCGGGGGGCGCGCCTGCGGCCAGCGCGCTCTCGACCGCCTCCTGCGCCGCCAGGAGCAGCTTCGACACCATGTGCCAGTAGACGCTGCCGAGGCCCTCGTAGGCGAAGAAGGTCCCAGAGCGTCCGGTGAAGTCCCTGTGGTGGAACACCTCCTCGAAGATCTCCAGGAGCCGCGGCCCGTCCCGGCGTACCGCCTCGGCGTACGCCGGGTCGGCGGCGTACCGGTCGAGGGCGGCGCGCAGGTCCTCCGCCTTGCGTATGGAGGCCCCGAAGTGGAAGTCGCCCTCGACGTCCTTGACGAGCAGCGCGCGATCCCCGCAGTCGATGAGGCTCGCGACCAGGGGACAGCCGGCAGCGACGTCAGCGCCGAAGCGGTTCCGGTCCAGGAAGCCGGGCAGGTCCTTGTCGGGGTACAGCTGGTAGCTCCGCTGGTCGGACCGGTAGAGCGGGCTCTGCCGCAGGGCTTTGAGGAGATCCCGCGACTCCTCGGCACCCAGCAGCCCGCTCGACAGGACGGCAACCTGGCCCTCGAGCATCTGCGCGAGGTGGCCGACAACGGCGCGCCCGTCGGTGAGGGAGAGCGTGTTGTACGAGTGGTAGAGACCGTCCGGACGACGGTTGGCGCCCAAGCTCTCGTCGGCGTGCGCCAGGGCGACGGCCAGCAGGTCCCGAACCTCGGCGAGGCTCATGGTGGTCCGCTCACCGCTCAGGCCGCGGTAGGCACGGTCCCGGTAGGCCGTTCCGGCGGCCCCCAGCGCATCGAGGACGTCTCGGCGGCGCGCGTCGTCGGTTGTGGCGGCGTCGCTGGCCGGGTCCGCGAGGACTTCATGGATGCCCTTGAGCAGGTCGGCGACCTCCCGGCTGAGGGCGACCTCGGAAACGAGGAGCGACTGCAGATGGACGAGATAGCGACGCAGATGGGCCAGCGTGACCACCGACAGCCCGCGACCGACGAGGGCGTTGTTGGCGTCGTTCCACTCTGGCCGCTGGGTGTTCATCCAGATCCCGCCGCCGGGGACCAGGTTCACCAGCTTCGCCGCCAGGAGGAGAAGCAGTTTCTCGGCCAGGGTTGCGCGCTCCAGCTCGCCGTCATGATCGTGCACGAGCAGTGCGTCCGCACCGTCGGCGGACACTCGGCGTCGTGTCTCCCTGTCCTGGGCAGCGTCGAACTCGATCGTGTCGTACGGATTCAGGACGGTCGCCGGGTAGGACGCGATCCGGTAGGGGACCGCGGCGTAGGTGAAGATCCGCTCGTGGAGGAGCGCTGCGAGCCGCCCTGGATGGAACCTCGCCGACGTCTCCATGAGCCTGAGCAGGTAGACGATCTGGTGGTCGCCCCAGTAACCGATGTTCGACCACGGGTTCTCCGGTTCCGGGACCTCCCAGTCCACGCCCGAGCGGGAGATCCGGTACGGGTTGTACCCGTCGATCGTCGTGGCGTCGAGAAAGGTCGAGATGAAGCCCTCGATGAGCTCGGGGTAGGACCACGACAGGGCCTCCCAGTTCTGGAAGATGTCTCGCCAGTTGCCCTGGTAGTCCAACCAGGGCCGCCCCTGCGGGTCGGTCACCCGGATGTCGAACCGGTTCCAGGGGCGGCTGGGATCCCCGTGACGTCGACTGAAGGTCAGGGGGAGGTACTCCCTGGACAGACGTCGCAGGTCCGGGTCGCCGCTGAGGTCGGCCCACGCGATCAGTCCGGCGACAGTCAGGGTCTCCGGCAGGCCGGACAGCTCCTCGTCACGACGCTCGAGGACGGCCCGGCTGCGCTGTCCCAGGAATGACAGGAAGTCCATCCGGGAGAGGTCGCCCGCCGCCGGCACGCCACCACGCATGGCGTTGAACAGGACGTTGGCCAGGTGATGGACCGTGGCCGTCTCGTCGCCGGTGTGCTGAAGGCCGTCGGCAGCGGCGATCAGCCGGGTCAGGTGGTCCCGGCCGCGCTCCAGATCCGCGTCCACTGCCTCGGACAGAGCGACCGGGTCGCGCAGGGCGCGGCGAACGGCGACGACCTGGGCGCCGTCCAGACCCACGTCGGCGACGACCCGCCAGCGCACGGTCTCGCCAGGCCCGAGCTGTCGGGTGGCTGCGACCAGGTAGGCGCCGCGCCGTCCGCGAACATCCCGCTCCGGGTGAGTGGGCAGCCCATCGCGAACCGCAGCCTGCTGGGCGGTGCTCAGGAGGTGGTGGGCAGCGGGCAGCCCGACCTGCCAGGCCACGCTGGCCGTCAACGCCTCGCTCGGCTCGGCAAGGTCGGTCAGGTTCGAGCTCAACGAGAACAGGCCCAGCCCGGTTGTCGGGTCGACCTCGTTGCGCTTGTACGCGTCGAGCAGGTTGCTCAGCTCGGTCTGGACCCTGGAGGTGACCCCCGGCGGGAGGATGTTGACCAGACCGTCCACGATGTCCACGCGGTGTGGGGCGCCGTCGGACGAGGACAGCTCGCAGTCCCGCACGACGCCGAAGCGCTCGCTCGTGCGCCACCGCACCCGCAGCCGCAGCCCGAGCGCCTCGTCGGTCTCCTCGAAGGTCAGTGAGTCGCCGAGCGTGCTCTTGAACAGGCGGCGGTGAACGTCCGGCCGTGACGGTCCGCACGCGGCGAAGGGCTGCCACGGCATCACCAGGCCGGCTCGGTTCCTCGCGCGGATGACGGTCAGACCACCGGTGTTCGACGCGTTCTCGGTGACCTTGTCGTCGGTGTAGTAGGGGAAGAGGGCGTTGTCGGGCCGACCACGGCCCGCCGTCAGCCCACCCGAGCTCGAGATGAACAGCCACACGTCGCTCGCGCCGACCACCGTCATGAAGAAGGGGGGCATCGAGTCGTATCCCTCGATCAGGTAGCAGCGCTCGCCGCCGAGGTCGACGAAGCCCCCCCGGGCGCGGTGGTCGCCCACCAAGGGGGCAGCCCGATCGGCAGACACCATGTCCTCCAGAGAGCGCTCTCCCGTACCTTGACACGAGGACCGGGCGCGTGGCAACAGCCAGCGATTCCCGGTTCACCCCCCTCTGACCTGCGTGTTCGTCTGCGTCGCCCTGACTGCTGCGTCACGGTCTGGTAACGAATCTTGACGCTGGGCGTCCGGATTCGACAGGCTCGGGAGAGCGCTCCCTCAGCGTCATTCGGCCACCGGGCCAGCCAAGCGATCAACCCCTGCTTCGCCGGTGAGAAGCAGACGAAGGTGGTGGGACAGCATGCGCCGGCCCAAGGCATTGGCAGTCATCAGCTCGGTCCTCGTGGTGGGGGTGGGCCTTGCCGGCTGCACCTCCGGGTCGTCCTCGTCCGGGTCCTCGAAATCAGCTGGCGGGACGCAGAAGGTGACGTTGACCGTCGCCACCTTCAACGAGTTCGGCTACGAGGAGCTCATCAAGGAGTACATGACCCTG
Organism: Candidatus Nanopelagicales bacterium; assembly: GCA_036802895.1. GTDB lineage: Bacteria > Actinomycetota > Actinomycetes > Prado026 > Prado026 > DAIRVJ01. The sequence goes on from DAIRVJ010000005.1 coordinate 10,496, forward strand.
AACCCCGAGGTCACCGTGCAGCAGAAGAAGGCGGCCACCTCCAACGAGGCCCGCGACAACCTCAACACCCGGCTCGCAGCCGGCTCCGGCCTGTCCGACATCGAGGCGATCGAAGTCGACTGGCTGCCCGAGCTGCTCCAGTTCCCCGACAAGTTCGTCGACCTGAAGTCGGACTCCGTCAAGGACCGCTGGCTGCCCTGGAAGGCGGCTCAGGCGACCACTGCGGACGGCAAGCTCATCGGTTACGGCACCGACATCGGACCGGAGGCGATCTGCTATCGCGCCGACCTCTTCAAAGCGGCCGGGCTGCCGAGCGACCGAGCTGCGGTTGCCGCCCTCATCGGCAGCACATGGGACAGCTACTTCGCCGCCGCGCGACAGTTCCAGGCGAAGTCCAAGGTCCCATGGACCGAATCGTCCGGCGCCATCTACCAGGCGATGATCAACCAGGTGAAGAACGCCTACGAGAAGGACGACGGGACGGTCATCGCGACCGACAACCCCGAGGTGAAGGCGATCTACGACACCGTCCTCAAGGCGTCCGACGATGGCCTGACGGCCCGTCTCGCCCAGTGGAGTGACGACTGGACCAGCTCGTTCCAGAAGGACGGCTTCGCCACGATGGTCTGCCCGGGCTGGATGCTCGGCGTCATCGAGGGCAACGCGGCCAAGGTCGCCGGATGGGACGTCGCGGACACCTTCCCCGGCGGCGGCGGCAACTGGGGCGGATCCTTCCTCACCGTTCCGACACAGGGCGCGCACCCTGACCAGGCCAAGAAGCTGGCCGACTGGCTGACGGCTCCCGAGCAGCAGATCAAGGCCTTCAAGGCGAAGGGCACGTTCCCGAGCCAGCAGGCCGCGCTGACCAGCCCCGACCTGCTGGGTGTCACGAAGCCGTTCTTCAACGACGCGCCTACTGGCCAGATCCTCGCCAACCGTGCCAAGGCCGTGACGGTCGCGCCGTTCAAGGGTCCGAAGTACTTCGCGATCAACGATGCGATGCAGCAGGCGCTCTCCCGAGTCGACGTCGACAAGACCGACGACGCGGCCTCCTCATGGGCCAAGTTCGTCACCGCCGTCAAGGCGCTCGGCTGATCCCTGGAGTCCGGGTCGCCGGCCCAACGGCGACCCGGACTCCCTCCCTCAATGCCTCGCGATGGGAGCGAATCATGTCCGTCAGCTCAGCCCCGCCGGAGGTCGTGGACAGTAGCCGGATGCCAGATCCTCGTCGTAGCGCGTTCCGGCGCAAGCTGAGCCGGTGGGACGTCAAGGTGTCGCCCTACCTGTTCATCTCCCCGTTCTTCGTTCTCTTCTTCGTGGCCGGCCTCTTCCCCCTCGTCTACACGTTCTGGGTCTCGCTGCATGACTGGAACCTCATCGGGGGGCAGGGGGACTTCGTCGGGACCAAGAACTACACCTACGTCCTCCAGCAGCCGTTGTTCTGGAAGGGGCTGCGGAACACCTTCAGCATCTTCCTGCTCTCCGGCGTCACCCAGACGCTTGCTGCGCTCGTTCTGGCCGCGGTCCTCAACCAGAACATCAGGGCCAAGAGCTTCTGGCGGATGGGAGTCCTGCTCCCCTACGTGGTGGCCCCGGTGGCCGTCGGCGTGATCTTCAACAAGATGTTCGCCGACAAGTCGGGGCTGATCAACACGCTGATCGACAAGGTGGGTCTCGGTCCCGTGGGCTGGCACGCCGACGTGCTGTCCAGCCACATCGCCATCGCCACGATGGTGAACTTCCGCTGGACCGGCTACGTCACGCTCATCTTCCTGGCGGCGATGCAGGCCATCCCGCGCGAGATCTACGAGGCCGCCGTCGTCGACGGGGCGAGCCGACTCCGGCAGTTCGTCTCCATCACCGTCCCCATGCTGCGTCCCACGATCATCTTCGTCGTGATCACCGCGACGATCGGGGGACTGCAGATCTTCGACGAGCCGCGGGTCTTCGACCAGGCCGGTCAGGGTGGCGCGGACCGACAGTGGATGACGGTGACCATGTACATCTACGAGCTGGGGTGGGGGTCTCAGAAGAGCTTCGGCCGGGCCGCTGCGGTCTCGTGGATCCTCTTCCTCGTCATCATCGCCGTCGGGATCATCAACTTCCTCATCACCCGGCGGATCTCCTCTGGCAGCGCCAAGGCACCGGCTCGAGCGGTCCGAGTGGTAGAAGGGAGGACCCGATGACCTCGTCCACACTCGCCGGAGGTCTTGCGGGACCGGGTGCAGCAAAGCACGCCGAACGTCGCCGGGGAAGGGCCAAGGTTCCCGGCACCCGCCCCGGCTGGGTCACCTACTCGATCATGGGTGTGGTGCTCATCCTGTCGGCCTACCCCCTCTACTACGCCTTCCTGCTCGGCTCGTCGGACGCGCAGACCATCGCGCAGAACCCGTTGCCGTCACTCCTACCGCGCGGCAACTTCGGGGCGAACGTCCAGAGGGTGATCTCGGCCGACATCCGCTTCTGGCGGGCCTTGGCGAACAGCGCGGTCATCGCCGTTCTCACCTCCCTCTCCGTGGTGTTCTTCTCGACGCTCGCTGGCTACTCCTTCTCCAAGCTCCGGTTCCGTGGCCGTGGTCCGCTGCTCGTCTTCGTCATCGCCACGATGGCGGTGCCGACCCAGCTGAGCATCGTCCCGCTGTTCATCGTCATGTCCAAGCTCGGCTGGACCGGCAGGGTCGAGGCGGTCATCGTGCCCGCGATGGTCACGGCCTTCGGGGTGTTCTGGATGACGCAGTACCTCGAGTCGGCGCTGCCGTTCGAGCTCATCGAGGCGGCCCGGGTCGACGGCTGCTCGATGATCCGGACCTTCTGGCACGTCGCGCTCCCCGCCGCCCGGCCTGCGGCCGCCATGCTCGGGCTGTTCACGTTCATCGGGTCGTGGACCGCCTTCTTCTGGCCGTTCATCGTGCTCGGGTCGTCCAACCCCACCTTGCCGGTGGCCGTTCAGCTGCTCCAGGCGTCGTACTTCAAGGACTACTCGCTGATCCTGGCGGGCGTCACGGTGTCAGCCCTGCCGCTCATCGTGGTGTTCTTCTTCGCCGGCCGTCAGCTCGTCGCCGGTGTCATGGCCGGCGCCGTCAAGGGCTGACGACCGGCCTGGTCGCCACCTGGGGCGGAAGGGCCCTCGCGCGTGGCCCTCTCGAGGTGTCCACTAGGGGGTGACGGTCGCGGCCGTGGAGGTGGTCCGGATGTCGACGTCCCTGGCACCCACCAGCACCGTGCCGACGGCGTACTGGCACCGGTTGGACGACGGGCGGGTCCAGTGCGACGTCTGCCCCCGGGCCTGTCGGCTGCATGAGGGCCAGCGCGGCCTCTGCTTCGTCCGGGCTCGCCAGGGCGACCAGATCGTGCTCACCACCTACGGACGCAGCAGCGGCTTCTGCGTCGACCCGATCGAGAAGAAGCCGCTGAACCACTTCCTGCCGGGCACGCCCGTGCTGTCCTTCGGCACCGCCGGGTGCAACCTCACCTGCCGGTTCTGCCAGAACTGGGACATCTCGAAGTCGCGCGAGGTCGACACGCTGGCCGACGCGGCGTCGCCCGACGTGATCGCCGAGGCCGCGGTCCGGTTCGGTTGCCGCAGCGTCGCGTTCACCTACAACGACCCGGTGATCTTCCTCGAGTACGCGGTCGACGTCGCCGCCGCCTGCCACCAGCGGGGGATCAGGTCGGTCGCGGTGACCGCCGGATACGTCGAGCCGGAGCCGCGTCGGGCGTTCTTCGCGGCCATGGACGCGGCCAACGTCGACCTCAAGGGCTTCACCGAGGAGTACTACCACCGGGTCTGCGGCGGACACCTGCAGCCGGTGCTGGACACCCTCGAGCACCTGGTGCACGAGACCTCGGTCTGGGTCGAGCTGACGACGCTGCTCATCCCCGGGCGCAACGACTCCGACGACGAGCTCCGCCGCATGACGGCGTGGGTCGTCGAGCACCTCGGGCCGGACGTCCCGATGCACTTCACCGCGTTCCACCCGGACTACAAGATGCTCGACGTCCCGCCGACGCCGCCGGAGACCCTCACCCGGGCCCGGGCGATCGCCCAGCAGGCCGGCGTCCGCTACGCGTACACCGGGAACGTGCACGACCGGGCCGGCGACTCGACGTACTGCCCGAGCTGCGCGGCCAGGGTCATCGAGCGGGACTGGTACGTCCTGGGGGAGTGGCGGCTGACCGACGACGGGCACTGCGGCGCGTGCGGGACGAGGATCGCCGGCGTCTTCGATGGGCCGCCCGGCGACTGGGGCGCCCGCCGGCTGCCGGTGCGACTCGCGGAGGTGGCCCGATGACGGCGCGGCTGCTCGTCCGCCGTCCCGCCGTCGCCGGCTCCTTCTACCCGGCCGCGGCCGAGCGGCTGGCCGAGGCCGTCGACGGCCACCTGGAGGCGGCCACGAGCGAGGGTCCGCAGCCCCGGGCGCTGGCGGTGCCGCACGCGGGCTACGTCTACTCCGGCCCGGTGGCGGGCAGCGGCTACCGGCTGGTGCGCGGGCGGGCGCCGGCCGTGACCCGCGTGCTGCTCCTCGGGCCGGCGCACTACGTCCCCGTGCGTGGGCTTGCGGTGTCCTCCGCCGACGCGTTCGCGACCCCGCTGGGACTGGTGCCGATGGACACGTCGTCACGCGAGTGGCTGCTCGAGGCCGGCGGCGGCTGGGTGGTGACCGACGACGACGCGCACGCGCCCGAGCACAGCCTGGAGGTGCAGCTGCCCTTCCTGCAGCGCTCGCTCGGCGGGGACGTCCACGTGCTGCCGGTCGTCGTCGGCCACGCGCCGGCCGAGGTCGTCGCCGGACTGCTGGCGCCGTGGTGGGACGACCCGGCCGCCCTGGTGGTCGTGAGTACCGACCTCTCCCACTACGAGTCCTACGAGGTGGCGCGGCGGCTCGACGAACGCACCGCTGCCGCGGTCGTCGGGCTGGACGCCGAGTCGATCAGCGATCGGGACGCGTGCGGCGCCTACCCGTTGCGCGGTCTGGTCGCCTTCGCGGCCCGGCGGTCGGCCGCGGTGCGCCTGCTCGACCTGCGCTCGTCCGGGGACACCGCCGGCCCGCGCGACCGGGTCGTCGGGTACGGCGCCTTCGCCTTCGGGGCGGCCGCGTGAGCGATCCGCCCCTGCTCAGCGACGACGACCGCCGCGCCCTGCTGGAGATCGCGGTCACCGCGATCGCCGAGGCGCTGAGGACCGGCCAGCGCTGGGCTCCGCCCGTCCCAGGTCTCCCAGCGGTGCTCGCCGCCCCGGGCGCCTGCTTCGTCACCCTGCGCCGGGACGGCCGGCTCCTCGGGTGCGTCGGCTCGCTCGAGGCGCGGCAGCCGCTGGCGGTCGACGTGGCGACCCGGGCCTGCCACGCCGCGTTCGACGATCCCCGGATGCCGCCGATCGACGTCGAGGACTTCCGGCTCATGAGCGTGGACGTCTCGGTGCTGGGCCCGACCGAGGAACTGCCGGCCCGCTCGCCGACCGAGGTCGTCGCCGCCGTGCGGCCGGGCGTCGACGGCCTGCTCCTGGACGGGCCGGGCTTCCGGGGCACCCTGCTCCCGTCGGTCTGGCGGCAGATCCCGACGCCGGCGGCGTTCGTGGACGCGCTGTGGCGTAAGGCGGGGCTGCCGCCAGGCAGCTGGCCGCGGGGCACGCGGGTGCTGCGCTACCGGGTGGACGAGTTCGCGGACCCCGGACCGCGGAACTGGTGAGTCCGGCCGCGGCTCCTGCCATAGGGTCGGTGATCATGATGGGACGGCGCTGGGCGACGGTGGCGCTGGCCGTGCTCGCCGTGCTGCTCACCGGAGCCGGCCTGCTGGTCCTCCAGCGCTCGACCGAGGGAGTCGCCCGACGAAACGCCACCGTCGAGGGCGTGCCGGTGACCGTGATCCGCCCGAAGGGCGACGGGACCTTTCCCGTGGTGGTCGTCGTGCACGGCTACGCCGGCTCCAACCGGATCATGCGGGAGCTGGCCACGGGCCTGGCCCGGGCCGGGTACGCGACCGTGCTGCCCGACCTGGCCGGCCATGGGCGCAACCTCGCCGCGCTGCCCGAGCTCGGCAGGGATCCGGATGCGACGTACGCCCGGCTGTCCAGCGACCTGGACGCGGTGGTGGGCTGGGCACGCGTCCAGCCGTTCGCCCAGCCGGGACTGGTCAGCCTGGTCGGCCACTCGATGGGGGCCGGGGCGGTGACCCGCTTCGCCGCCGATCATCCGGGGGACGTTCGGGCCACCGTGGCCATCTCGGTACCGGACGCCGACCACCTCCCGACGGTTGCCGACCGGCCGGCGAACCTGCTGCTGCTCGTCGGATCGCTCGAGTCGGCGGACTTCCGCGCGGCGGCGCTGGAGGGGCTGCGCGCGGCCTACCCCGACGGCGTGGCGGGTCGCCGCTACGGGGATCCGGCCACCGGCACCGCTCGCGAGATCCAGGTCGTCCCGCGGGTCGAGCACATCGGCATCGTGCTGAGCTCGGACACCATGCGAGCCACCCAGCACTGGCTGGATGCGGCCGCCGGGATCCCCAGCCGTGGCTCGCCGCGGCCGGCTGGGCTGCCCCTGGCGGCCCTGCTGCTCACCCTGGCCGGGGCGGTGGGTTTCGCTCCGGTCGCCCGGGTGCTGCTGGCCCGGGCGTCGCGGCAGGAGCGGCGCGACGCCGTCCCCGGCGTCCGGATCCTGCCCGGCCGACTGACCGTGGCCCTGGCCGCCGGGGGAGCGGCGGCGGCCACCCTGCTGCTGGCGCTGGTGCCTTCGATGGCCGAAGGGCTGGAGATCCCGGTGGCCGGTTACCTCGGCTGGTGGTTCGCCACCGTCGGCGTCGCGACGGCCGCCGGCTGGGCGATCGCGGTCGGCGACCCGGCGCACGGGCAGCCCGATCCCGGGCCGCTGGCGCTTCCAGCGCTGGCGCTGACCGCCTACTCGGCGCTGTCGATCGCCGGGGTGGCCCACCTGACCTGGGCGAACGCGGTGCCGGTCGGCCCCCGGCGCTGGATCGCCCTGCTGCTCATCCCCACGTTCGGGCTGTTCTTCCTCGGCGACGGGCTGGTCACCGCTCGCCCGTCGCGCTGGCGCACCGCCGGGCTCATGGTGGTGACCCGGCTGCTCGCGCTGGGGATGTTGGTCGTGGCCGTGGTCGCCTTCGGCGCGCCGCGGGTGCTGACCCTGGCGCTGCCCCTGGTGTTCGGGATCCTGGTCGTCGTCGGCTGGTACGCCTGGTGCCTGGCCGGGCTCACCAAGGCCCGGTGGGTGGGCGCCCTCGTCCAGGCGGTGCCCGTGGCCTGGGTCGTCGCGGCGACCATGCCCATCACGAGCTGAGCTGGGGCGAGGAGCCTCGCCCTACGCGTCTAGATGGGCGGCGGCTCGCTCCCCCAGGTCCGGCATGGTGAGCTCGTCGTCGGAGGTACGGGCCACCACGTAGACCGAGTCCTCGAGGAAGCGGACGGCGTAGTAGCCGCTGCCCGGCTGGTACGACCCGGCGTCGCCCGGTCCCATCCGGTGGCCGTCGATGTCGAGCAGGCCCGAGACGACGTAGGTGACCGAGCCGTGGCTGTAGCCGTGGGCGGGGACCAGGTCACCCTTCTTGCCGCGGATGACGCTGAGCACCGCGCCGTGGGTGTAGAGCCGACTCACCTCGGCTCCCAGAACGTTCTTGGTCCAGGTCATGGCCTGGCCCGGCAGCGGCACGAATCCTGACATGGAACGGCTCCTCCTGGGTGGCGGGCGGGCGGCGATCCGCTGGGGGACGGCTGGCGCCGACGCTAGCGCCCCGCGGCCGCCCCTGCCGACCCGGGTCGACACGCCCCGCCCGACTTGGCAAACGGGCTCGGACGTGCCATCGTCGGTGTGGGCCGTACGACCGGCCCGCGTAGTCAGTTCCCCGCCGGACGCCTAGTCCTGCCCACCGGAGGGGAATCCGCCGACCTCGTCGAGGGCAGGAGCGGGGGACCCACCGGTCCCTTGGGATCCCGGCCGATGCGCTCCGGCGCCCGGCCTAGGGGTGAAGCCACGGCCCTGCGTGCAGGGTCTGGCCGGGCACCTTCCCGCCCGAACCCGACAGCTGACCCCGCAGGCGTCCCGGAAGGAGAGTTGTCGTGCGCACGTGTGCCGTCGACCCGACGAGCCACCGAGCCGCACGCTAGCGATCCCCTCATACTGCTGGGAATCATCAGCCGGGCTCATCTGACCCCGCCCCGGTCGGGCCCGACCGGTTCCCAGCAGAGGGCCGCGGCGACGGACGGTGGCCTCCCCCCCGCTACCGATCCGTCGCCGCGGCCGCCCCACTGCGGTGACTCGCACCCCCCTCCCGTGTGGACTCGGTCACACCGCGCGGAGTGGCGACCGCCGGACCTCCCCCCGGAGGTGACGGCCCCAACGACTTAGGGCAGGCTAGGCATCAGCCGCCCTCGTCGTACCGGAGGTAGTGATGACCGTCCCCGGCCTGGCCGAAGCGCCCACCACGAACGCCAAGCTGCTGGACTGGGTGGCCGAGGTGGCGGAGCTGACCCAGCCCGACCGGGTGGAGTGGTGTGACGGCTCCCAGGAGGAGTGGGACCGGCTGACTCAGCTGCTGGTCGACTCGGGCACGTTCATCCGACTCAACCCCGACCTGCGGCCCAACAGCTTCCTGGCCCGCTCGAACCCGAGCGACGTCGCTCGGGTCGAGGACCGCACGTTCATCTGCGCCGAGCGGCCCGAGGACGCCGGCCCCACGAACAACTGGCGCGACCCCGCCGAGATGCGTGCTGAGCTGACTGAGCTGTTCCGCGGATCGATGCGGGGCCGCACGATGTACGTGATCCCGTTCTCGATGGGCCCGCTGGGCGGGCGCATCTCCCAGCTCGGCGTGGAGCTCACCGACTCGCCGTACGTCGTCGTGAACATGCGGATCATGACCCGGATGGGCCGGGCGGCGCTCGACCTGATCGGCTCGGACGGCGACTTCGTGCCCGCGGTGCACTCCGTCGGCTATCCGCTGACCGACGGTCGGCCGGACGTCGCGTGGCCGTGCAACGAGACGAAGTACATCGTGCACTACCCGGAGACCCGGGAGATCTGGTCGTACGGATCCGGGTACGGGGGCAACGCCCTGCTCGGCAAGAAGTGCTTCGCGCTGCGGATCGCCTCGGTCATGGGCCGCGACGCCGGTTGGCTGGCCGAGCACATGCTCATCCTCAAGCTGACCGCGCCCTCGGGCGACGTCCGGCACCTGGCCGCGGCCTTCCCGTCCGCCTGCGGCAAGACGAACCTGGCGATGCTCGAGCCGACCGTCCCCGGCTGGACGGTCGAGACCGTCGGCGACGACATCTGCTGGATGCGACCCGGTGACGACGGCCGCTTGTACGCGATCAACCCTGAGGCGGGGTTCTTCGGCGTGGCGCCGGGCACCGGCATGAAGACCAACGCCAACGCCGTGCGCACCCTGTGGGGGAACTGCATCTTCACCAACGTGGCGCTCACCGACGAGGGTGACATCTGGTGGGAGGGCCTGACGGACACCCCGCCCGCCCACCTGATCGACTGGAAGGGCCGGGACTGGACGCCGGAGTCCCTCGAGCCCTCCTCGCACCCCAACAGCCGGTTCACCGCCCCCGCTGCCCAGTGCCCCTCGATCGCGGACACGTGGGAGGACCCCCAGGGCGTCCCGATCGACGTGATCCTGTTCGGTGGCCGCCGGGCCACCAACGTGCCGCTGGTCACCGAGTCCTACGACTGGGAGCACGGGGTCTTCATGGGGGCGACCGTCTCGTCCGAGCAGACCGCGGCCGCCGAGGGCACCGTTGGTGCGCTGCGTCGCGACCCGTTCGCCATGCTGCCGTTCTGTGGCTACAACATGGCCGGCTACTGGGGGCACTGGCTGGAGATGGGCCGGCGCAGCGACCCCGCGAAGCTGCCGCGGATCTTCCAGGTCAACTGGTTCCGCAAGGACGGCGACGGCGCCTTCCTCTGGCCCGGGTTCGGCGAGAACTCCCGGGTGCTCGAGTGGGCGATCCGCCGCGTCGAGGGGGAGGCTGGGGCGGTCGACACGCCGATCGGTCGGGCTCCCGCCGACGGCGACCTCAAGCTGGACGGGCTCGGGCTGACCGACGCGCAGGTCGCGGAGCTGTTCGCGGTCAACAAGGACTCCTGGCTGGTGGAGTGCGAGCTCACCGACGAGTACTTCGCCAAGTTCGGCGACCACCTGCCGCAGCAGCTCACCACCCAGCTGACCAACCTGCGCAAGCGGCTCGGCGAGCTGTAGGGACGGCCGCCCGGCTCAGTCGCCGATCGTGGCGACCAGCACGGCCTTGATCGTGTGCAGCCGGTTCTCGGCTTGGTCGAACGCGACGTTGGCGGCCGACTCGAACACCGCGTCGGACACCTCCAGCCCGTCGTGCCGCCCGGTCCGCTCGGCCACCTCGCGTCCCAGCACGGTGCGGTCGTCGTGGAACGCCGGCAGGCAGTGCATGACCTTGACGTCGGGCATGCCGGTGCGCTCCAGCGCGGCCGCGTCGACTCGGTAGGGGGTCAGCAGCCGGATCCGCTCGTCCCAGACGTCCGCCGGCTCGCCCATCGACACCCACACGTCGGTGTGCACGAAGTGCGCCCCGGCCAGGCCTTCGGCCGGGTCCTCGGTCAGCGTGATCCGCGCGCCACTGACGGCGGCCCGCTCCGCCGCCCAGGTCTGGGCCTGCTCGCTGGGCCACAGCGCCCGCGGGGCCACGATCCGCACGTCGCTGCCCATGATGGCGCCCATGACCAGCAGCGAGTTGCCCATGTTGTGGTGCGCGTCGCCCAGGTAGGCGTAGGCGGTCTCGGCCAGCGGTCGTCCGCCGCCGTGCTCGCGCATGGTGAGGAAGTCCGCCAGCGTCTGCGTCGGGTGCCATTCGTCGGTCAGCCCGTTGTAGACCGGGACGTCGGCGTGCTCGGCCAGCTCCTCGACGGTGGCCTGCGCCTTGCCCCGGAACTCGATGGCGTCGTAGTAGCGGGCCAGCACCCTGGCGGTGTCGGCGGTCGACTCCTTGTGCCCCATCTGCGACCCGGACGGGTCCAGGTAGGTGACGTGCGCGCCCTGGTCGTAGGCGGCCACCTCGAACGCGCACCGGGTCCGCGTCGAGGTCTTCTCGAAGATGAGCGCGATGGAGCGGCCGCCGAGTCGGTGGACCTCCTGCCGGGCCCGCTTGGCCTGCTTGAGCTCGGCGGCCAGGTCGAGCAGGGCGGTCAGCTCCGCCTGGGTGAAGTCGACCTCCTTGAGGAAGTCCCGGTTCGTCAGGTCCACGGTCATCGGGCGGCACTCCTAGGTCGGCGGGGCGGGACGGGGTCGGCGGGTCCGCGCGACGCGCCGAGCGCGCCGGAGAGGAACGCGTCGACGAGGGTGGCAGCCCGGTCGGCGGCCTCCGCGGCCCGCGCGTGGGTCTCGGTCACGACCGCGTGCGGGTCGATGCCGAGGGCCGCCAGGTCGGCGGAGGACTCGACCGCCCACCGCTCGATCATGGTCGGGGTGGCCTCCGGGTGGAACTGCAGGCCGACCGCCCGAGCGAGGGTGAACGCCTGCGGACCGACCCACGACCGGGCCAGCTCGGTCGCCCCCGGCGGCACCGAGAACCGGTCGGCGTGCCACTGCAGGTAGGGGCCGTCGGGCAGCACGCCCGGGCGGTCGGAGTCGACGCGGAACCAGCCGATCTCGGGGGTCGGGGCGCGCTCGACCCGGCCGCCCAGGGCATGGGCGAGCACCTGCGCCCCGAAGCACAGCCCGAGCACCGGAACGTCCCGGTCGACGGCCGTGCGCAGATAGTCGGCCTCTCGTTCCACGGCCGGTGCGACGTGCTCCCAGTAGACCGACCAGTCGCTGCCCAGGCTGAGCACCAGGTCGACGCCGTCCGGACCCGGCCAGGCAGCAGGGGAGGCAGCAGGGGAGGCGGTGGGGTCGTCGCGCCACACCGGCAGCAGCCGCGCCCCGAGAGCGACCAGCCGGTCCCCGACGTAGCCCGCCTCCGGATCGGCCCGGTTGGCGAGGACGACGACCTGCATGGCCCCATCCTGTCGGAGCGGACTGCGAACGCGCGACGGGCGCGACCCCCAGGGGGATCGCGCCCGTCGGCGTGGACAGCCGCTGCTGGCGGCGCAGGGTCAGATCGCGCGGACCTGCTCGGCCTGCGGGCCCTTCTGGCCCTGCACGACCTCGAACTCGACCCGCTGCCCCTCGTCGAGGCTGCGGTAGCCGTCGGCCTGGATGGCGGAGAAGTGCACGAAGACGTCGGCCCCGCCGCCGTCGACGGCGATGAAGCCGAAGCCCTTCTCCGAGTTGAACCACTTCACGGTGCCCTGCTGGGCCATTCCTGCTCCCGGTGGTGCGGAGGTGACACCCGCACACCGCGGGCGCCGGTGCCGTACTGCGCGTCGTGCCCCGCGGAATCGACCCGAACAAAGCACTCGCCCACGAACCTAGTCGCGGGCGACGAACACGTTCTCGGTACTGCGACCACGGCCAGCCTAGCAGCGTGGTCGGCGCGAGAGGGAAGGGTCTCGGGGTGCCAAGACGCCACCCGGCCGGTCACCCGTCGGCGGCCACCACGAGGACGTCCTCGGCCCTGGGGTCGGCCGCCCGGGCGCGGACCGCGACGCCGTCGGGGGTCCGCTCGAGGATGAGCGACGGCGCCTCGAACGTGTTGTCGAGGACTCGTCCGACGAGCTGGGGGTTGACCACCCAGCGGATGCTGACCGCGCTCGGCAGCTCGGCGGCGGAGCCCTCGGCGAACCACTGCTCGCTGCGCAGCTGGTGCTCGCCCCTGGCGGTGTCGTTGAAGAACCACGGGGAATCCCAGGGCCAGGCGTTGGCGCTGGGCTGGGCGACCACCTCTGCCCCGAGCCGGTCGAGGACCGGCAGGCAGCGGGTCCAGCCGGGTTCGCGGTCGGGGCTGGTGTGCGGCTCGGCGAACCCGTCGTAGCAGATCAGCGTCCCGAGCGGCCCGAACGGCGTCGGCACGACCGCCAGGTCGGCGACGTCGCCGGGGGACAGGTCGAGGACGTCCTCCTGGGTCGGCACCAGGTTCACCTTGCGGGTGACGCCGACGCACCGTCCGTCGGGCGCGAAGGTGAACGAGGTGTTGTACACCCGAGCGCCGTCCGCGCCGCGCAGGGGGGCGAACACCGGGGAGCGATCGCCCAGGGCGTTCCTGGGCAGCAGCGCGCTGCCCGAGACGACCCAGAGGTCGTGCTGCCTGGCGATGTCGGCGAACGTGCGGTGCAGCGTCTCCCACACCTGGGGGGCCACCGCGGCGAGGAAGGCCCGGGTCGTCGAGGTGGTGCGGGCGCGCAGCATGGTGCGCAGCAGGGCCGGGGCGACCCGCAGGGCCACCCGACGCAGCGCCACGTCGGTGGTGGTCGCGTCGCCCACGGCACCGAGCCGGTCGGCGACGGCGAGGAACGTCCCCACCATCTCCGGCCAGACGGCGAGCGCAGGGACGCCGCCGCCGCGGCGGAGGGCCACGGCTCGGGCGGCGAGGCGCTGGTGGTGCGCGGCGAAGGACTGCTCGCTGGCGTAGTCGGCCAGGCCGACCAGGGGCTGGACGGCGATCAGGTCGACGGGCGCCACGGCGCGCAGCCGTCAGGCCTGGGCGGCCTGGTGCTCGGCGACCTTGCGGTGGACCTCGGCCATGTCGAGGGCCTTGACCTGGGTGAGCAGGCTCTCCAGGGCCGGGGCGGGGAGCGCGCCGGCCTCGGCGTAGACCAGCACCCGCTCGCGGAACACCATGAGGGTGGGGATCGAGGTGATCCCGAACGAGGCGGCGAGCTCGCGCTCGGCCTCTGTGTCGACCTTGCCGAACACCGCGTCCGGGTGGGCGTCGGACGCCTGCTCGAAGACCGGGGCGAAGTTGCGGCACGGGCCGCACCAGGCCGCCCAGAAGTCGACGACCACGAGGTCGTTGTCGACCACCGTGCTCTCGAAGGTGTCCTGGGTGAGTGCCACGCTGGCCACGCTCGTCTCCTCGCTCTCGTCGGTACCCGTACGATACCCCCAGGGGTATCAACTCGAGACCCTGACCCGGCATTCCCGCGCCCGACCGGAGGCAGCCATGGCCGACCCCGCTCTCACGCTACGCGTCCACTCCCCGTTCGCGGAGGTGGTCGAGCAGGTCCGCGCCGCGCTGGTCGGGCAGGGGTTCGGCGTCCTCACCGAGATCGACGTGCGGGCCACCATGAAGGCCAAGCTGGGCGAGGAGATGGAGGACTACCTGATCCTGGGGGCCTGCAACCCGCCGCTGGCCCACCGAGCCCTCAGCGCCGACCGGAGGGTCGGCCTGCTGCTGCCGTGCAACGTCGTGGTGCGGGCCGACGGCGACGCGACGGTCGTTGAGGCGGCGGACCCGCGCGAGATGCTCGCCGCAGGCGACCCGGTGGCCGCCGCGGCGATGGCCGGCGTCGCCGCCGAGGCGGCCGAGCGGCTGGGCCTGGCGCTCGCCGCCCTCGGGCGTACGCCTGACGGCTGAGCCGCGGCGGCTCGTGCCACAGACGCGCGGCGATGCGGCATTGTGTGCAGCATGTCCGTGCTGAGCCTCGCCGGGCGGCTGCTGGTCGCCACGCCAGGTCTGACCGACCCGAACTTCGCCGGCTCCGTCGTCCTGCTGCTGCAGCACGACGACGACGGCGCCCTCGGCGTCGTGCTCAACCGACCGAGCCAGCTAGCGGTCGCGCAGGTGCTGCCCGGCTGGGCGGCTGAGGTCACGGGCGACCCCGTGCTGCACCAGGGAGGGCCGGTCGGGCTCGACGGCGCCCTGGCCGTGGCGCTGGCACCTGCGGCACCGGCCGGGTTCAAGCCGGTGGCCGCCGGGCTCGGCATCCTCGACCTGGACACCCCGCCGGAGGAGGTGGCGCAGGCCCTGCTGGCGATGCGCGTCTTCGCCGGGTACTCGGGCTGGGGGAGCGGCCAGCTCGAGGGCGAGCTTGGGGAAGGCGCGTGGTACGTGGTCGACGCCCGGGTGGACGACGTGTTCACCGACGACCCCGACGGGCTCTGGCGAGCGGTCCTGCGCCGACAGGGTGGCGACCTCGGCATGGTCTCGACCTGGACCCCGGACCCGGAGCTCAACTGACCGCGCCGTCGTAGACTCCTCCGCCATGAGCGAGCCGCAGAACCCGGTCGAGCCGCAGCCCGAGCCGCTCGGCGGCACCGACGTCCTGACCGAGGAGCTCACCCGGCCGGTCCCGACCGACGACGGAGACCACGAGCGTTTCGCGCACTACGTGCGCAAGGAGAAGATCGTCGAGAGCGCGGTGACCGGGACGCCGGCGAGAGCGCTGTGCGGCAAGGTCTGGGTGCCCAACCGCGACCCGGGGCGCTTTCCCGTCTGCCCCGAGTGCCGGGAGATCTTCGAGTCGCTGCCCCCCGGCGGCGGCCCCCCGGAGTGACCGAGGGGATCCTGGGGCCGGCCCACCGCTGGCTGACGCTCGGCGTCGTCTCCGTCATCGTCCTCGTGGCCTTCGAGGCCATGTCGGTCGCCACGGCGATGCCGGTGGCCGTCGCGGACCTGGGCGGGCTGCGCTTCTACGCCTGGTCGTTCAGCGGCTTCCTGGTCACCAGCCTGTTCGCCATGGTCGTCGCCGGGGAGCGCTGCGACGCCGAGGGTCCCCGGCGGCCGCTGCTGGCGGGGGTCGCGGTGTTCGCGGTCGGCCTGCTGGTCGCCGGCTCGGCGCCGTCCATGGCCGTCTTCGTGCTGGGCCGGGCGGTGCAGGGGCTGGGTGGCGGAGCGATCATCGTCGCGGTCTACGTGGTGGTCGGCCGGGCCTACGAGGAGCGGCTGCGGCCTCGGCTGTTCTCTGCGCTCTCCGGCGCGTGGGTGCTGCCGTCCATCGTCGGCCCGTCCCTCAGCGGCTGGGTGGCCCAGCACCTGTCCTGGCGGCTGGTGTTCCTGGCGATGCCGGTGCTCGTCGTCCCCGCGGTGGCGGCGATGTATCCGCGGCTGGCCGCGCTGGGCGGCGGCAGTGCCGCCCGGCGCGAGGGACGCAAGCGGGCCGCCGCAGCGGCGGCGGTCGGCGTGGCCACCCTGCAGTACGCGGGTCAGCGGCACGACTGGTTCTCGCTGCCGCTGGCGACGGCCGCGCTCGCGCTGCTGGCCCCCACCGTGCGCCTGCTGCTGCCGGCCGGCACTCTTCGGTTCGCCCGCGGACTGCCCACGTCGGTCGCCATGCGCGGGGTGCTGGCCGGGTCGTTCTTCGGAGCCGAGACGTTCGTGCCGCTCATGCTGGTCACCGAGCGTGGCTTCTCGCCGGCTCGAGCCGGCCTGCTGCTGACCGGGGGCGCGCTCGGCTGGGCGCTGGGGTCGTGGTTCCAGGGGCGGCCGACGGCGCCCCCCGAGCGGTGGCGGCTCGTCCGCACGGGCTGCGCGCTGGTGGCGGTCGCCGTGCTCGGGGTGGCGGCCGTCCTGCTGCCCGGCGTCCCGACCTGGCCAGCGGCGCTCGCGTGGATCGTCGGCGGGATCGGGATGGGGCTGGCCATGGCCTCGGTGGGGGTGCTGCTGCTCGAGCTGTCGCCCCGGCAGGACCAGGGGGCCAACTCCGCCGCGCTGCAGGTCAGCGACGCCCTGGCCAGCGTGGTGACGATCGGCGCCGGCGGCGCGGTCTACGCCTATGCGGTGGCCCGCCCCGGGCCGGACGACGCGGCCTTCGCGGTCATCTACGTCGCGATGGCGGTGCTGGCCGTCGCGGGGGCCGTGCTCGCGTCGCGGCTGCGCCCGGTGCCGCAGCCGGCTCGCTAGGCTGCCCGAGACGGCCCACCCGATCCTGGGAGCGAGACCATGCGTCCTCGACACCACCGAACCGCTGCTGCCGCGCTCGCCTGCGGCGCGCTGCTGCTCGCCGCCTGCGGCACCGACGACGGGGCGACCACGACGCCCACGTCCTCCGGGTCGCCGGCCGCCGACGACTGCGCGAAGGACAAGCTGCGGCTGGTCACGCCCGGCGTGCTGACCATCGGCACCGACAAGCCCGCCTATCCCCCGTACTTCGTCGACGACGACCCGTCGAACGGCAAGGGCTTCGAGTCGGGAGTGGCCTACGGCGTGGCCGAGCGGCTGGCGTTCACCAAGGACCAGGTGAAGTGGGTCGTGGTGCCGTTCAACTCCTCCTACGCCCCCGGTAAGAAGAACTTCGACTTCGACATCAACCAGATCTCGATCACCCCCGAGCGGCAGAAGGTCGTCGACTTCAGCAAGGGGTACTACGACGTCAGCCAGGCCGTGGTGGCCCTCAAGGGGTCGAAGGGCGCCGCAGCCAAGACGCTGGCGGACCTCAAGGGCCTCAAGCTGGGCGCCCAGGTGGGGACCACCAGCCTGAAGTACCTGCAGGACGTCGTGCAGCCGACCACGAAAGCCTCGGTGTTCGACGACACCAACGGGGCCAAGCAGTCGCTGCAGAACGGGCAGCTGGACGCCATCGTGGTCGACCTGCCGACCGCGTTCTACGTCACCGCGGCCGAGATCGACAACTCGGTGATCGTCGGCCAGTTCCCGGCCGAGGCGGGCAGCGAGCAGTTCGGGCTGCTGTTCGAGAAGGGCAACCCGCTGGTGACCTGCGTCAACCTCGCCCTGGACGAGCTGATCGCCGCGAAGCGGCTCCAGGCCCTCGCGGACGAGTATCTCGGCTCAGGCGCCGGCGTTCCCACGTTCCGGTGACCGTCGGCGGGGCGCCGGTGGCCGTGCCGGTCGCCGGGCCCGTCGTGGACGCCGGGCGGCGGGCCTACCTGCGCCGCCGGGCCCGGCGCGACGTCCTCGTGGCCACCGTCTCCACCCTGGCCTTCTTCGCGGCGGTGGGCTGGGCCGTCACCCGCACCCCGGGCTGGCCGCGCGTCCAGGAGACCTTCTTCTCCGGCGCCGACTTCCGGGTGTCCGCACCCGACGTGGCGCGGGCGTTCTGGTTGAACGTGCGGATCTTCCTCGTCGCCGAGCCGGCCATCCTCGTGCTCGCGCTGGTCGTGGCTCTGCTGCGCGGGCTGCAGGCGCCCATCCTGCTGCCGCTGCGCGTGGTCTCGGCGGTGTTCACCGACGTGTTCCGCGGGATCCCCACCCTGCTGCTGGTCTACCTGTTCGGTTTCGGGATTCCCGCGCTGCGGATCAGCGGGCTGACCACGTCGGCGCTGGTGTGGGGCACGGTGGCCCTCGTGCTGTCGTACTCGGCCTACGTCGCCGAGGTCTACCGGGCTGGCATCGACTCGGTGCACCCCAGCCAGCGCGCGGCGGCCCGCTCGCTCGGCCTGACCGGGCTGCAGACGACCCGGTACGTCGTGCTGCCCCAGGCGATCCGCCGGGTCGTGCCGCCGTTGCTCAACGACTTCGTGTCGCTGCAGAAGGACACCGCGCTGGTCGCCGTCCTCGGGCCGATCGAGGCGCTGCGCCAGGCGGGGATCTACGCCTCGTTCAACTTCAACTACACCTCGTACATCGTGGCCGCCCTGCTGTTCATCGGCTTGACGATCCCGCTCGCCCGGTTCACCGACTGGCTGCTCGCCCGCCAGCGACGTCGGCAAGCGGCCGGGGCGGTGGTCTAGCCGTGCCGATGCTGGAGATCGCGGGCGTGCACAAGGCGTTCGGCCCGGTCCCGGTGCTGCGCGGCATCGACCTGCAGGTGGACACCCACGAGGTGGTCGCGGTGATCGGCCCGTCCGGCTGTGGCAAGTCGACCCTGCTGCGCTGCGTCAACCTGCTGGAGCCGATCGACGCCGGGGCGATCCGCCTCGACGGCGTGGACGTGTCGGCACCGGGGGCGCCGGCCGACCCCGTGCGCCGCCGGGTGGGCATCGTCTTCCAGTCGTTCAACCTGTTCCCGCACATGACCGTGCTCGGGAACGTGACCCTGGCTCCGCGCAAGGTGCTCGGCCAGTCGGTCGACCAGGCTCGGCACTCAGCCCGGGCCCTGCTCGACCGGTTCGGGCTCGCCGACCGGGCTGGGGAGTACCCCGACCGGCTGTCCGGCGGCCAGCAGCAGCGGGTCGCCATCGTGCGAGCCCTGGCGATGGAGCCGGACATCATGCTCTTCGACGAGGTGACCTCCGCCCTCGACCCTGAACTGGTCGGGGAGGTGCTGGACGTCGTCCGCGAGCTCAAGGACGCCGGGCTGACCATGTTGCTCGCGACCCACGAGATGGCCTTCGCCCGCGACGTGGCCACCCGAGTGGCCTTCCTGGACGCCGGCGTGGTCCTCGAGGAGGGTCCGCCCGAGCAGGTGCTCGGCGAGCCGCGCGAGCCGCGCACCCGGCAGTTCCTCCAGCGGGTCGTCGCGTCGGGCCGGCTCTGAGTGGCCGCCGAGACGTCCCAGACGCTGGACCGCGGCCTCCGGCTGCTCGACCTGCTGGCCGACGCACCGGCCGGCCGCTCGGTCGCCGAGCTGGCCGCGGCCCTCGAGGTGGGCCGCACCGTGGTCTACCGGCTGGTGGTGACGCTGGAGGCACACGGGCTGGTCCGCCGGGACGCCGAGGGCAGGGTCCGGCTCGGCCTGGGGGCGCTGCGGCTCGCAGCGCGCGTCGTGCCGCTGCTGCGTGAGGCGGCGCTGCCCTCGCTGCGCCGGCTGGCCGAGGAGGTCGGGGCCACGGCGCACCTGACCGTCGCCGACGGCGCGGACGCCCTCGCCGTGGCGGTCGTCGAGCCGAGCTGGACCGACTACCACGTGGCCTACCGGGTCGGCTCCCGACACCCGATCGCCAGAGGCGCCGCCGGCCGCGCCCTGTTGCGCGGGCGAACCGGGGAGGCGGGGTTCGTCCAGTCCAGCGGCGAGCTGCAGCCGGGTGCGGTCGGGGTGGCCGCGCCGGTGCTGGGTCTGCCGAACGTCGAGGCGAGCGTCGGCGTGGTGGCCCTCGGCAGCCTGGACACCGAGCGGGCCGGGCGGCTCGTCGAGCGCGCGGCGGCCGAGGTCGCTGCGGCGCTGCGCTGAGCCGGCGCGGGTTCGACCGTCAGCGCGGGTCGCGGTCGGCGAGGGTGTACCGCACCTGCTGGCGCAGCGTGATGCGGCCGTCTGCGGAGCGGGCGTCGGCCAGCACGGCGAAGGCCGCGTCGCGGACCGTGGCGCGGTCGGGCTCGGGGACCGACTCCCACATCGCCCGCTGGCCGTGCGACCACGACCACGTGTGCCAGTGCTCGGGGTCGTCAAAGGTCACCGCGACGTCGTCGCTGACGGTGCGCACCCCGCCGAAGCCGGCGTCCCGCAGCAGCCCCTCGACCCCCTGGTCGCTGGCGAACGGGCCGGACTCGCCACGGGTGCGCGCGTCGAGCAGCATCGGTGGCAGGTAGGGGCGGAACACGTCGTCCAGGGTCACCCACAACGGGTCGCGCTCGGCGAAGGTCGAGACGCCGAGCCGCCCACCCTCGGCGAGCAGCCGCCGCCAGGCCGTCAGGGCCGCCACCGGATCGGGTAGGAAGAACAGCACGAGCGACGACGCCGCGAGGTCGAAGGTGCCGTCGGGAAGGCCCGGACTCATGGCGTCCATGACGTGCAGCCGCACGTGGGTCCAGCCGCGGGCCAGCACGTCGTCCTGGGTCGCCTGCACCATCCCTGCGGACAGGTCGATGCCGGTCACGGCGCCGGTCGGTCCGACCGCCTCGGCCAGGGGGAACAGCGCCGCACCGCGGCCGCAGCCGATGTCGAGGGCACGCTCGCCCGGGGACGGGGCGAGCTCGCGGACCAGTCGTTGTGCGATCGGCGCGAACCAGGGCACGCCCACGGCCTCGTAGGTCGTGGCGGCCCGGTCGAACACGGCGGCGACGGCTCGGCTGCG
>DAIRVJ010000005.1:31310-34259 GCA_036802895.1 Candidatus Nanopelagicales bacterium
GGTCGTGGTAGCGGGCCAACAGGCCCGGGACGACGAACCGCCGCACGGCGCCGCGCATGGCCCAGGGAAACGGGGCGAGGAACAGGTCGATGTCCAGCTCGGTCGAGCCGTCCGGCCGGCGCAGCAGGGGGGTGGTGACGTCGAGGTAGGTGAGCCTCCCCGATGCCTCGACCACCCAGTTGGAGAGCTGGGCGTCCACCCCGACCCGGTCGTCGACGGCGGCCGCGACGTGCTCGACGACCTGGGCGACCACCGGGTGGTCCGGGTCGGGCGGGACCTGCCGGAGCACCTGCGGCGCCACCCGCTCGGCCGGCAGCAGCGGCTGGACGACGTAGCCCACCACGCCGTCGTCACCTGGTACCCGGTGCAGCGCGCTGGGCGCCGGGCGCAGACCTCGCGCCGACAGCGCGTCCAGGTAGCCGGCCAGGACCTCGCCATAGCGGCTGAACGACTCGGGGTCGGGGAACCGGGGCAGCCGCTTGCACGCGGAGGTCGGCGCGCCGGCCGGATGCCCCAGCACCAGCGAGATCTCGCCCTGGCCGAGCACGTGCAGCCCGGCGGTCGACCCGGACGCCAGGGCGCGCTGCACCGCGTGCTCGAGCGCGGCCAGGTCCGGCGGCTCGGGCGGGCTGGTCACGCGCGCCCGCTCACGCGACGGCGCCGCGGACCATGTGCACCAGCTCCTCCGCCTCGTCGTCGGAGATGACCAGCGGCGGGAGGAACTGAAGCACCGAGGGGTCGTTGTTGGCGAACACCGCGAACACACCGGCCGCGATCAGCTTCCCGGCGGCGGCGACTCCTCCGTAGGGGTCGTCGAACTTCAGCCCCATGAACATCCCGCGGCGGCGCAGCGTGCACGGCAGACCGGCGAGCTCGGACTCGAACCACTCCCCGAGCGTGCTCACCCGCTCGAGGAAGCCGGGCTCCTCGATGACGTCGAGCACGGTCAGCGCGGCCACGCAGCCGAGCTCGGCGCCGCCGAACGTCGACACGTGCACGTAGGGGTGCTCGTCGAACACCGCGTGGCCCTCGCGGGTCATCAGCGTCGCCGTGATCGGGTACACCCCTCCGGAGAGCGCCTTGGCGGTGATGACCACGTCCGGCTCCAGGGCTTCCTGCTCGTGGTACCAGACCGTCCCGGTGCGGCCGAGGCCGGTCTGCACCTCGTCCAGGACGAACAGCACGCCGCGCTCCCGGCACAGGGTCTGGACCCCGGCCAGGTAGCCCGGCTCGGGCGGCACGATGCCGAGCGTGGCCGGGATCGGCTCGAGCAGGACCGCGGCCGTCTCGTCCCCGACCGCCGCGTCCATGGCCGCCAGGTCGTTGAACGGCACCTGGTGGAACTGGGGGAGGTTGGGCCCGAACGGGTCGCGGTACGCCGGGTCGCCGGTCGCCATCGCCAGGCCGGAGTGGCCGTGGTAGCCGCCGACCGCGGAGACGACGCCGCCGCGACCGGTGCGCGCCCGAGCCACCTTGATGGCGACTTCGACCGCCTCGGCGCCCCCGACGCCGAACACGACCGCGGGCAGCCGACCGCCTGTGGTCGCGGCGAGCCGCTCGGCCAGCCGGGCCCGCCAGCCGGAGATCAGGTGGTCGTTGCCGAGGTCGAGCTCGTCCATCGCGGCCCGGACGGCGGCCAGCACCCGAGGGTGACGATGGCCCAGGTTGAAGACGCCGCCGTTGCAGTGGCAGTTGACGAAGCGGCGGCCGTCGAAGGCGTCCCAGAAGTGGATGCCGGACCGTCGGCCCATGACGATGTCGGCGCCGAAGGAGCCGAGCAACGTCGCCTTGCCGCGGTCGACATGGTCGGCGAAGGCGGCGGTGGTCGCCGCCCGGTCCGGGTAAGGCTGCTGCATGGTCATCGCGGCACCTTTCGGCTGGCTCGCTCGCAGCCTAGGACGCCGCCGCAGCGTCCGGCGGTGGCGAAGGTCCTCAGGCCCTCGACGCCCGCCGTCCCGTCCCGGCAGGCTCGGGTGGGTGGTGGAGCTGGCGACGCAGGAGCCCGAGATCACCGAGCCGGTCGACCTCTGCACGGCCGGCGGGCGGCTGAACCCGGCCGCGGTCGGCTGGTCACGACACCCGGTGCACCGGGCCAACCTGCGCGGTTGGGGCCGGGGTAAGCGCTGGGAGTACTGGTGCGTCCAGGCGCCTGGACAGGTGCTGGCGCTCACCGTCAGCAGCCTCGACTACCTCGCCCTGCACACGGTCTGGCTGCTGGACGACGGCGGCACCGAGGTCGAGCGCACCGCCATCGTGCCGCTGGCCCACGGCGTCGAGCTGCCGGAGCGCTCCGGCGCGCGGGAGGTCGAGGTCGCCGGGCGGGGGCTGTCGATCCGGATCACCCCGGTCGACGGCGGGATGCGACTGCGTGCGCAGACGGCCCGGCTGGACGCCGACGTCCTCGTCCGGCGCCCCGAGGGACACGAGTCACTCGGCGTGGTCATCCCGTGGAGCCCGACCCGGTTCCAGTACACGGTGAAGGAGAACACCCTGCCGGCCGAGGGGGTCGTTCAGGTCGACGGTCGGACGCTCCGTTTCGCTCCCGGCGAGTCCTGGGCCGTCCTCGACCACGGGCGGGGCCGCTGGCCCTACCGCACGACGTGGAACTGGGGATCCGGGTCGGGGACCGCCGACGGCCGTACAGTCGGGCTGCAGCTGGGTGGCCGGTGGACCGACGGCACGGGGATGACCGAGAACGCGCTGTGCGTCGACGGGCGGCTGCACAAGGTCGGCGAGGACCTGAGGTGGACGTACGACCGGGCGGACTGGACCGCGCCCTGGCGGGTGACCGCACCGCGCACCGGCAGGATCGACCTCACCCTGACGCCGTCGCACGAGCGACGCGCACGCACCGAGCTGGCGGTGATCGGCACCGAGGTGCACCAGTGCTTCGGGACGTGGAGCGGGTCCGTGGTCACCGACGACGGCCGCCGGGTCGCCGTCCGGGAC
>DAIRVJ010000005.1:34359-36010 GCA_036802895.1 Candidatus Nanopelagicales bacterium
GAGGTCCGTTGGACGTCGTCCACGGCCACGATCGCGTCGATGACCCGTTGGAGGTCGGCGTTCGAGCGGGCGACGATGCGGCAGAGCAGGTCCCCGGCGCCGGTGATGGTGTGCACCTCGATCACCTCGGGGATGTCCGCGAGGCGCGCCGCCAGCTCGTCGTGCCCGCGCGCCTGGCGGATCTCCAGGGTGACGAACGCGGTCACCCCGAACCCGAGCGCTCCCGGGTCGACTTGGGGGCCGAACCCGGTCACGACGCCGGACGCCTCGAGCCGGTCCAGTCGGGACTGCACCGTGCCGCGGGCGACGCCCAGGCGGCGGCTGGCCTCCAGGACGCCGACGCGCGGCTCGGCGGTGAGCAGGTCCAGCAGGGCCACGTCCAGGCCGTCCATCGGCACCTCCCTCACCACTCTGCTCAGTCGGGGTGGGGTTGTGAGGCTGAGCACCTGAGCAGATTGTCCATCGTGTCGTCCCAGCATTGCGCAACCTGCCCTGCTCCGCCCATGCTCGCGCCATGACCGATACCGCTGCGCTCCCGTCGTCCGCCCCCTCCTCGGCGCCGGCCGACTTCCCGCTGCTGGGCATGGACGCGATCGTCTTCGCGGTGGGCAACGCCAAGCAGGCCGCCCACTACTACTCCACCGCCTTCGGGATGCGGGCCGTGGCCTACTGCGGGCCGGAGACCGGTGAGCGCGACGAGACGGCCTACGTGCTGGAGTCCGGGTCGGCCCGTTTCGTGCTGCGCGGCCCGGTGCACGCCGACACCGACCTCGGCCGGCACGTCGCCGCGCACGGGGACGGTGTCATCGACCTGGCGCTGGCCGTGCCGGACGCCGAGGCGGCGTACGCCTACGCCGTCGCGCACGGCGCCCGCGGGCTGGAGGAGCCGCACGTCCTCGAGGACGAGCACGGCCGGGTCGTCCGGGCGGCGATCGCCACCTACGGCGAGACGCGGCACTCGCTGGTCGAGCGCGGCGGCTACCAGGGTCCGTACCTCCCCGGGTTCGTGGCGCGCGGGCCGATCGTCGAGCCCGGTCCCCGGCTGTTCACCGCGGTCGACCACTGCGTCGGGAACGTCCAGCTCGGCCACATGGACGAGTGGGTCGACTTCTACCACCGGGTCATGGGCTTCACGAACATGAAGGAGTTCGTCGGGGACGACATCGCGACCGAGTACTCCGCCCTGATGTCCAAGGTCGTCGCCGACGGCAGCCGCCGGGTGAAGTTCCCCATCAACGAGCCGGCGGTCGCCCGCAAGCGCTCGCAGATCGACGAGTACCTGGAGTTCTACGGCGGTCCGGGGGTGCAGCACGTCGCGCTGAACACCGGCGACATCGTCGGCACCGTCCGGGCGATGCGCGCCCAGGGCGTGGAGTTCCTCGACACCCCCGGCTCGTACTACGACACGCTCGGGGAGTGGGTCGGCGAGACCCGGGTCCCGCTGGAGCAGCTGCGCGAGCTGGGCATCCTCGCCGACCGTGACGAGGACGGCTACCTGCTGCAGATCTTCACCAAGCCCGTCCAGGACCGTCCCACCGTGTTCTTCGAGATCATCGAGCGACACGGGTCGATGGGCTTCGGCAAGGGCAACTTCAAGGCGCTCTTCGAGGCCATCGAGCGGGAACAGGCTCGCCGCGGCAACCTCTGAGCC
>DAIRVJ010000006.1:0-2466 GCA_036802895.1 Candidatus Nanopelagicales bacterium
CGAGCTGGTCCACTCGGTCCGGGAGATCGGCCTGCTGCAGCCGGTCGTCGTCCGGGCCCTCGGGGCCGACCGGTACGAGCTGATCATGGGTGAGCGCCGGCTGCGGGCCTGCCAGGCAGCGGGCCTGGACGTGCTGCCGGCGATCGTCCGGGACACCGCCGACGATGCGCTGCTGCGTGACGCGCTGCTGGAGAACCTGCACCGCAGCCAGCTCAACCCGCTGGAGGAGGCCGCGGCCTACGACCAGCTGCTCAAGGACTTCGGCTGCACCCACGACGAGCTGGCACACCGGATCGGCCGGTCGCGTCCGCAGATCACCAACACCATCCGGCTGCTGCGACTCCCGCCCTCGGTCCAGCGCCGGGTGGCGGCCGGCGTGCTCTCCGCCGGCCACGCTCGGGCGCTGTTGGGCCTGGAGGACGCCGACGCGCAGGAGCGGCTGGCCCATCGGATCGTCGCCGAGGGGCTGTCTGTGCGGTCGGTCGAGGAGATCGTCGCCCTCGGCGAAGGCGACATACCACCACGAAAGCCCAGAAATCGGACGCGCCCTCCAATCGCCCCTGAGCTGGTGGACCTCTCGGACCGGCTCAGCGACCGCCTGGAGACCCGGGTGCGCATCGACGTGGGCCGGCGACGCGGCGCGATCACCATCGACTTCGCGTCGACCGAGGACCTGCACCGCATCGTCGGGCTGCTCGACCCGGACCGACCCGGCGCCGGCGAGGGCTGACCGGTGGTGCTCGAGGTCGCGCTCATCGACGTCCGGGCGGACGCCGTGGAGGCGTTCGGCACCGCCTACGCGCAGGACGGCCCGGCGACCGCCGGGGGCAGGTCGAGGGCCGCATCGGCCGCGAGCCAGAACAGGGCCGCGCGCAGGCTGGTCGCCGCGTACCACTGCCGGTGGTCCCAGATCTCCCCGGCCAGCGAGTCGCCGGCGTACAGCAGCGGCGCCAGCCGGACCCCCCGGTACTGCGCGACGGCCAGCAGGGCCGAGGCCTCCATGTCGACGGCGATGCACCCCTCGGCCACCCGGCGCTCGACCCGGGCGCGGGTCTCCCGGTAGACCCCGTCGGTCGTCCAGGCCCGCCCGGTGCGGAACTCGACCCCCGCCGCAGCCAGCGTGCCGGCGACGCTGGCCACGCACTGCGGGTCGGTGGTGATCACCCGGCCCGGCGGTGCGTAGTGCAGCGACGTGCCCTCGTCGCGCACCGCGCTGTCGACGACGATCGGGTGGCCCATGTCGAGGTCGCCGACCAGGGCCCCGGCGCCGCCGACGGTCACGAACTCCCGGCCGCCCAGGCCGACGACCTCCTCGAGAATGCCGGCGGCCAGCGGGGCGCCCACGCCCGGATGCGCCACGGCCAGCCGCTGCCCGCGGTGCTCGATCTCGTACAGCGGGTGGCGGCCGTGCGCCCAGACGCGGACATCGAGCTCGCGGCAGTCGGGGCGGGTGGAGATCGCGTCGAGGACCTCGGCGAAGAAGCACAGGACGACTCGGCTGGGCATGTCGATCGCCTCGATCACCTCGGCCGGGTGGATGACCCCGGGGGCGTCGAGGTCATCCTCGAGCAGGGGGATGCCGGGGAGGTCCGCAGGGGCCGGGCCGACCCCCGGCGCGCCGGGGTGCACGTCCGCGAGCCTAGCGGCCCGGCCCGCGACCCTCCGGCGTCAGCCGCGGGCGATCGCCCGCTCGAGCAGGGTCCGCCACAGGGCACCGCCGTCCAGCCCGGCCGCCTGGACGGCTTGCGGGAACAGCGACGTCTCGGTCATCCCCGGCGCGACGTTGACCTCGAGGAACCACACCCGGCCGCGACCGTCGACGACCAGGTCGCTGCGGGAGAGGTCGCGCAGGCCGAGGACCCGGTGCGCCTCGAGGGCCGTCCGCGCGCACCGGGCGGCGACGTCCTCGGGCAGCCGGGCCGGGGCGAAGAACTCCGTGGCCCCGGCGGTGTACCGGGCGGCGTAGTCGTAGACGCCGCCGTCCGGGACGATTTCGACCGCCGGCAGCGCTTGCGGGCCGTCGCCGAGGTCGACGACCGAGACGGCCACCTCGACGCCGTCGACGAACCGCTCGACCAGGGCGGTGTCGCCGTAGGCGAAGCAGCCGACCATGGCTCCCGGCAGCTCGTCGGCGACCCGGACGACGGAGCAGCCCAGCGACGAACCACCCCGGGTGGGCTTGACCATCACGGGCAGGCCGAGCTTGGCCACGATCGCGTCCAGGACGACGCCGGCCCCGAGCTCGCGGAAGGTCGTGTGGGGCAGCGCGACGGCGACGGGGGTGTCCAGCCCGGCCGCGGCGACGGTGGCCTTGGCGACCGCCTTGTCGTACGCGGTGCGGCAGGCGTCCGGTCGGGAACCGACGTAGGGCAGGTCGAGCAGCTCGAGCACGTCCTGGACGGCGCCGTCCTCCCCGGAGACGCCGTGCAGGAGCGGGACGACGACGGAAGGACGCTGGGCGGTCAG
>DAIRVJ010000006.1:2566-15101 GCA_036802895.1 Candidatus Nanopelagicales bacterium
GCGGGCTCGAGGCGTTCTGCGGGCTCATGCGGTCTCCGGTCCTGGGACGTCGACGACTCCGCGCGGACGTCCGGCGGACTGCGGTCCGAACGTCGAGGTGAGGTCCAGCTCGGCCTCGACCACCCCGGCCAGCCGACGCACGCCCTCCCTGATCCGCTCCGGCTCCGGGAAGCAGTACGACAGGCGCAGACAGGGCCGACCGCGGTCCTTCGCCGGGCCGGCGAAGAACGCCGTCCCGGGCACGTAGGCGACCCGCGCGGTCACGGCGCGGGGCAGCATCGCCGTGGCGTCCAGCCCGCCGGGCAGGGTCACCCAGGAGTAGAACCCGCCGCCGGGCCGGGTCCACGTGGTGCCGGCGGGCAGCAGGGCGGCCATCGACTCGAGCAGGGCGTCGCGGCGCTCCCGATAGACCTCCCGGAACGCCTTCACCTGGTCGAACCACGGCTGCTCGTCCAGATAGGCGCTGACCACCGCCTGGGCGAACTCCGAGGGGCACAGCACCGAGGCCTCGGCGGCCAGGACCAGCTTCTCGCGGATGCCGTGCGGCGCGACGGCCCAGCCCACCCGCAACCCGGGCGCGAAGGTCTTGGAGAACGACCCCAGGTACACGACGCCCTCGTCGGAGTCGGCTCGCAGCGCCCGCGGCACGGCACCGTCGAAGCCCAGCAGCCCGTAGGGGTCGTCCTCCAGCACCAGGACCCCAGCCGCCTCGGCCGCGGCGAGCACCTCGGACCGACGGGCCGACCCCTGGGTCACGCCCGCCGGGTTGTGGAACGAGGGGATCGTGTACAGCAGCTTCGCCCGCCGCCCGGACGCGGCGAGCCCGGCCAGCGCCTCCCGTAGCGCGGCCGGGTCGAGGCCCTGGTCGTCCATCGGCACGTGGACGACCTCGACCTGGTAGGCGGCGAACACCGACAGCGCCCCGACGTAGGACGGCGCCTCCGCGAGCACCACGTCGCCGGGATCGCAGAACACCCGGGTGACCAGGTCCAGCGCCTGCTGCGAGCCGACGGTGACCACGACGTCGTCCGGGTGGGTGGCGACGCCGACCAGCGGCATCAGCTCGCCGGCGATCTGCTCGCGCAGCCGGACGTCGCCCTGGCCGGAGCCGTACTGCAGGGCGCGGGCGCCCTGCTCGGCGACCAGCCGGCCGACCGTGGCCGCCACCGCGTCCAGCGGCAGCGCGGACACGAACGGCATGCCGCCGGCCAGCGAGACCACCTCGGGCCGGGAGGCGACGGCGAACAGCGCCCGGATCTCCGAGGCCGTCATCGACCCGGCGCGGGCGGCGTAGGCCGACACCCACGGGTCGAGCCGGGAGCCGTGCGTGGGTGGCGGGCTGTGCACGGTCACCTCTCTCGGCTGCCGGTTCGGGCGCGGCCTCGGCCTAGACTGGGTACCAGCCTGCCGCACGTCGGACGGTGGTGCGGGCTCGACCCCCCGCGGAGGTGCCGGATGAAGTGGCTGCGCCTGGTGCTGCTCGGGCTCGCCGTCGGTGCGGTCGCCGCGTTCGTCGTCGAGCTGCTCGTGCCGCGCCGCCGCCCCCGGGCCAGCGGCTACGTCCCCCCGGTGTCGGCCACCGACCGGCACGCGGTCCTGCCGCAGGTGGTGCGGCCAGACGCGGTCGCCGGGTGAGCCCGATGGCCCGCCGCTTCGCCCCCGTCACCGCCGACGCCGTGCCCGACCTGGTCGACCCCTGCCGCGGGTGTGTGCGCTGGGAGGTCGACCCGGTCACCGCCCGGGCGGTGACCGAGGCCGGTCAGACCGAACAAGAGAAGACCGCCTGGGTCTCCGACACCTTGCTCGAGTGGGGGTCGTGCGGTCGGATCCTGTACGTCGACGACGAGCCGGTGGGCCACGTGCTCTACGCGCCACCGGTGCTGGTGCCGCGCGCCGCAGCGTTTGCGACCGCCCCCGTGGGCTCCGACGCGGTGCTGCTGACCGCCCTGCGGGTGCGGCCGGACCACCGGGGCGGCGGCCTGGGCCGGGCGCTCGTCCAGGCGGCCGCCGCTGACCTGGTCAGCCGCGGGGTCCACGGGCTCGAGGCGTTCGGGACGACGCAGACCGGGGGGGAACCGTGCGTGCTGCCGACGGGGTTCCTGCAGGCGGTGGGATTCCGGACCGTGCGCACCCACCCACGGACCCCCCGGCTGCGCCTGGACCTGAGGACCTCGCTGTCGTGGCGGGCCGACGTCGAGGGCGCTCTCGGCCGGCTGCTGGGTACGGTCCGTCCGGTGCCGGCGGGGGCTCGGATCAGTCAGCGCACCAGGTCGGGCAGCCGGATCGTCCCGGTCGGCGTGTCGTCCTCCGGCGGCAGGTAGAGCCGCTGCACAGCGGCGACCACGGCCTCGGCGACGACGTCGCGGAACCCCGCGTCGGCCAGCCGGGCGGCGTCCCCGGGGTGGGTGAGGTAGCCCAGCTCGATCCGAACGGCCGGCATCCGGGTCCGCCGCAGCAGGTCCCAGGTCTTGCGGTGGAAGCCGCAGTCGGTCAGGTCGGTACGAGCCGCCAGCTCGCGCTGCAGCAGGTCGGCGAAGCGCTCGCCGGCGCTGGAGAACGCGCCCAGCCGGTCGGCGCCGTAGTAGTAGGTGGCCACCCCGTGCGCGGCAGGGGTGGCCGAGCCGTCGCAGTGCAGGGACACCACGAGGTCCGCCTCGAGCCGGTTGGCGACCTCCGCCCGGGCGGTGTCGCTCGGCGGCTGCTCGTCGTCGGCCAGCCGGCCCCGCGTGAGGTAGGCGCGCACGCCGATGGCGGACAGCCGACCCTCGACGCGGGCGGCGAGGTCCTCCGCGACGCCCGCCTCGGTGAGCCCGTGCGCGCTGACCCCGAGGTCCGCCCCGCCGTGCCCGGCATCCACGACGACGACCTTCCCGGCGAGCCCGGGACCGCTGTGCCGCAGTCGCTCGGCCTCGCGCAGCGCACCCGGCGCGCCGCCGACCACCGTGCGGGCCAGCCGGTCCAGCGCGCGGAAGGTGCGCGGGCCGCACAGGCCGTCGACCGTGATGCCGACGTTGCGCTGGAAGTCCCGCACCGCGGACTCGGTCTGCCGCCCGAAGATCCCGTCGACCTGGCCGACGTCGAAGCCCAGGTCGGACAGCCGATGCTGGAGATCGGCGACGTCGTCGCCGGACAGCAGGTGGCTGGGCGCGTACCAGAGCACCCGGTCGCCCAGCCGCCAGCGGGCGTCGTCGAGCAGGCGCCAGGTCTGCGCGCCCACCAGACCGTCGACCGTCGCGCCACGGGCCTGCTGGAACTGGCGGACCGCGCGGTCGACCGCGTCGTCGAAGACCGCGCCCTCGTAGTCGGTGCCGCCGGGTGGGAGCAGGCCGAGCAGGGCCAGCCGGGCCTGGATCTCCGCTACCGCGGGACCGTGGTCCCCTCGGCGGTAGACGGTCTGGGGCATCGGCGGTGATCCTCCCGTGACGACCGGCGGGCGACGGCTGGCCGGCTCTCCTGGCGAACCCGCATCGTAACGGTCCTGCGGCGGGTGTCAGCCACCCAGGAAGGGCTGCAGGTCCTTGAGCAGCGCGGCCTTCGGCTTGGCGCCCACGATGGTCTTGACCAGCTCACCACCGACGTAGACGTTGAGGGTGGGGATCGAGGTCACGCCGTAGGACGCGGCCGTCCGCGGGTTCTCGTCCACGTTCAGCTTGACGACGCGCAGCGCGTCGGCGTGCTCCGCGGCGATCTCCTCGAGGACCGGAGCGACCGCCCGGCACGGACCGCACCACTCGGCCCAGAAGTCGACGATGACCGGCCGGTCGGACTGCAGGACGTCGGCCGCGAACGAGTCGTCGGTGACGGGCTTGGTGTTGGCTCCCACGAAGGTCTCCTGTCGGGGTGGGGGGCGCGAGCGGCCGGCGTCAGCCGGCGATCGGGGCCCGGTCGGCCGCTGGCGTGCGGTCGGCGAGGTCGGCGAGGTAGCGCTCGGCGTCGAGCGCGGCGGCACACCCGGTGCCGGCCGCGGTCACCGCCTGGCGGTAGTGGTGGTCGACCAGGTCGCCGCAGGCGAACACGCCCGGCAGCGAGGTGCGGGTCGACGGATGGTCGACCACGACGTAGCCGTTCTCGTCGACGCGGACCTGGCTCAGGACCAGTTCGCTGCGCGGGTCGTGCCCGATCGCGACGAAGAGGCCGGTGACCTCGAGGTCGGTCTCCTCGTCGGTCTGCGTGTCGCGCACCCGGACGCCGGTGACCTTCGCGTCCCCGTGCACCTCGACGACCTGGCTGTTCCAGCGGAAGCGGATCTTGTCGTTGGCGAACGCACGGTCCTGCATGACCTTCGAGGCACGGAGGGCGTCGCGGCGGTGGATCACGGTGACCGACCGGGCGAACCGGGTGAGGAAGGTGGCCTCCTCGAGCGCGGTGTCCCCGCCCCCCACGACGACGATGTCCTGGTCGCGGAAGAAGAAGCCGTCACAGGTCGCGCACCACGACACGCCGTGGCCGGACAGCCGCTTCTCGTTCGGCAGGCCCAGTTCGCGGTAGCCGGAGCCGGTGGCCAGGATCACCGTGTGGGCCCGGTGCTGGCCGCCCGACCCGTCGGTCACCAGCTTGACGTCGCCCGTCAGGTCGACCGACACGACGTCGTCGGTCACCAGCTCGGCGCCGAAGCGCTCGGCCTGCTTGCGCAGGTTCTCCATCAGCTCCGGGCCGAGGACGCCGTCGGGGAAGCCGGGGAAGTTCTCGACGTCCGTGGTGTTCATCAGGGCGCCGCCGGCGGTGACGCTGCCCTCGAACACCAGGGGACGCAGGTTCGCCCGAGCCGCGTAGACCGCGGCCGTGTAGCCGGCCGGGCCCGACCCGATGATGATCACGTCACGCACGTCGTCCACGTTCGTCCTTACAGTGGTCGGCGGCGGCCCGCTCGACGGACCGCCTGGCTGCCTCAACCGATCCTAGGCGCCGGGCATTCCGGCTCAGCCGACGACGCGGGCGAAGTGCAGCAGCTGGGCGTCCGCCTGCGAGCAGCCGGCCGCGACGACGAAGACGTCCCGGGCGCCCGGCTGGGTGGACGGGAGCACGATGACCAGCGCGGGCCGGCCCTCGAACGTGCCGGCGTCGACGGCCAGCGGGAGCACGGTCGGGCCGCCCTCCTCGACCGCGGCCAGGCAGGAGGCGAGCCGGTCCGGGCTGTCCAGCAGGCCGCCGGCCCCGGCCAGGTCCTTGGCGACCGACGCGGGCGACGCCCCCCCGCCAGCGCCGGACAGCAGGGCGCGGACCTGGTCCGGCAGCGCCGCCTTCGTGTACGCCGTGCCGGTCCGGGTCGGCGCCGTGTAGCCGGACTCGGGGCCGGCCGCGTCGCGCGTCGCCCCCCCGGTCGCAGAGTCGGACCCGACGCCGCGCAGGGCCTGCCAGCCGAAGACGAGGCCACCGGCGACCAGGATCAGGGCCGCCGCCGCGGGCAGAATCCGGGCCAGTGGGGCCAGGCGCGCCCGCCGAGGGGCGAGTGGCACCACGGTCCCGACGGCCGTTTCGGCCGCCAGCGGCGTCGCCAGCGGCTGCCGGGGCTCGGCGTCCAGCGCGCCGTGGATGCGCGCGGCGACCTCCGCCGGCATGGTCACCTCGGGCAGGTCGGCCAGCAGGGACCGCACGAATGCGTCATCGGCGTCGGCCAGCGCGGGCATCGGCTCGAGGTCACCCGGCTCGGGGTGCACCGGGTCGTGATGCTGGGTCACCGGTGGTCACCTCCGTCCGGGGTCGTCGTGGCGGGAAGCGTCTGCCCAGGTGGGACGCCGCCCAGGCGCTCAGGGTTCCCCCCGCGCAGGTGGGCGAGCAGGGGCAGCAGCCGGGCCCGGCCCCGCGAGCAGCGGCTCTTCACCGTGCCGGGGGCGCAGCCGAGCACGCCGGCGGCGTCCTCGACCGAGTAGCCCTGGACGTCGACGAGGACCAGCGCCGCCCGCTGCTCGGCCGGCAGGGTGAGCAGCGCCTCCTGCACCACGAGAGCCGTCTCGCGCTCCTCGACGGCGTCACGGGGCGTGGCCGGGTGCAGCCGGTCGTCGTCGGGGAGGGTGTCGGCGGCCCGCACCTGGCGACGACGGACCAGGTCCAGGCAGGCGTTGACGACCACCCGGTGCAGCCAGGTCGTGACCGCGGCGTCCCCTCGGAAGGACGCCGCGTTCCGGAAAGCGGACAGCAGGGCGTTCTGGACCGCGTCGGCCGCGTCGTCCCGGTTGCCGAGCGTGCGCAGCGCCACGGCCCACAGCCGGTCCTGGTGCCGCCGGACCAGCTCGCCGAACGCCTGGTCGTCGCCGGCGACGTGGGCCGCGAGCAGCGCCCGGTCGTCGCGCGGGTCGGTGGTCACGCGGGTCAGCGTACGGGCGCACCCGGACGCCGGGCGGCAGGCGTCGCCGGGCGGGGTTCAGCCGCGGAAGACCGCGACGTCGGAGACGCCACCCCGGTACCCGGTGCCCTCCCGGGGGAGCGCCGTCAGCCAGAGCAACAGGTAGCGCGCCTGCACCGGAGGATCGACGCGCAGCATGACCTGGTCGCCCACGCCGCGCGCGCTCGCCACGGTGATGAAGTCCTCGGCCTGGGTGCCCGGCGAGGTCCCGGCCCTCAGCTCGATCGAGGTGCCTCGGCCCACGAGATCGGCACGCACCGCGCCTACCTGCTCGACTGCGCCGAGGTCGAGGAGCAGCCCGACCCCGGGCTTGAGACCCCCGAGGTCGGCCCGGCTGTAGCTGAGGGTCCGCCAGGCCGTGCCGGCGCTGCCGTCGACGGCCTGGGGCACCTGTTCGGGGTTCTCCGAGCCGTTGCCGTCCGGGTCGAAGTCCCGGGCGGACACCACGCCGAGCACCGATCCGGGTGCGACCGCCGACGCGGTCGCCGACGCCGAGGCGGAGGGAGCGGCGCGCCGCTGGTCGGCCGGACCCCGCTCGCGCAGCGCCGCGAGCACGGCGACGGACACGGCGACGAGCAGCAGCACGGCGACCGCGAGCGCCGCCGCGGCCGGCCAGTTGCGCCGCGACGGTTCGGGCTGGCCGGGGTCACGGGGCGGCCCCGGGCGCTCCGACGGCTCCCGGCCGTCCTCGGGCAGCGCCCGGGCGGCGGCCTCCAGGGCGCGGGCCACCTCCTCCGGCGAGCGCAGCGGCTGCGCCCGGGCGTCCAGGGCCATGGCGCGCGCGACCACGTCGTCCAGCACGGTCGGCACCCCGGCTCGGACCTGCCGGGGACGGACCGGTCGGCCGCCCGCCCTCGGGGCAGCGGGCAGCTCGGAGTCCTGCCGATCCCCGGGCCACCGCCCGGTCAGTGCCGCGTAGAGCAGCGCGCCCAGCCCGGCCGCGTCGCCGGCGGAGCACCGCCGGTCGGCGGGCACCTGGGTGAGGGCGGCGACGGTCTCCAGGCCGATGACGCGCACCCGCCCGTCGGTCGTGCGCAGGAGCCAGCGCGGGGCGAGCGCCCCGTGGTGCAGCCCCTGCCGGTCGGCCGTGGCGAGCGTCCAGGCCGCCTCTCGGACGAACGCGCAGGCCTCGGCGTCCGGCAGGGGGCCGGGGGCGGCCAGCTCCTCCAGTGCGGCACCCGGCAGCCACTCGACGACCAGGCAGGAGCCTTCGTCGTCATCGAGCACGTCGAGCACGCGGTGCAGCCGGTGGTCCTCGGCGCCGGCGGCGACCCGCGCCGCCCTGAGGACGTCGGCACGGTGGGGATGGTCGGCGTCGAGGAGCACGAGGCCGACCGGGCGGTGCAGCGTGTCGTCGACGCCGCGCCAGTACGACCAGCGGTCCGCCTCGAGGACACAGTCCTCGAGGGCGTACCGGTGGGCCAGCCTGCGCACCCGACCGAGGGTACGGCTCCCGGGTCAGCGACCCTGCGACGTGGCGGTGACGGTCGGGCGGGTCGCGCCGATGTACCCGTCCAGGTAGACCGGCGCCACTCGGACGACGTCGCCGGTGCGCGGCGCGTGGATCATGTAGCCCTGGCCGATGTAGAGGGCCACATGGTGGATCGTCGCTGGGTTGGTCACGTCGTTCGCCCAGAAGAGCAGGTCGCCGGGGGCCAGGTCGGCGAGGCCGGGGTGCATCCCGGC
Source organism: Candidatus Nanopelagicales bacterium (assembly GCA_036802895.1). Classification (GTDB taxonomy): domain Bacteria; phylum Actinomycetota; class Actinomycetes; order Prado026; family Prado026; genus DAIRVJ01. Next base: position 10,596 of record DAIRVJ010000006.1, read on the forward strand.
GAACCACTGCTGGCGCGACGTCCGGGGGAGCGCCAGCCCGGCCTGGCGGTAGGCCCAACCGGTCAGTCCCGAGCAGTCGAACGTGTCCGGCCCGGTGGCGCCCCACGTGTAGGCGACACCCAGCTTGGTGCGGGCGGCGGCGACCGCCCGGACGACCACCTCGGGGGTTCCAGCGGGCAGCGTCGTGGGGGCGTCTGGGCTGGTGGCCAGCGAGGCCGCGGCCCGCGCGGCCGCAGCCGCCTCGGCGCGGGCCCGCTCCTCCTCGACCAGGCGCAGCACCAACGCGTTGGCGGCCGCCAACTCCGACTGGCGGCGGGCCAGGGTCGACTCGATCGTGGCCCGGGCCGCTTCGGCCCGCCCCTCGAGGACGGTCCGCCGGGCGGCGAGCTCGTCCAGCCGCGCCGTGGCCGCGGCCGCGTCACTGATCCGACGGGTGGTGGCCGCGATCGTGCCCTGCTCGGTGGCGAGCACCCGCCCGACCACGTCGACCCGGTTGAGCACGTCGCGGATGTCCGCACCGGCCAGGACGGTGGCGTACAGCCCGGTGGAGCCGCCGGCCATGTAGAGGGCGCGGACCCGGCGGCTGGCCGCCGCCTGCTGCTCGCGCCGTTGGCCGCCGAGCTCGCCCAGCTGCTCGGAGGCGGTCAGGTACGCGGTCACGACCTGGCCCAGCTCGTCCTGGATGCCGTTGAGGTCCTCGGTCGCGATCTCGGCGCGCTCCTCGAGATCGGCCACCTCGCGCAGCAGGGCCGCGGCTCGCTGCCTCGCCGCCCCGAGGTCGGGTGCGGCGGCGGCCGGCCCGGCCGACGCCAGCGGGCCTACCAGCGCGAGCAGGATGGCGCCCGCCACGGACCGGCGCAGGCGGCGAGTCACCGGACGGGCGTGTGCGAGGCCGTCGCCGAGGTGACCGTGAAGCGGCGCAGCGGTGAGAGGTAGCGGACGACGAGGGTGTCGACGTCCTGGCTCACGGTCACCGTGGCGGTGCCGTCGGCCGCCAGGGCGAACGCGTCCAGGCGGGCGTCGGCGTCGGAGGCCACCCGACTGGCGGCCACCCTCGCTCGCTCGGCGTTGAGCTTGGGCCCGGGCACGTGCGCGGCGTCGAACGCGGCCTCGCTGGCGACGTCCTCGATGCCGACATGAGCGACCCCGATCGCGATCACGTCGAACGCGGCGACCCCGAGCAGCGACAGGACCAGGGCGACCCGGAAGAGCCAGCCCAGCACGATGCCGCCGTCGTCACGGTGGCGCAGACCTGTCATGTCGACGTCATCGGCGTCCGCACCCAGGGCCTTGAGTCCCGGCCGGCTCAGCCCCGACGGAGTCGCCCGCCCACGAGGCCCAGGATCGACCCCAGCTCGCGCACGTCCATCCGGCGGGCCGCCCAGACGTAGACCGCCCCTCCGGTGAGCGAGCCGGTGCCGACCGTCGCCAGCGCCTCGGTGAACCCCGGGTCCAGCGGCCGGGCGACAAGTGCCGCCGTCCCCGCGGCCACCACCGCGCCGGTGGTCGCGGCCACCAACACCCGGACGTGCTGACGGACGACGTCGGCGGTGTCCAGGCCGTCCAGCCGTCGGCGCAGCAGCTGCCACAGCACCACGAGGGTGAGCAGGTACGCGACGGAGTAGCCGAGCGCCAGGCCCGGGATCTGCAGGTCGGTGGGCAGCGTCCGGAAGAGCAGGTAGGACACCCCCACGTTCAGGGCGTTGAGCGCCACGGCGGTCAGCGCGGGTGTCCGGGTGTCCTCGAGCGCGTAGAAGCCCCGCAGCAGGACGTAGTACGCGGAGTAGGCCGGCAGCCCGACCGCGAACGCGGCGACGGTCGTGCCGAGCACCTGACCGCCGGCGACTCCGGCACTCCCGTAGCCGAACAGCAGGACGCCGACCTGCCGGCCGAGGACCACCAGGGCCGCCGCAGCCGGGATCACCAGGGCGCCGGTCAGCCGCAGCGCGCGGGAGATGTCCCGGCGGACGTCGGCGAACTGCCGGTCGTGCGCGTGGCGGCTCATCAGCGGCAGCAGCGCCGTCACGACCGACACGGTGATCACTGACTGGGGGAGGATGAACACCAGGTGCGCCGAGGTGTAGACGGTGAAGCCGGCGTTGCCCTGGACGGCGCCTGCGGTCGCCAGCCGGGTGATCAGCACGTAGCCGACCTGGTTGACCAGGACGAGGACCACGGTCCACTGGGCCAGTCGGAACGCCGAGCCGAGCCCACTGCCCCTGAGGTCCAGCCGAAGGCGCCAACGGAACCCGGTGCGGCGCAGCACGGGGATCAGCACCAGCGCCTGGACCACCACGCCCGCGGTTGTCCCCGCGCCGAGCAACGCCACCTCGGTCCCGGTGATCGTCGCGGTGGTGGGTCGCGGCCCGACCACGGCGAGGAACGTCACGGCGACGACGATCACCGCCAGGTTGTTCAGGATCGGGGCGAACATCGGCGCGGTGAAGTGCCCGCGTGCGTTGAGCACCTGGGACAGCATGGTGAACAGCCCGTAGAACAAGATCTGCGGCAGGCAGTAGCGGGCGAAGGCCGTGGAGACGGCGGCGTCGGTCGAGCTCCACTCGCCGGTGGCCATCAGCCGGACCAGCCAGGGCGCCGCGACGACGGCCAGGCCGGTCAGCGCCACCAGCACGATGGTGGTCGCCGACAGCAGACGCTGGGCGTAGGCGTTGCCGCCGTCGTCGTCGTCCGCCATGTGCCGGACCAGCTGCGGGACGAACACCGCGTTGAGCGCGCCCCCGACGACGAGGATGTAGACGACGTTCGGCAGGGTGTTCGCGACGGTGTAGGTGTCGGAGAAGACGGCGACGCCGATCGCCGCGATCACGACCGAGTTGCGCACCATGCCGGTGATCCGGGAGATGACCGTCCCCACGGCCATCACCGAGCTGGCCCGGACCAGCCCCCCGTCGTCGGCGGCGCCGCTCATCGCGGCTGCCCGCGTCGTCCCCCGCGCCGGAGGGCGCGGCCGATCCGGACGAGCACGGCCAGCCCTAGCAGGACCAGCGCGGCACCGACGACGACCCGGGCAACCTGCCCGAAGCCGGTCACCCGGACCGGGAACGTCACGGGGTCGCCGTACGCCGCCCCGCTCGGGGTGAGCAGGCGCACCTCGAGGTCCAGCCGGCCGTTCGCCGCCGCCTGCGCCGGCACCTCCACGCTGACTCGCCGTCCGGCCTCCACGTTGACCGCCGGCGGTTGGCCCACCGTCAGCCGGACCGACGGGATCGCGCGAGCGCCGACCCGGACGGTCACCGGTTGGTCCAGGCCGTTGACGATCGTGACCGGGATCGCCCCGTTGCGGGTGGCCAGCGTGATCGGTCCGGTCTCGACGATGCGGACCGCCGACCGCGCGGCGGTGACGGCGTCGGTGAGCGAGCGGGTGAACCGTTCCCCCGCGTCCGGCTGGTCGCGCCAGGCCGCGGACTCGGTGCGGAGCAGGGCCCGCTCGTACCCGTCCACCAGCGGCTCGGGCTGCTCGAGGATCTCGGCGAGCGCGGCCAGCCGGTCGCGGGCCGTGGCCACCCCGGCGAGCCGGCTCCCCGGCAGCTCTCGGGCGCGCACGGCCGCCGGGTAGTCCGGTGGCCGCCGGGCCGGGGCGTCCCCGGGGTCGGCGAGCAGCGCGGACAGGGTCACCGGCCGCGCCCAGGGCACCTCGCGCAGCGCGGCGAGCAGGTCGCGGACGTACCCGGGGTCGGGGTCGAACGCGCGCGGCGGCACGACCAGGACGGACCGTCCGTCGGACGGCCGCTCAGCGGTCACCATCGCGACCTCGGCCAGGAAACGCTGTCGGGCCAGCGCCGAACCTCCCTGTTCAGCCAACGGCGTCGCGAGCAGCGTGGACAGCCGGCTGTCGGCGACGGCAGCCGTCAGCCGGGTGCCGACGAGTCGGCCCACGGCGTCCGGTGTGTAGACGACCCGCCGGACCGGCGCGACGTAAGCGTCGGAGAGGACCACCGTCTCGGTGCCACCGCGGCCGAGCACCTCCAGGGCGGCCCCGTCCGCCGTCCCGTCGGCCGGCCAGGCCAGCGTGCCGCCGACGTCGCGGCCCAGCACCTCGCGGACGACCGCGGGACCCAGGGCGGTCGAGGTCGCCAGGTCGTCGGCCAGCCGGCTGCCCACCACCGAGACCAGATCCGGGTCCGCGTAGCCGACGGCGAACGCGTCACCGTCGCCGACGGCGCGATCGAGGGTGGCGACGAACGCGGCCGCCGTGGCCGCCGACGCACCGGCCTCGCCTTGGCCCAACGCGTCGGCTGACTCCAGCAGGTCACCGTCCAGGAACCAGGTGACCGACGAGCCCTGGCCAGCCTCCACGACGCGGCTGAGCCGGCGGGCGAGCAGGTCGGGCAGCGGTGACGGGTCGTCCACGGCCAGGTCGCCCGCCCCCCGGGCAGGCGCCGCGAGCACCGGCCAGAGCATGGCGACTCGGGTTGGGCGGACGGCCGCGGTGTCCGTCCGCCCCGCCCAGGGGAGGAACGTGCGCACGGTGCCGACCCGGTCGCG
>DAIRVJ010000006.1:15201-32684 GCA_036802895.1 Candidatus Nanopelagicales bacterium
ACGACCACGCGGACCGGCCCCTCCGGTGGGTCGGCGGCCGCCGCCGGCGGCGCGGACGGCATGGTGAGGGCCCAGGCCGCGGCCGCCAGCACGAGGCCGAGCGACCCACGGGCCGCCCGGCGCTTCCTCACGCGCTCTCCGGCAGGAGGCCGGGGACGGACTCGACGAGTCGGCGCTCGTCGGCGAAGGCCAGCCGCCCGGTGACCTCGGCGAGCGGCACCCAGGCGACCTCCTCGACCTCGGCGTCGTCGTCGCTCAGGTCGCCGCCGGACGCCTCGAGCAGGAAGTGGTGGACGGTCTTGTGGATGCGACGGCCCTCCGCGACGAACCAGTAGTCGATGACGCCCAGCGGGGCGAGCACCCGGCCGCGGATGCCGGTCTCCTCCTCGACCTCCCGGACGGCGGTCACCTCCGGCGTCTCGCCGGCCTCCACGTGACCCTTGGGCAGCACCCACTCGAGGCGGCCCCGGCGATTGCGTCGGGCGATGAGCGCCGCGAGCGGTTCAGCCTGGGTCAGATCGACGACCAGGCCACCCGCCGAGGTCTCCTCGACGGTTCGCAGCCTCCGCCGGGAGCGCTGGTCGGCGGGGGTCATGGACCGATCGTACGAGGGACGGCGACGCGTACCCTGCCTCCCGTGCCCGACACCCCCGTGCCCGCCGACCCGGGGGCTCGACTGTCCGCTGCCCAGCGGCAGGCGGTGGCCGAGCTGCTGCGGGTGGCCCCCGTCGTCGACGCGCTGGGCGCGCGGTTCGTCAGCGGCGGCCACGAGATCGCGCTGGTCGGCGGCTCGGTGCGCGACGCCCTGCTCGGTCGGCTCGGGGCCGACCTGGACTTCGCGACCTCGGCCCGTCCCGACCGGGTGCAGGCTGTGCTCGCCGGATGGGCGGACGCCGTCTGGGACGTCGGGATCGCCTTCGGCACGGTCGGCGCGGAGAAGGACGGCTACCGCCTCGAGATCACGACGTACCGCAGCGAGGCGTACGACCGCTCGTCGCGCAAGCCCGCCGTGACCTACGGAGACACGCTCGAGGACGACCTGAGGCGGAGGGACTTCACGATCAACGCCATGGCGGTGAGCCTGCCCGCCCGCACGTTCGTCGATCCGTTCGGTGGGCTGACGGACCTGGCGCAGGGCGTCCTGCGGACGCCGGCCACCCCCGAGGAGTCGTTCTCCGACGATCCCCTGCGGATGCTGCGCGCGGCCCGGTTCGCGGCTCAGCTCGACGTCCGGGTCGACGAGGACGTGGTGCGCGCGATGGCCGCGATGGCCGACCGGATCGGGATCGTGTCGGCCGAGCGGGTGCGCGACGAGCTGGCCAAGCTCGTCTGCGCGCCGCACCCGCGGGTCGGCCTGGGTCTGCTGGTGTCCACCGGCCTGGCGCAGCAGGTGCTGCCCGAGCTGCCCGCGCTGCGCCTGGAGATCGACGAGCACCACCGGCACAAGGACGTGTACGAGCACACGCTCACCGTCCTCGAGCAGGCCATCGCGCTCGAGGACGGTCCGGGGGGCGCCGTCCCGCGGCCGGACCTCGTCCTGCGGCTGGCCGCGCTGCTGCATGACGTCGGCAAGCCGCGCACCCGGCGGTTCGAGCCCGGCGGTGGGGTGAGCTTCCACCACCACGAGGTGGTGGGCGCGACGATCACCCGCAAGCGGCTGCACGCGCTGCGCTTCCCCAAGGACGTCGTCGACGACGTCACGACGCTGGTCGAGCTGCACCTGCGCTTCCACGGCTACGGCACGGGTGACTGGACGGACTCGGCGGTGCGGCGCTACGTGCGCGACGCGGGGCCGCTGCTGCAGCGATTGCATCGGCTCACCCGCGCGGACTGCACGACCCGCAACCGGCGCAAGGCGTCCGCGCTGGCGGCGGCCTACGACCACCTCGAGACGCGGATCGCCCGGCTGGCGGAGCAGGAGGAGCTGGCCGCCATCCGGCCGGACCTCGACGGCACGCAGATCATGGCCGTGCTCGGCATCCCGCCCGGTCCCGAGGTCGGCCAGGCCTACCGCCACCTGCTCGAGCTCCGGCTGGACCGCGGCCCGCTCGGCCCTGAGGAGGCCGAACGCGAGCTGCGTGCCTGGTGGGCCGCCCGCGGCTGACCCCCGATCAGCCGGACCGGCCGGCCCAGGCTGCGGCGAGCAGGTAGCCCGCCGCGATCGCCGCCATCAGGGCACGCGACCGGCCGTCCGCCGGGAGGACCGCGGCGGCCGCTGCCGCGGCAGCGACGAACGCCACGTTGAACACCACGTCGTAGAGGGCGAACACCCGCCCGAGGTGCGCGTCGTCGATCGTCAGCTGCAGGGTCGCGTCGGCGGCCACCTTGATGCCCTGCCCCGCGAACCCGACGGCCAGGCCCGCCCCGACCAACGGCAGCTCGCGCAACGGCAGCCCGAAGCCGAGCAGGCTGATCCCGGCGGCCGCGAGGAGGAGCGCGACCCATCGCTCGCTGCCCAGCCGGCGGACGGCGGCAGGTGTGGCGAGCGCACCGAGCGGGACGCCGATGCCCACCGCGGCGAAGGTGAGGGCCAGCCCGCCGAGGCCGGCGTCGGGGTCGTCCGGCGAGTGGAAGGCGTTGCGCTGCAGGAGCACGACCAGCACGGTGACGGCGCCGAACATGAACCGGTGGGTGCCGATGGCGCCGAGAGCCCGGGCGGCGCGTCGGGTGCGCGCGACGACTCGCAGGCCGTCGACCAGCTCCCCTGCCACCCGTCGGGCCGCCCGCCGAACCGGCTCGTGCCCCATCTCAGTCGGGAGCGGACCCAGCCGGGCAGCCGGGAACCGGGCGGCGATGGCGGCGGCCGCGAGGTAGCCGGCTCCCGCGGTGAGCACGATGCCGGCGGCCGCACGGTCGGTACCCCCGAGCAAGCCGCGGGCGGCCAGCCCCGCGCTGGCGCCGACCGCGGACGCGACGGTGCCGGACGTCGGCGCGAGTGCGTTGGCCACGACCAGCCGGTTCGCCGCCACCACGTGGGGGAGCGCGGCCGACAGCCCGGCGAGGAAGAACCGGTTGACGCCCAGGACGCACAGCGCCACGAGCGGGAAGTCGAGGCTCTCGCGCCCGACCGCGACCTGCACGGCGAGCAGCGCGACCAGGCCGGCCCTGAGCAGGTTGGCCCGTACCAGCACGTGCCGGCGCCGCCAGCGGTCGAGCAGCACGCCGGCGAAGGGGCCGAGCGCGGAGTAGGGCAGCAGCAGCACCGCGAAGGCGGCGGCCACCCGCGTCGCCGACGCCTGTCGCTCCGGGGAGAACAGCACGTACGACGCGAGCCCGGCCTGCAGCACGCCGTCCCCGAACTGCGAGACCAGCCGAGTGGCGAACAGCCGCCGGAAGTCGGCGCCGTGCAGGACGTCGCGGAGATCCTGGGCGCTCGACACCGCCCCAGGCTAGGGCCGCCGTCCGGCGGGGCCGTCAGCGCTCGATGTCGCCGCGGATGAACGCCTCGACCGACAGCCGCGCCTCGTCGTCGTTGTACTGAACGGGGGGCGACTTCATGAAGTACGACGACGCGGAGAGGATCGGCCCGCCGATGCCGCGGTCCTTCGCGATCTTCGCCGCACGGATGGCGTCGATGATGATGCCCGCGGAGTTCGGGGAGTCCCAGACCTCGAGCTTGTACTCCAGGCTCAGCGGCACGTCACCGAAGTTGCGCCCCTCGAGCCGGACGAACGCCCACTTGCGGTCGTCGAGCCACGCGACGTAGTCGGAGGGGCCGATGTGCACGTTGCGCGCCAGCATCTCGCCCTGCAGCTGGGAGGTCACGGACTGCGTCTTGGAGATCTTCTTGGACTCCAGCCGCTCGCGCTCGAGCATGTTCATGAAGTCCATGTTGCCGCCGACGTTCAGCTGGTAGGTGCGGTCGACGGTGACGCCGCGGTCCTCGAACAGCTTGGCCAGCACCCGGTGGGTGATGGTGGCGCCGACCTGGGACTTGATGTCGTCACCGATGATCGGCACCCCGGCGGCGGTGAACTTGTCGGCCCACTCCTTGGTGCCCGCGATGAACACGGGGAGCGCGTTGACGAACGCGACGCCGGCGTCGATCGCGCACTGGGCGTAGAACTTGGCCGCCTGCTCGGAGCCCACCGGCAGGTAGCAGACCAGGACGTCGGCCCGGGCCGCGCGCAGGGCGGCGACCACGTCGACCGGCTCGTCCTCGGACTCGACGATCATCTCCCGGTAGTACTTGCCGAGGCCGTCCAGGGTGTGGCCGCGCTGGACCGTCACCCCGGTCGGGGGCACGTCGCAGATCTTGATCGTGTTGTTCTCGCTCGCGCCGATGGCGTGCGCGAGGTCCTGGCCGACCTTCTTGGCGTCGACGTCGAACGCGGCGACGAACTGGACGTCGCGGACGTGGTACGGGCCGAACTGCACGTGCATGAGGCCCGGCACCTTGCCCGAGGGGTCGGCGTCCTGGTAGTACTCCACGCCCTGAACGAGGGAAGCGGCGCAGTTGCCCACGCCCACGAGAGCCACGCGTACGGAACCCATCCGGTCTACTCCTTGTCCTGGTCGGCACCGGGGAGCACCCGGACCGTGCTGTCGATGCGGCCGGGCGTCTCGCCCCGCCGCTCCGTCGTGATGAGCTCGTTGAGCCACCGGACCTCGCGCTCCACGGACTCCAGCCCGTGCTGCTGCAGCTCCAGCGTGTAGGCGTCGACGCGTTCACGGGTGCGGGCCAACGAGCCCCGCAGCGTGTCGAGCCGCTCCTCCAGCCGGCTGCGCCGACCCTCGAGGATGCGCATGCGCACCTCCGCGTCGGTGCGACCGAAGAAGGCGAGGTGCACCCCGAAGGTCTCGTCGTCCCAGGCCGACGGGCCGGCGTCGGCCAGCAGGTCCTGGAAGCGCTCCTTGCCTTCGGCGGTCAGCGCATAGACGATCTTGGACCGGCGACCGGCCAGCGCGGGGGCGCTGACGTCCTCGACGATCCAGCCCCGGCCGAGCAGGTCCTTCAGGCAGGGGTAGAGCGAGCCGTAGGAGAAGGCCCGGAACGACCCGAGGACCGCGTTGAGTCGCTTGCGCAGCTCGTAGCCGTGCATCGGAGACTCCTGCAGCAGACCCAGGACGGCGAACTCCAGCACGCCGCTGCGCTTGCTCACCTGGCTGACCTCCGATGTATCGAGCTGATACATCGGACCATAGATGGTCACCCGCCGTTCGCGCAACCGACACCTCCGCCGACCACGTACCCTCGGGAGACCATGTGGTCGCAGCGGTCGGAGATCGACTACTCCCTGGCCCGCCGGGCGACGCTGGAGGCGTTGTTCACCGGCGGGGCGGTGACGCTCGACGTCTGCGACGCCGACCCGTACCTGCTGCGGGCCGCCAAGTTCCACGGCGAGCCGACCGGGCGGCGGTGCCCGGTCTGCCGCAAGGAGGACCTCACCAGCCTCAACTATGCGTTCGGCGACGAGCTCGGCCAGTACTCCGGGCGGATCAAGTCGACCGACGAGCTGGAGGGGATGGCCCGTGAGCACGGCGAGTTCCGGGTCTACGTCGTCGAGGTCTGCCGCGGCTGCGCCTGGAACCACCTGACCCGGTCCTTCGTCCTCGGCGACGGCGTGCCGCGCCGACCCCCACGACGTCGGCGCACCGTCGAGGACGAGGACTGACTGCGTGCGCATCGACTACCCGAGGTCCGGCCGTTCCGGCGTGCGCCGGTTCCTGCCCTCCTGGCGGCAGTGGCTGGGCCTGGCCGGCCTCGGCCTCGGCCTGGTCGTCGCGGCGTTCTCGGTGGCCTACGCGGTCATCGACGTCCCCGACCCCAACGAGCAGGCGCTGGCCCAGACGACCGTCGTCTACTGGTCCGACGGCACGACGGAGCTGGGCCGGCTGGGCTCGGCCAACCGCACCTCCGTGCCCCTGTCTGAGGTTCCCCAGCACGTGCGCGACGCGGTCCTGGCCGCCGAGGACCGCTCGTTCTACCAGCACGGCGGCTTCTCGCCCTCCGGCATCGCGCGGGCGGCCTGGAACAACCTGCGCGGCGGCGCCCAGCAGGGCGGCTCGACGATCACCCAGCAGCTGGCCAAGAACTACTACCTGACCCAGGACCGCACCTGGCGGCGCAAGCTCGACGAGGCGATCGTCTCCGTCAAGATGGAGCAGCAGCTCTCCAAGGACCAGATCCTCGAGGACTACCTCAACACGATCTACTTCGGCCGCGGCTCCTACGGCATCCAGGCGGCTGCCCGGGCCTACTTCGGCGTCGACGCCGACGCGCTGACGGTGGCCCAGGGGGCGACGCTGGCCGCGATCATCCGCTCGCCTGGCGGCTACGCGCCCGAGACGCACCTGGACCGGCTCACCGGACGGGTCGGCTACGTGCTCGACGGCATGGTCGACGAGGGCTGGTTGCCGGCCGCCGACCGGGCCGGCCTCGCCGTGCCGAAGACCGTCCCCTACCGGCCGCGTTCCGCCGTCGGCGGCACGTCCGGCTACCTGCTGGAGACGGTGCGTCGCGAGCTGCTCGACCGGCGCGGCTTCACCGAGGACGACGTCAACCGGCGCGGCCTGCGCGTGGTCTCGACGTTCGACCGGGCCCGGCAGGCCGCGGCCGTCCAGGCGGTCACGGACAAGCGCCCGACCCGTGCCGCAGCGGGCGTGCGGGTCGGCCTGGCCTCGGTCGACCCCTCGGACGGCGCGATCGTCGCGATGTACGGCGGCGAGGACTACGCCACCCGCCAGTTCAACGACGCCACCCAGGCGGCGCCGCAGGCCGGCTCGACGTTCAAGCCGTTCGCGCTCGCGGCCGCCCTGGAGCAGGGCATCGGGCTGCGGTCCACGTGGGACGGGCGCAGCCCCCGCACGTTCGACGTCCCGGGCGGCGGCCGGTACGAGGTCCCCAACTTCGGCGACGTGTCCTACGGCCGGATCAGCCTGCTGCGCGCGACCGAGGACTCGGTCAACACCGTGTACGTCGACGTCGGGCTGCAGGTCGGCCCCGACCGGGTGGTCGACGCCGCACGACGGGCCGGCATCCCCGACTCGGTCCAGATCCAGCCCCTGCCCTCGGTGGTCCTCGGCGTGGCGTCGCCGACGGCGCTGGACATGGCCGGGGCCTACGCCACGTTCGCCGCCGAGGGTCGGCAGACGACCCCGACGTCGATCCGGGAGGTCACGACCGCGTCCGGCGGGGCGCTCTACCGGCTGCAGGCCAAGCCCCGCCAGGCCTTCGCCTCCGACGTGGTGGCCGACGTCAGCTACGCCCTGCAGCAGGTGGTGACCAGCGGGTCGGGGTTCGAGGCGCGCCGCCTCGGCCGCCCGTCCGCCGGCAAGACCGGCACCACGAACAGCAACCGCTCGGCCTGGTACGTCGGCTACACCCCGCAGCTGGCCACCGCCGTCGTCCTGTTCCGGCCGGACGAGAACGGCTCGTTGCAGCCCATGAACGGCGTGGGTGGGCGGCGGACGGTCACCGGCGGGTCGTTCCCGGCCCAGATCTGGACGGCGTACTCGCAGGCCGCGCTCGAGGGCACCGACGTCGAGCGGTTCCCGCCTCCGGCGTACATCGGCGGGCGTCCGACGCCGTCACCCTCGCCCACGACGTCCTCGCCCAGCCCCTCGGCGACCCCGACGCCCACCCCCACCGGGACGCCTTCGCCGACTCCCACCGGGACGCCGTCGCCCACCCCCACCGGGACGCCGTCCTCCACGACCAGTGGCGCGCCGACGCCCACGCCGAGCGGCTCGGCCACGCCGTTGACCAGCGGGTCACCGTCGGTCTCGCCAGGGGGTGGCTGAGTGGACGAGGCGACCGCGGCCGAGACCGTCCTGCCCAGCCTGGACGACCCGATGCTTCGGGCCGCCAGCGAGGGGCTCGGGGGCCCGGCCGGACGGCGGGTGAGCGTCCAGCCCGGTCGGGCCATCGCCTGGCTGCTCGCGCTGACCGCGCTGGCCTGCTCGCTCGCGCTGGTGCAGAAGCAGCCCTGCCGGGAGGACGGGTGGACGGAGGGCAACGTCTACCCGATGCTGTGCTACTCCGACATTCCGCTGCTGTACTCCTCCCGCGGCCTGGCCGCCGCCGACCCGGTGTACGAGACCGCGCCCGGCCGGCCGCCGCTGGAGTACCCCGTGCTGACCGGGACCGTCGTCACGGTCACCGTCTGGGTCACCAACCTCCTGCAGCCGGACGCCCCACCGGCCGACCGCAACCGCACGTTCTTCGACGTCAACGTGCTGTTCCTGGTCGCCTGCGCTTTGGCGGCCACCTGGTTCATCGCCCGCACCGCCGGCCGCCGGCCGTGGGACGCCGCCCTCTTCGCCCTGGCCCCGGGGTTGGTGGCCACCGCCTACATCAACTGGGACCTGTTCGCCGTCGCGCTCACCGCCGGCGCCTTGTACGCCTGGTCGAGGCGGGCCCCGACGGTCGCCGGGCTCCTGCTCGGCCTCGCCGTCGCCGCCAAGTTCTACCCCGTGGTGCTGGTCGGGCCGCTGTTCCTGCTCTGCCTGCGGGCCGGCCGCCTGGGCGCCTTCGCCCGGCTGCTGGTCGCCGCGGTCGCCGCCTTCGTCGCGGTGAACCTTCCGGTGGCACTGCGCTACCCCGACGGGTGGGCGGAGTTCTACCGGCTCTCCCGCGAGCGCGGGGTCGGGCTGGGGTCGCTGTGGTACGCCCTGGCCCGTGAAGGGCACCCGGTCCCCGAGTCGGCGCTCAACCTGGTGTCCGGCGGCGTCTTCGCGGTGTTCTGCCTGGGGATCGCCTGGCTCGCGCTGCGCGCACGTCGCCGGCCGCGCCTGGGTCAGCTGGCCTTCCTCGTCGTGCTCGCGTTCACCGTCGCCAACAAGGTGTACTCGCCGCAGTACGTGCTCTGGCTGATCCCGCTGTTCGCCCTGGCTCGGCCGCGCTGGCGCGACCTGCTCGTCTGGCAGGCCGCCGAGGTCCTGTACTTCGTCGCCATCTGGTGGCACCTCGAGGGCTACCAGAACACCGACATCACCGTGCCGGAGTGGACGCACACCGGGGCGACCCTGCTGCGGATCGCCGCCCAGCTGTGGGTGGCGTCACTCGTGGTCCGCGACGTGTGGCGGCCGGAGCACGACCCGGTCCGGGCGACCGGCGACGACGATCCCGCCGGTGGCGTCCTCACCGACCGACCAGACTCCTTCGCCCTGGTCAGGGTCAGGACGGTCCCGGCGCCGTCCTCACCCTGAAAGGTCGGACCCTGACGGGTCGGACCCTGACGCGTCGGCGGCGTCGAGGACGACGCGGTCGACGGTGGTGATCGTCATCCGGACGTCGACGTCGACCTCCGACCCGATCGCAGGAGGGTCGGTGCCCTCGGGCAGCCAGACGAGCGACACCTGCATGTGCGGCGGCTCGGCGAACCAGCGCTGACGGCCGGCGACGTGGAACGGCGAGAGCGCCCGACCGGTCGCCTCCAGCCCGCCCATCGCCGCCGCCTTCGCCCGCTCGGTGACACCCCTGGCCTGCTTCGGCGCCTCCAGGCCGATGCCGTGTGCGGTACCGCCGCCCAGCACCAGCAGGTGGCCGGGTCCGGGGGCCCGACGCTGTCGGTAGCCGAAACGATCCCCACGGCGTAGCTGGTGCACGTCCAGCACCGTCGACCGGGTCACGAACGCGGTCCGGTCCCCGAGCCACAGCCGGGTACCGACCCGCGGCATCAGCTGGACGTCCGGGTGGCTTGCGGCCAGCCGGGCCACCTCCTCGGAGGTCACGTGGCTGAGCCAGAGCCGGTCGAGGGTCACATGGGCCCCCCAGATCCGGGCGATCAGCGCCTCGGTCTCCTCGACCCGCCCCCACTCGCCCCGGTCGATCGGCAGGTGCAAAGCGAAGCCCTCGACCCGCAGGGCGCCGAGCAACGGCCGCGCCTCGCCCAGCTCGGCGGGGCTCAGCCCGTGCCGGCGCATCGAGGTGAGCAGTTCCACGACCACCCGGACGTCGCTGCCCGCCAGCGCCTGCAGTCCGGCCAGCGACGACACGGTGCGCACCACCCGGTCGGCGGGCTCCGGTGCGGCTTCGTCGACGGCCGGGTGCCACGGCGCGAGCACGAGCACGTCACCGGGGAACGCCGAGCGCACCGACGCCACCTCGGCGGACGTGCCGACGGCGATGGCGGGCACGCCCAGCCGAGCGGCCTCCGTGGCGAGCAGGCCACGCCCGAAGCCGTAGCCGTTGCCCTTGACGACCGGCACGAGGCCGGGGGTGTCCGCCAGGACGGCCGCCTGCTGGGCCCGCCACGCGTCGGCGTCGACGTGCAGGGTCAGGGCCATCGGCACCTCCTCAGCGACGGGACAGGTACAGCCGGAACGCGCGGTGCAGCACGGGGGACAGCGGGTAGTCCCACTCGCCCAGGTACTCCACCGCCTCGCCGCCGGTGCCCAGCTTGAACTGGATCAGTCCGAACAGGGGGTGCTCTGGGTCGAGGGTGTCGGCGATGCCACGCAGGTCGTACACGGTCGCACCGGCCGCGCGGGCGTCGGAGATCATCTGCCACTGGACGGCGTTGCTCGGCCGCAGTTCCCGGCCCTGGGTCGTCGACGCGCCGTAGGAGTACCAGACGTGGCCCCCGACCCGCACCCAGGTGGTGGCCGCGAGCACCCGGCCCTCGTGCCGGGCCAGGTACAGCCGCAGCCGATCGGGGTCCTCCCCGGTCATGGCCCGCCACATCCGCTGGAAGTAGGGCAGCGCTCGGGGGGTGAAGCGGTCCCGTACGGCGGTCTCCAGGTAGACCGCGTGGAACGCCGGCAGGTCGTCGTAGCCACCCTGCTCGACGACGACCCCGGACGCCGCGGCCTTCTTCACGTTGCGCCGCCACAGCTGGTTGAACCCGCGCAGCAGGTCGTCGTCGGTGCGGCCGGCGAGCGGCAGCTGGAAGACGAACCGCGGCTGGTAGTCGCCGAAGCCGGCCCCCTCGGCGGCGCCCTGGCGCCAGCCGAGCTCGCCCAGCCGGTCGGCCAGGGCGGCCGCCGCAGGGTCGCTCAGGTCGGGGGTGACGTCGGTGAGCCGTCGAGCGGTTTCCGCGGCGACGGCGCCCTTGACCGTCTCGGCCGTCCATCGGCGGGCCACCACCTGCGGGCCCATCTTCACCGTGAACGCCCGACGCCGGCGCAGGTGCTCGAGCAGCGGCGCCGTGATGTCGGCCGCGTCGTAGCTCGCCCAGTCGACGACCGGTCCCTCCGGCAGGTAGGCCAGCGACCGGGGGATCCGGGGGATCTGCCGGAACAGCACGAGGCCGGCGCCCACCAGCCGTCCGCCGTCGTACCACCCCAGCGACTCGTTGCCCCACTGCGACTTGACGCCCGCCCACGACGGGCACTGCAGGAAGGAGGCCGAGCGCTCGGTGACGAAGGCGAGATGCTCCTCGGGCGGGAGCGGTCGGACGTCGAGCGGCACCGGGCCAGCCTAGGGGGGCAGAATGACCCGTCATGACCGGGCGCGGGCTGTTCGTGGGCGGGGCCGTGGTCGCTGTGGCCACCGGCGTCGTCACGCTGGTCCTCGTCGCCGACGCCGCCCTGGACGACTCGGGCCGCAGCAGCCTGCTGCCGGCGGTCGCCGTGCTCGCGGCCGGACTGGTGCTGGCGTTCGGGCTCGCCGTCGTGGGCGCGACCCGGATGGGCGGCGACCAAGCCGGCCCGCGCCGGGCCCGCGCCGTGGCGCTGGCCGTGCTCGTGGTGGGGCCGGGGGTGCTCCTGCCCTGGGTCGGTGCCGCGCTGTTCGCCCGGTTGTAGCGCGGTTCGCCCGGCTGAAGCGCGGCTACTCGGCGAGGTCCACGACGACCGGTGCGTGGTCGCTCGGCCCCTGTCCCTTGCGCGCCTCGCGGTCGACCCAGGCGTCGGTGACGGCTGACGCCAGCGCGGTGTTGGCGTACACCAGGTCGATGCGCATGCCCATCCCCTTGTGGAACGCCCCGGCCCGGTAGTCCCAGTAGGTGAACGGGTGCGGGCCCTTGGCGATGCGCGGGACGACGTCGGTCAGGCCGGTCTCGCGCAGCGCCGCCAGCGCCGCCCGCTCCGGCGGCGTCACGTGTGTGGACCCGACGAACACGGCGGGGTCCCAGACGTCGGCGTCGGTGGGCGCCACGTTGAAGTCGCCCATGACGGCGAAGGGACGCGCGGCGGCCGCGTCGTCCGCCACTGCTGCGCGCAGCGCCGCGAGCCACCGCAGCTTGTAGCCGTAGTGCGGATCGTCCGGGGTGCGTCCGTTGGGCACGTACACCGACCGCACCCGGACGGGTCCGCAGGTGGCGGCCACCGTGCGCGCCTCCAGGGTGCCCGGGTCGGGGAAGCCGGGGTCGTCGGCCAGCCCGCTGACGACGTCCGCGAGACCCACCCGGGACAGCACGGCGACCCCGTTCCAGCGGCCCTCGCCGTGGTGGGCGACCGCGTACCCCAACGGGGCGACGGCGTTCACCGGGAAGGCGTCGGCGGCGACCTTGGTCTCCTGCAGGCACACCACGTCAGGAGCGGCTTGCTCCAGCCACTGCACCAGACGCGGCAGCCGCGCCGTCACCGAGTTCACGTTCCAGGTGGCGATCCGCACGACGCCATCCTGCCCCCCCACGCGGATCAGGTTCAGGCCGAGGTCGGAACGGTCTCCCCGCGGGTCCCCGACCCACTCGATCGGTACCCGGTCTCGACCAGTTCGAACTCCGGATCGACGAAGAAGCTCTTCTTGCGAGCGATCTTGTAGATCAGGATGCCGAAGACCGCCTTGGCGACCACGTCCGCGATCGAGTAGCCGACGTTGCGCAGCACGAAGGCATCCGAGCCGTCGAACCCCACCATCGGGAAGAGGAACGCGATCGGGTAGACGCCCCAGGAGGCGAGGAGCAGCCACCGCAGGTTCTTGATGTTCTGGACCACCGTCGAGGGCTGGCGCTCGATCGAGCGGGTCAGCTCGCCGAACAACACGTAGACGATGTAGACGAACGGTACCGTCGACAGCGCCCCCCACACGCCGCGGGTCAGGGTGTCCGTCGCGATCTCGCCGGGATAGCCGAGCGCGATCATCAGCGCGGAGGCGGGGACCAGCCGGACCAGGAGCCTCCTGGACTCAGCCTGCGCCAGGGCCAGGATGGCGACGGTCTCGACCAGCAGGAGGGGCACGGTCAGGAACCAGTCCACGTACCGGTAGCCCTCGTTGAAGGCCACGCCTTGGGCCAGCCGGTGCACGCCGTCGCCGCCGATCGCGTCGGTGACGTAGGCCGCCTTGAAGTTCTCGAAGATCCGGAAGTAGTGGTAGGCGGCGATGCCGGTCACCATCGCGGAGATGCCCAGGGCCTGCCGGTAGCGAGGAAGCACCCGAGGCATGGAGATGAGCAGGAAGATCGTGGCGAAGATCATGCTCGCGAGAACGAACGAGAAGGAGTTGTAGATCAGGTCGAACTGGCCCTTGGTCAGTTCCTCGGTGCCGAGCATGACGACCTCCAGCGAAGTGACCGCGGTCGCCACTGCGTACCGCTGGTGTCATCCTCCGCTCGGTCACGAACTCGTGCAAGTTGAACAATCTACGCATCGATTGTCGCTCAGACGGCGGCCACCCGTGGGATCAGAAGACGCCGTACAGACCACCGTTCATGAGCGACAGGAACAGGCCGACCGCGGCGGCGACCAGCCCCGTGATGTCGAACCAGCGCTGGTCGGTCGACTCCGACACCATCTGCGACCACAGCCCGGTGCCCACGCCGGCGACGCCGACCGCGGTGCCGAGACCGTGCAACGAGGGGGCGAAGCCGAGCGCCAGCGCCAGGACGCCGAGGGTGAACGTGGCCACCGTGAGGCGCAGCGCTGCGGCGTGGTGCCCGGTGGGGTCGTGCCGGCCGACCGGGCCGTGGTGCCCGGAGGCGGCCGAAGGGGTGGGCGGTGGATTCGTGGCGGCCATGGGCCACCTCCTCCTGGGGGTCCCGAGCGGCTGCGTGCTCCAGCCACTGCGAGCAGTGTGCGCGCGGGGGTCGTGTCGGCACCAGGACCTGTGGACGTCGATTTCCTCCTCGCCGGTCACCCCGGTAGCCTGACCGGGTTGCCGGGCCGTGCGCCGTCCACCCGACGGAGCCGGCCCAGTCGACGCAGACCCTCCTGCCACGGATCGACCGTGGCCGCCTGAGTCCAGAGGAGGCGGGTACCTGCATGCGTCGCTATGAGCTGATGGTCATCCTCGACCCCGAGCTCGAGGAGCGCACCGTCGCCCCGAGCCTCGACCAGTTCCTCACCGTGGTCCGGCAGGGCGGCGGAACCGTGGAGAAGGTCGACATCTGGGGCCGTCGACGGCTGGCCTTCGAGATCAACAAGAAGTCCGAGGGGATCTACGCGGTGGTCGACCTGACCGCGGAGCCCGCGGTCGTCAAGGAGCTGGACCGGCAGCTGAACCTCAACGAGGCCGTGCTGCGCACCAAGGTCATCCGTCCGGACGCACGGTAGGAGGGGCCATGGCCCAGGGCGACATTCCGGTCACGCTGGTCGGCAACCTGACCAACGACCCAGAGCTCCGCTTCACGCCAAGCGGTCAGGCGGTGGCCTCCTTCACGGTCGCCTCGTCGACCCGGGTGCAGGACAAGCAGTCCGGTGAGTGGCGCGACGGCGACACCACCTTCCTGCGCTGCAACATCTGGCGCCAGTACGCCGAGAACGTCGCAGAGTCGTTGCAGCGGGGGATGCGGGTCGTCGTCTCGGGCCGGCTCAAGCAGCGGTCGTACGAGACCAAGGAGGGCGAGAAGCGCACCGTGTACGAGGTCGAGGTCGACGACGTCGGCCCCGCGCTGCGGTACGCCACCGCCAAGGTGACCAAGGTGACCCGCCAGGGCGGCGGGGGCGGCGGCTTCGGTGGTGGCGGCGGCGCGACGCCGTCCGGGCCGGCCGACGACCCGTGGTCGACCCCGGCGCCGTCCAGCGGTGCGGCCCTCGACGAGCCGCCCTTCTAGGCCGGTCCCACCCTCGATCCCCGAACCCGCGCCGACGCGCAGAGACCCAGGAGCTCCACGATGGCGAAGCCGCCGATCCGCAAGCCGAAGAAGAAGGCCAACCCGCTCAAGGCCGCCAAGATCACCTACGTCGACTACAAGGACACCGCGCTGCTGCGCAAGTTCATCTCCGACCGCGGCAAGATCCGTGCTCGCCGGGTCACCGGGGTGAGCGTGCGCGAGCAGCGCCAGATCGCCACGGCGGTCAAGAACGCGCGTGAGATGGCGTTGCTCCCGTACACCAGCACGGCTCGTTGAGGAGGCGGCAGCGATGAAGCTCATCCTCACCCACGAGGTGGCCGGTCTCGGCGCCCCGGGCGACGTCGTCGAGGTCAAGGACGGCTACGCCCGCAACTTCCTGGTGCCGCGCGGCCTGGCGATGGTGTGGACCAGCGGCGGCGAGAAGCAGATCGTGACGATCCGCCGCGCCCGTGAGGTGCGCGAGGTCCGCGACGTCGGGCACGCGCAGCAGATCAAGGGCCAGCTCGAGTCGCTGAAGGTCACCGTGCCGGCCCGCGCCGGCGCGGGCGGCCGGCTGTTCGGGTCGGTGACCGTCTCGGACGTGGTCGCGGCGGTCAAGGCGGCGGGCGGCCCGGACGTCGACAAGCGCCGGATCGAGCTGACCGGGCAGATCAAGACCGTCGGCGCCCACCGGGTGACGGTGCGGCTGCACGCCGACGTGGCCGCCACCATTGCTCTGGACGTGGTCCCGGCCTGACGCGGTCCCCCGCGCCACGACGGCCCGGGACGCGGAGCATCGCGGCGTTACCTGCCCGACACCTCCGCGTCACCGGGCCGACTTTTCTTCGTCCACACCGGCTCAGCCGCAAACCTGCAGGTCAGCGGTGTTTCCGACCGCAGATCCGTAGTTTGTCCACAAGGTCGTCCACGGCCTGTGGAGGGCCCCCCGCACACGCCGAGGGCGTTGTCCCCAGGCCCGGCCCCCGTCGTGCACAGGCCCTCCACAGCCCTCGGCGGCGACACGCCGGATGAGGTCGAAAGCTGTCGGTGCGGACCGGCACACTCGGGGCACGCGCACCACCGTGCCTTGCCCGAGGGGGGTCTTTCACCGGTGAGCATCGCCGAGTTCGAGGCGGTCCGGCCTGCCGATCCGGCGTTCGAGCGCACCCCCCCGCAGGATCTCGCGGCCGAGCAGTGCGTGCTGGGCGGCATGCTGCTGTCGAAGGACGCGATCGCCGACGTCGTCGAGGTGCTCCGGCCCGGCGACTTCTACAAGCCGGCCCACCAGACGATCTACGACACCGTCCTCGACCTCTACGGCCGGGGCGAGCCGGCCGACCCGGTGACCGTGTCCGCCGAGCTGACCAAGCGGGCCGAGCTGGTCCGCATCGGCGGCGCCCCCTACCTGCACACCCTGATCTCGTCGGTGCCGACCGCGGCGAACGCCGCCTACTACGCCAAGATCGTGCGCGAGCGGGCGGTGCTGCGCCGGCTGGTCGAGGCGGGCACCAAGATCGTCCAGCTGGGCTACGCGGCCGAGGGCGGCGAGGCCGACGACTTGGTCGACCGCGCCCAGGCCGAGCTCTACGCGGTCACCGAGCGGCGGACGAGCGAGGACTACCTCCCGCTGTCGGAGATCATGCAGGGCACCCTGGAGGAGATCGAGGCCATCTCCTCGCGCGGCGGCGCCATGGTCGGCGTCCCGACCGGGTTCGCCGACCTCGACCAGTTGACCAACGGCTTCCACCCCGGCCAGATGATCGTCCTGGCGGCGAGACCGGCGGTCGGGAAGTCCACGCTCGGACTGGACATCTGCCGGTCGGCGTCCATCAAGCACGGGTTGACCAGCGCGATCTTCTCCCTCGAGATGGGCCGCAACGAGATCACCATGCGCCTGCTCTCCGCGGAGGCCCGGGTCGCCCTGCACCACATGCGCAGCGGCACCCTGAGCGAGGACGACTGGACCAGGTTGGCCCGCACCATGAGCTCGGTGGCCGAGGCGCCGTTGTTCATCGACGACAGCCCGAACATGTCGATGATGGAGATCCGGGCCAAGTGCCGCCGGCTCAAGCAGCGGCACGACTTGCGGCTGGTCGTCGTCGACTACCTCCAGCTGATGACCAGCGGCAAGCGGGTCGAATCCCGCCAGCAGGAGGTCGCCGAGTTCTCCCGCTCGCTCAAGCTGCTCGCCAAGGAGCTCGAGGTCCCGGTGGTCGCGATCAGCCAGCTGAACCGCGGCGCCGAGCAGCGCACCGACAAGCGGCCGCAGATGTCCGACCTGCGCGAGTCCGGCGCGATCGAGCAGGACGCCGACATGGTCATCCTCTTGCACCGCGAGGACCAGTACGAGCGCGAGTCGCCGCGGGCCGGCGAGGCCGACTTCATCGTGGCCAAGCACCGCAACGGCCCGACCGCGACCGTCACGGTCGCCTTCCAGGGCCACTACAGCCGCTTCGTCGACATGGCCCAGAGCACGTAACGCGCTGTCCTTCGGGGGCGTCGACTTCCTCCCGCCTGTTGCCCGCCCGTTGCCCGTCCCCGACCGGTCACTGCAGGATGGCGCCCATGGCTCGCTACGCGATCGACGCATCCACCCTGCTGTTCGCC
>DAIRVJ010000007.1:0-29452 GCA_036802895.1 Candidatus Nanopelagicales bacterium
ACCACACGTTCCGGGTCACCCGCAACGAGGACGTCGAGGTGGAGGAGGACGACGCAGAGAACCTGCTGCAGGCCATGGAGCGCGAGCTCATGCGCCGCCGCTTCGGCCCCCCGGTCCGGCTGGAGGTCGAGCGGACGGTCGACCCGCACGTCCTCCAGCTGCTGGTCCGCGAGCTCGACGTGAGCAGCAGCGAGGTCTTCGCCCTCCCTGGCCCGCTCGACCTCACCGGCCTGTGGGCGCTGATGGACATCGACCGACCGGAGCTGAAGGACCCGCCCTTCATGCCGCGGACCTCTCGTGAGCTCTCCGAGGTCGAGTCGGCCACCCAGCCCGACGTGATGGCTGCGGTGCGCGACCACGACGTCCTGCTGCACCACCCCTACGACTCGTTCTCGACGTCGGTCCAGGCCTTCCTCGAGCAGGCCGCCGCCGACCCCCAGGTGCTGGCCATCAAGCAGACGCTGTACCGCACCACCGCCGACTCCCCGATCGATGCGGCCCTCATCGACGCCGCCGAGGCCGGCAAGCAGGTGCTGGTGCTCGTCGAGATCAAGGCCCGGTTCGACGAGGGCGCCAACATCAAGCGGGCCCGCAAGCTCGAGGAGGCGGGCTGTCACGTCGTCTACGGCCTGGTCGGCCTCAAGACGCACTGCAAGCTCAGCCTGGTCGTCCGTCAGGAGTCGACCGGCATCCGCCGCTACGCGCACATCGGCACCGGCAACTACCACCCCAAGACGGCGCGGCTCTACGAGGACCTCGGGCTGCTCACCGCCGACCCCCGGGTGGGCGAGGACGTCGCGAACCTGTTCAACGTGCTGTCCGGGTACTCGATGAACACCGAGTACGAGCGCCTGCTGGTGGCTCCCCACTCGATCCGCGACGGGCTGATCGAGCGCGTCGAGCGAGAGGTCGAGCACCACCAGGCCGGCCGTCCGGCGCGCATCCGGTTCAAGGTCAACTCGATCGTCGACGAGGCGATCACCGACTCGCTGTACCGAGCCGGCATGGCCGGGGTCCCGGTGGACATCTGGGTGCGCGGGATCTGCTCGGTGCGAGCCGGCGTGCCGGGCCTGTCCGAGAACATCCGGGTGCGCAGCATCCTCGGACGCTTCCTCGAGCACTCGCGGATCTACTGGTTCGGCGGGGGCGGCAACCCCGAGGTGTGGATCGGCAGCGCCGACCTCATGCACCGCAACCTCGACCGCCGCGTGGAGGCGCTGGTGCGACTACCCAGCCCCACCCACATCGACGAGCTCACCGCCCTGCTCGACCTCGGCTTCGACGAGGGCACCGCGTCCTGGCTCCAGCTCCCGGACGGCGAGTGGGAGCGGCGCACCACCGACGCCGAGGGCCGGCCGCTGCTCGACATCCAGCAGCACCTCATCGCCCTGCACCAGCGGCGGCGGGGACTGGTGTGAGTCGGCCCGAGACGCACCGTGAGGTCGAGCGCAAGCTGCGGGTCCATGGCCTGTTCCGCCTCCCCGACCTGGCGGCGCCAGGCTCGGGGGTCGCCCGCGCCGAGGCCCGTCCGGCGCTCCGGCTGACAGCGACCTACTTCGACACCTCCGACCTGCGGCTCGCCCGCAGCCGGATCACCCTGCGCCGGCGTGAGGGCGGTGTCGACGACGGATGGCATCTCAAGCTCCCCCACGACAAGGAACCCGCTACCCGGGACGAGCTGCGCCTGCCGCTGGACACACCCGGAGACCCCCCGGCGGCGCTGGCCGACCTCGTTCTCGGGATCACCCGTGGGGCCCGGCTCGAGCCGGTGGCCACCCTGAGCACGGACCGACGACCGATCGCGCTGCTGGGCGCCGACGGCAGACCGCTCGGCGAGCTGACCGACGACACCGTCTCGGTGCTCGACGGCGAGCACGTGGCCGCCCGCTTCCGCGAGCTGGAGGTGGAGGCGGCACCAGGCGGCTCGATCGACGACCTGGGGCCGGTGGTCGCCACGCTGCTCGCCGCCGGGGCGCTCGAGGGCGGGTACGCGTCGAAGGCGACGCGCGCCCTCGGCCCGGCGGCCGAGGCGCCGCCGGACATCCCGGCCGCCGAGGCCGTCCGGCCGCGGGACCCCTCCGGCGCCGCCGTCCGTGCCCTGCTGTGCCGCTACGTCGCCGCCTTCGTCGCGCAGGACCTGCGGGTCCGGCGTGACCTGCCCGACTCGGTGCACCAGATGCGCGTGGCGGCCCGCCGGCTGCGCAGCGGCCTGAAGGTGTTCGCCCCTCTCGTGGAGGCGGAGTGGGCCGACGCCCTGCGCACGGAGCTCGGCTGGATCGCCGGCGAGCTCGGCGGGGTCCGCGACCGTGAGGTCCTCGAGGCGCGCATGCTCGGTCACCTGACCGAGCTGGGCGACGACGCCGACGCGGCACTGGCCGCTCGGGTGGTCCGGCGGGTCCTCGACACGCAGATGGCGGCCGCCGGCGCGGAGGCCGCCGTGGCACTGGGCTCGGCCCGCTACCTCACCCTGCTCGACAGCCTGGTCGGCGCGGCTCGCGAACCCCGGCTGACCGAGGCGGCCCTCGAGCCCTGCGCGCAGGCGCTGCCCCCGCTCGTCGTCGGCGCCTGGCAGCGGCTGGCTCGCAGCGTACGGCGGCTGCATCCGGACGGCCCGGACGATGAGTGGCATCGCACCCGGATCGCCGCCAAGCGGGCCCGTTACGCCGTGGAGTCGGTGACCCCCGTGTTCGGCGACCCGGCGCGGCTGCTGGCCAAGCAGTTGGAGCGGGTGACCGAGGAGCTCGGCGAGCACCAGGACGCCGTCATCGCCGCGGACACGGCCCGGGCCATGGCCGCCGGGCGAGGCGTGAGCGGACGCGCGGGTTTCGCCCTGGGACTCCTGCACGCCGCGGAGCGCGCCAACGTCAGGGCCGCTCGCCGCCGGTTCGAGGCCACCTGGCCGGACGTGTCCCGACCCCGCTGGCGGCGTTGGCTGACCCAGGCTCGGTGAGCGTGCCATGGCCGACAAGCTGATCAGGGCTGCCGGCGCACTGCTCTGGCGCCCCAGCCCCGACGGTCCGGAGATCGCGTTGGTTCACCGCACCCGGCAACAGGACTGGACCTTCCCCAAGGGCAAGCTGGAGCCGGGCGAGCACGTGCTGACCGCGGCCGTCCGCGAGCTGGTCGAGGAGACCGGTCACGAGATCGCCCTGGGTCGCCCCCTGCCGACGATGCGGTACCTGGTCGAAGGCGTTCCCAAGGAGGTCCGCTACTGGTCGGCCGAGGCGGACCGTCGCGAGTTCGCCCCCAACCCGGAGGTCGACGACCTGGTCTGGCTGTCCCCCGACAAGGCCCGGGCGATGCTGTCCTACCCCCACGACGCCGAGGTTCTCGACGCGTTCCTGGGCGGACCGGCCGAGACCGTCCCGCTGGTCGTCCTGCGCCACGCGAAGGCCGTCAAGCGGGCCGCCTGGTCCGGCGCGGACGACCTGCGGCCGCTTGACCCTCGCGGGCTGGCCGGCGCCGAGGCGCTGGCCCCGTTGCTCCAGGCGTTCGGCGTCCAGCGCATCTACTCGTCGGACTCCCGCCGGTGCATCGACACCGTCGCCCCGTTCGCCAGCCGGCGCAGTCTCACCGTGTGGGCCGAGCCGCTGCTGTCCGAACCAGGGTTCGCCGAGTCGCCCGACGCCACCCTGGGCCGGGTGGCTGCGCTGCTGGGCGAGCCCACCCCCCTCGTCGTCTGCACCCACCGGCCGGTGCTGCCGGCCGTCGTCACCAGGCTGGTCGAGGGGGCACCGGTCGACCCACCCGACGAGCCGCTCGAGACCGGGGCGTTCCTCGTGCTGCATCGTGACCGAGCCGCCCTGGCTCGAGGCTCCGCGGCGCCGGTGGTGGCCATCGAGCGACACCGACCCTGACGGGGCGTTCACCTGCTGTTCACTCCTGCCGGGCCAACCGGTCACCTGGCCTGCGTACCGTCCGTCCCGTCAACGACAGACAGCGGCCGAGCGTCGGCCACAACCGGAGGAGTCACCAGGTGAAGTCCAGCATCGTCAGCCGTTCGACGGCGACGGTCAGCCTGCTGCTGGGGACCGCGCTCGTGCTCGCGGCCTGCGGCGGGAGCAACGGGGCCTCGGGATCGAGCAAGAGCGGAGGGTCGCTCAGCGGGTCGGTGCGAGTCGACGGGTCGAGCACGGTGGCGCCGCTGAGCACGGTCGCCGCCGAGGCGTTCCAGGAGGCGGAGCCGGGCGTGAAGGTCACCGTCGGGACGTCGGGGACCGGAGGCGGGTTCGAGAAGTTCTGCAACGGCGAGACCGACATCAGCGACGCCTCCCGCCCGATCAAGGACAAGGAGAAGGCCGCCTGCGCGGCGAAGGGCATCACCTACGACGAGTTCACCGTCGCCCTCGACGCGCTGACCGTGGTGGTGAACAAGCAGAACACGTGGGCCAAGTGCCTCACCGTGGACCAGCTCAAGAAGATGTGGGAGCCGGGCTCCAAGGTGGCCAACTGGAACCAGGTCGACCCGTCGTTCCCGGACGAGCCGCTCAAGCTGTTCGGTGCTGGCACGGACTCGGGGACGTTCGACTACTTCACCGCCGCCATCAACGGCAAGGAGGGCGCCAGCCGCACCGACTACAGCCCGTCGGAGGACGACAACATCACCGTCACCGGCGTCGCCGGCTCCAAGGGAGGTCTGGGGTACTTCGGCTTCTCCTACTTCGAGGAGAACGCGGACAAGCTCACTGCCGTCCAGGTCGACGGCGGTGGTGGCTGCGTGGCCCCGAGCAAGGAAGCGGCCCAGGACGGGTCGTACAAGCCGTTGTCACGTCCGCTGTTCATCTACCCGAGCGCGGCCGCGCTCAAGCGGCCCGAGGTGCTGGGCTTCGTCGAGTACTACGTCGAGAACAACGAGAAGATCGCCGACGAGGCGCTCTTCATCCCGCTGAACGCCGAGCAGGAGAAGGCCCTGCAGGCCAAGCTGGAGGCGCTGAAGGCCAAGACGGGGTCCTGACGCCCGCCGACCTCGCCTCTGACACGATCACGCCATGAGCAGCGTCCAGGAGCAGACCGGGACGGCTGCAGGGTCATCGCCACCGATGTCCTTGCGGCCGTCCCGGCCGAGGCACGTCGAGAAGGTGATCCACCTCGGGCTGATCCTGGCGGCCCTGGTGTCGGTGGCGACGACCGTCGGCATCGTCCTCTCCTTCGTGCCCCCCAACGTCGAGTTCTTCCGCCAGGTCCCGCCGCTGGACTTCCTCACGGGCACCACCTGGACCCCCCAGTTCACCCCGGCCGCCTTCGGCGTGCTTCCCCTGGTCAGCGCGACGCTGCTCATCACCCTGCTGGCGATGGTCGTCGCGGCGCCGCTCGGCCTGGCCACCGCCCTGCACCTGTCCGAGTACGCCCGGCCTCGGCTGCGCCGCGTGCTCAAGCCGTTGCTCGAGGTGCTGGCCGGCATCCCCACCGTGGTGTTCGGCTTCTTCGCCCTCGAGTTCGTGACGCCACTGCTGCGCACGATCCTCGACCCGATCTTCGGCGGTGAGACGCCGGAGATCTTCAACGCCCTGTCGGCGGCCCTGGTGATGGGCGTGATGATCATCCCGACGATTGCCTCGCTGTCGGAGGACGCCATGGCCGCCGTACCCAACTCCCTGCGGCAGGGGGCTTACGCGCTCGGCAGCAGCAAGCGCCAGGTGTCCACCAAGGTGGTGATCCCGGCGGCCCTATCGGGGATCGTGGCCGCCTTCGTCCTGGGCATATCGCGCGCGGTCGGGGAGACGATGATCGTCGCCATCGCCGCCGGCCAGCGGCCGAACCTGTCCTGGAACCCCCTCGAAGGCATGCAGACCATGACCGGGTTCATCGCCGCGATCGGCCAGGGCGACGTCCCCGTGGGCAGCCTCGGGTACGACACGATCTTCGCGGTCGGCCTGCTGCTCTTCGTGGCCACGTTCCTCATGAACATCTTCTCGATCCGACTGGTCCGCCGATTCCGCGAGGTGTACGAGTGAGCGCGACGCAGGCGCCCGGGGCGACCCAGCGGCCCCTCTCGCTCCAGGGCCAGGGAGAGAGCAACGCCGACCGAGTCTTCCGCTGGCTGCTGCTGCTCGGCCTCGTCGTCGCGGTGTCCTTCCTCGTCACCCTGCTGACCTTCGTGATCCTGCGCGGTCTGCCGCGCCTGGACTCCAGGATCTGGCAGAACATGCCCACCCTCCGTCGGCCGAGCCTGGCCGGGGCGCAGTCAGCGGTCTTCGGGACGATCTGGGTGGTCGGCACGACCGCCGTCATCAGCATCCCGACCGGCATCGCCGCCGCGGTCTACCTCGAGGAGTACGCCAACCCGAAGCGCTGGTACAACCGCGCCATCGAGGTGAACATCCAGAACCTGGCCGCCGTCCCGTCGATCGTCTACGGCATCCTCGGCCTCGGCCTGATCGTCCGCGGCCTCGGACTGGGCTTCACGGTCCTCGCGGCCGCCCTCACCCTCAGCCTGCTCATCCTGCCGACCGTGATCATCTCGACTCGCGAGGCGCTGCGAGCCGTGCCGCAGTCCATCCGGCACGGCTCGCTGGCGCTCGGGGCGACCCGGTGGCAGACCACGTGGCGCCAGGTGCTGCCCGCTGCCGTCCCCGGCATCGCCACCGGGCAGATCCTCGCGCTCTCCCGGGCCATCGGGGAGGCCGCCCCGTTGCTGCTGCTGGGCGGGCTCGCCTTCGTGACGTTCAACCCCGACGGCCTGCTGAGCGACTACACCGTGCTGCCCATCCAGATCTTCAACTGGATCAGCAACCCGAAGGAGGAGTTCCGCGTCCTCGCGTCGGCAACGATCGTCGTGCTGCTCGTGCTGCTGCTCGCCATGAACGCCCTCGCCATCTACCTGCGCAACCGGTTCCAGAAGCGGTACTGACCGTGCCCAGGACCGCCACCCCGTGCCCGAAACCGACCCTGGTGGAGAGATGACCGAGACCCCAGCCATCCGCCGTCCCGACCTGCTGGACTCCACCCGGGTCGGTCCGTTCGAGCCGGTGCTCGAGGTCGACGACCTGCACGTCTTCTACGGCGACTTCGAAGCGGTGCGCGACGTCTCGATGTCGATGGGCCGTCGACAGATCACGGCGCTGATCGGCCCGTCGGGCTGTGGCAAGAGCACGGTGCTGCGCTGCTTCAACCGGATGAACGACCTGGTGCCGACCGCCCGGGTCGAGGGCCGCATCACCTACCACGGGATCGACATGTACGGACCCGACGTCGACCCCATCGAGGTGCGGCGGCGGGTCGGCATGGTCTTCCAGAAGCCCAACCCGTTCCCCAAGTCGATCTACGACAACATCGCGTACGGGCCGCGCGTCAACAAGATGCCGGTCGACGACATGGATGCCCACGTTCGGGACGCCCTGGAGCGGGCGGCCCTCTGGGACGAGGTCAAGGACCAGCTGGGCAAGAGCGCCCTGGCGCTGTCGGGCGGCCAGCAGCAGCGGCTGTGCATCGCCCGCTGCATCGCGGTGCAGCCGGACGTGATCCTCATGGACGAGCCGTGCGCCTCGCTCGACCCGCTGGCCACGGCCAAGATCGAGGACCTCATGCAGGACCTGGCCGACGAGTACACGATCGTGATCGTGACGCACAACATGCAGCAGGCCGCCCGGGTGTCGGACCGGACCGCCTTCTTCACGGCCGAGGTCGACGACCACGGGGTCCGGCACGGTCGCCTGGTCGAGATGGACACGACCAACGTGATCTTCACCAACCCAGCCGACAAGCGGACGGAGGACTACATCTCCGGCCGGTTCGGCTGACCGACGGTCACCCAGGCGGGCGCAGGCCGAGGATCTCGTCGATCTCGGCCGCGGTCATGGGACCGTCGTGTGCGGAGGCCGCGATGACCAGGTCCCCGTAGAGCTCGATCTCCTCCAGGGCCTGGGCATCGTGCAGGCGCAGATCCGGCGTCACCCCGCCAGGCTAGGCGGATCGGTCGGTCGACGGCATGGCCCGTCCGGGCGGTTCCATCGGCGTGTCCCACCACCCGACGGGGTGGTGGGACGGTGATCCGGGTCGCACCTGGGCGGATGCTCTGGCGATCATGATCGGCCGCCCGTAGCGTGAGAGGACCAAGACGACGTCGGAGGCCAATGAGCGACCAGCGGGTCCACGAGGTTCCGCCCAGCCTCCTGTCGCGACCGGACCCCGTGGCGCACATCTGCGCGCTGGTCGACCGGGGGGCGTTCGCCGTGTCGGTCTGCACGTGCGGCTGGACCAGCGCAGCTCGTCGGTCCAGGCCGCTGGCACGCGCCGAGGGCGCGGACCACGAGCAGCTGCACCGGCCGGCCGCTCCGCCGACCGGCTGACGGCTCGCGCTCACCCGAGCGCCCGCCCCGACGAGCTGTGGCAGGCTCCCCCAGGTGACCGTGCTCGCCATCGACCAGGGCACCTCGGCGACGAAGGCGGTCGTCTTCTGCCCCGAGCGCGGCGTGCTCGCTGACGTCGACGTCCCCGTGCCCGGTGGCCGGTTTGCCGGCGACGCGGTGGAGCAGGACCCCGAGGCGCTGTGGCAGTCGGTGGTCGACGCCGGCACCCGCGCGCTCGCCGCCGCCGGGGAGCCGGTCGAGGCGGTCGGCGTCGGCAACCAGGGCGAGACCGTGCTCGGTTGGGACCGGGCCAGCGGCGCGCCGCTCACCATGGCCGTCTCGTGGCAGGACCGTCGTGCCGTCTCGGTGACCGACCGGTTGCGGGCCGAGGGGTGGGCCGACCGACTAGTCGGGCTGTCCGGCCTGCCGCTCGACCCCTACTTCGCCGCGCCGAAGCAGTCCTGGGTCCAGGCCACCCTGCTCGACCAGGGGTCGGCCCCCGCCACCGCGGTCGTCAGCACCGTGGACGCCTTCGTGCTGCACCGGCTCACCGGCGGCGCCTACGTCACCGACGCGACCACGGCGTCCCGTACCGGCGTGCTGGACCTGGACGCCGGCGCCTGGCACGCCGACGCCTGCGCGGCCTACGGCCTGGACCCGCGCCGGCTGCCCGAGGTGGTCTCCTGCGACGAGACCCTCGGCGTCACCGAGGCCTTCGGACCTCGGCTGCCCGTCGTGGGAGCCATGGTCGACCAGCAGGCCGCGCTCCTCGCCCAGGGGTGTCGCGACAGGGGGGAGGCCAAGTGCACGTACGGCACCGGCGCGTTCGTGCTGGCCGCGCTGGGCGAGCGGCCGACCCGGTCCACCGCGGGGCTGGCCACGTCCATCGCCGCACGGCTGCGCGACGGCGTCACCCGGTACTGCGCCGACGGCCAGGTCTACAGCGTCGGTGCCGCGGTGCGCTGGCTCGAGCGGGTCGGCCTGGTCGACGGCCCGGAGGACCTCGACCGCCTCGGCCTGGCCGAGGCTGACTCCGGCGGCGTCGCCTTCGTGCCCTCCCTGGCCGGGCTGGGTGCGCCCGTGTGGCGGCCGCAGGCGCGGGGCGCCTTCGTCGGCCTGTCCCTCGCCACGACCCGTGGGCAGCTGCTGCGCGCCGTCGGGGAGGGGGTCGCCGCCCAGGTCACCCTGCTCGCTCGCGCGGTCGAGGCCGACCTGGGGGCCCCGCTCTCGGCGCTGCGGGTCGACGGCGGGCTGACCCGCTCCCGGCTGGTCATGCAGGCCCAGGCCGACCTGCTGGGCGCCCCGGTCGAGGTGTACCCGCAGGCCTGCGCGACCGCGCTCGGCGTGGCCGCGCTGACCCTTCGAGGGGTGCACGGTGCCGGCGCGGAGGACGTCGTCGTCCGCGGCTGGACGCCGTCCGCGGTGTTCGAGCCGACGGCGGACCGGTCGACGGCCGAGGGGGTGTACGACCGCTGGGAGCGAGCGTTACGGGCCAGCCTCGACGAGCCGGATCGCGGATGAGTCCGCCTGGCCCCCAGCGTGCCGGAGCCACCCCGACCGACGTGGCCGGCGTGGCCGACGTGGCGGTGGTCGGCGCCGGCGTGGTCGGCTGCGCGATCGCCAGCACGCTGACCCGGCTCGGGCTGTCCGTCGTCCTCGTCGAGGCGCGGGGCGACATCGGCGCCGGGACGAGCAAGGCGAACACGGCCCTCTGGCACACCGGCTTCGACGCCAAGCCCGGCACCCTGGAGGCGACGCTCGTGGCCCGGGGCCACCGGCTGCTGGAGGAGGGGGCCCAGCGCTGGGGGTGGCCGCTGGAACGGACCGGAGCCGTCCTGGCCGCCTGGGACGACGAGCAGCTGGCCCGGCTGGACCCGATCGCCTCGCAGGCTCGCGCGGTCGGGTACGCCGCGGTGGAGCCGCTGAGCGCCGAGCAGGTCTACGCGCACGAGCCCGAGCTCGGCCCCGGCGTCCGCGGCGGTCTCCTCGTGCCCGACGAGGGACTGCTCGACCCCTGGTCCGTCACGGTCGCGCTGGGCACGGACGCCGTCGTCAACGGCGCCCGCCTGCTGCGCGGCGCCGCGGTGACCGTCGTGGAGCGAGCCGGGTCAGCTGAGCGCCCTCACCACGTCCTGACCACGCCGCGCGAGCCGGTGCGGGCCACCTGGGTGGTCAACGCCGCCGGGCTGGGCAGCGACACGGTGGACCGGATGGTCGGACACGGCGGCTTCACCATCACCCCACGACGCGGGCAGCTGGTCGTGTTCGACAAGGCGGCCCGACCCCTGGTCCGGCACATCGTGCTCCCGGTGCCCACCGGACGGACCAAGGGCGTGCTCGTCGCGCCCACGGTTTACGGCAACGTGCTGCTCGGCCCGACCGCAGAGGACCTCCCCGACCGGACGGCGACGGGCACGACCCCCGAGGGCCTTGCCGGCCTGTTGGACCACGGCCGGCGCGTGCTGCCCGCCCTGCTCCACGAGGAGGTGACCGCGACCTACGCGGGCCTGCGGGCCGCCACCGAGCACGCCGACTACTGCTACGCGGTCGAGCCCGGCGACCGCTACGTACGGGTGGGCGGGATTCGCTCGACCGGAGTCACCGCCGCCCTCGCGCTGGCCGAGCGGGTGGCCCTCGACCTCGGCGAGGCCGGCCTGCGCGGCACCCCGCTCACCCACCCGCTGTCCCGGCGGGTCCCGAACCTCGCCGAGGCGCGGCCACGGCCCTTCGCCGACCCCGAGCTGATCGCCGCCGACCCGGCCTACGGCGAGATCGTCTGCCACTGCGAGCAGGTGACCCTGGGTGAGATCCGCGACGCGCTCGCCTCCCCGGTTCCGCCGGTCGACGTCGACGGGCTGCGCCGCCGGACCCGGGCCCTGACCGGCCGCTGTCAGGGGTTCTGGTGCGGGGCCCGAGTCACCGCCCTGGCGGGGGCCGCCGGATGAGCGGCCACGAGCGGCCCGCCGCGCTGCACCCGGACGTCCTCGTCGTCGGCGGGGGCCCAGCCGGCCTGGCCACCGCGGTCGAGCTGCGCCGGCTGGGCGTCCGTGAGGTCCTGGTCCTGGAGCGGGAATCGCAGGCCGGAGGGGTGCCCCGGCACAGCGATCACCCGGGCTACGGGCTGCGCGACCTGAGCCGCTCCCTGTCGGGTCCCGCCTACGCGGGGCGCTACCGGGAGCTCGCCGACCGGGCGGGCGCGCAGGTGCTCACCCGATCCACGGTGACCCAGCTCGACGCCGCCACCCTCACCGCGTGGGTGACCTCGCCGCAGGGCCGGTTCGCCGTCCGACCTCGGGCCGTCGTGCTGGCCACCGGGTGCCGCGAACGCCCCCGGGCGGCCCGACTCGTCGCGGGTGACCGCCCGGCCGCTGGGGTGCTCACCACCGGGTGGCTGCAGCAGCTGGTCCACCTCCAGCACGGGCGGCCGGGCCGCCGCGCGGTGGTCGTCGGCGCTGAGCACGTGTCGTACTCGGCCGTGCACACGCTCGCGCAGGCCGGCTGCGCCACCGTCGCCATGGTCACCGAGCACCCGCGGACGACGTCGTTCCGGACGTTCGACCTGGCAGCCCGCGCCCGCTACCGGTTCCCCCTGTACACCGGCACCCGGGTGCTCGCCGTCCACGGCCTCGGCCGGGTCGAGCGGGTCGAGGTGGCGTCGGTCGAGGGCGGTCGCCCGCGGATGATCGACTGCGACACGGTCGTGTTCACCGGCTCGTGGCTGCCGGACAGCGACCTCGCCCGACGCGCCGGCCTTCCGCTGGACCCACTCACTCGCGGCCCGGCCGTCGACACGCAGCTGCACACGGGGGTGCCGGGGGTGTTTGCCGCCGGGAACCTGCTGCACGCCGCCGAGCCGGCGGACGTGTGTGCCCTCGACGGCCGGCACGTGGCCGCAGCCGTGCTCGCCCACTTGGTCGGCGGCCCCTGGCCCGGCGCCGGCGTGCCGGTGGTCGTCCGCCCGCCCCTGGTCTGGGTGAGCCCGCAGCACCTGGGGCGGGGGCGCGCGCCCCGTGGCCGACTGCTCCTGCGGGTGGCTCGTCCGGCGGGACCCGTTCGCCTGTTCGTCTGTCAGGACGGCCGGACGCTGTGGGAGGGCCGGCGCTGGGGGCCGGGACCGGACCGGTCGATGTCGGTTCCCGACGGCTGGGTCAGCGCGGTCGATCCCGCGGGGCCGCCGGTCGTCGTCGGTGTCGGGGTCGACGTGCGGTGACCTCGGACCCTGACTCGCCGCGTGACGGCCAGCCACGCTGGGGTCATGACCACTGACCTGGCCATCCAGACCCGCGGTCTGACCAAGTTCTACGGGCACCAGCGAGGCATCGAGGACCTCGACCTGGACGTCCGCCGGGGTGAGGTGTTCGGCTTCCTCGGCCCGAACGGGGCAGGGAAGACCACCACGATCCGCCTGCTGCTGGGGCTGCTGCACCCGACCCGAGGGACCGCCCGGCTGCTCGACCGTGACGCCGCTGCCGAGGGCGTCGAGCTGCGGCGCGACGTCGGCTACATCCCCGGTGACCTCGCGCTGTACGCCAACCTGACCGGCCGCGAGCTGCTGGGCTTCCTCGGGACCCTGCGCGGCGGGGTGCCCTGGCGGGACGTGCAGGCCCTGGCCGAGCGGTTCGACCTCGACCTCGCTCGGCACGTGCACGACCTGTCGAAGGGCAACCGGCAGAAGCTCGGCGTCGTCCAGGCGTTCATGCACCGGCCGGCCCTGCTCGTGCTCGACGAGCCGACCGGTGGCCTGGACCCGCTCGTCCAGGAGGAGTTCCGCACGCTCGTGCGCGAGACGGTCGCCGAGGGCCGGACCGTCTTCCTCTCCTCCCACATGCTGTCCGAGGTCCAGGAGACGGCCGACCGAGTCGCGATCGTCGACGACGGTCACCTGGTGGTCGTGGACACCGTCCGGGGGCTCACCGAGCACGCGGTGCGGCAGATCTCGCTGGACTTCCCCGGGCCACCGCCGCTCGACGAGCTGAGGCGCTGCCCCGGGGTGACGAGTGCCCGGGGGACGGACGGCAGCGTGACCTGCGACGTCGTCGGCGCGCTCACCGAGCTGCTGGCGGTCGCCGTTCGGCACGGCGTGATCGACGTCCGCACCTACGAGCCGGATCTCGAGGCCGCGTTCCTCACCTACGTGGGAGGGGATCGGCGATGACCACCACGTCCTCCCGGACGGTGTCGACCCACGCGCCGGTCGAGGGACCTGCCGTGCGCCCGACCGCACCGGGCCACCTTCTCGTCGCCGCCTTGGTCCTCAAGTCCCTGCGCGACCGCTGGCGGTCGCTGATGTGGTGGTCCATCGGCCTGGTCGGCATCTCGGCGATGCAGCTCGCCGTCTACCCGTCGGTGCAGAAGGACACCGCGGCCTTCGAGCAGCTGGCCGAGTCGTTCCCCGAGCCGCTCAAAGTCATGTTCAACATGACGGACTACACGACCGGCGCCGGCTACCTCGGCGTCGAGATGTTCAGCTTCATGGTGCCGCTGGCGCTCATCGCCGTGGCCGTCGCCCACGGAGCCGGGGCAACGGCCGCTGAAGAGGAGAAGGGGACAGCCGACCTCCTGCTCACCCTGCCGGTGCGCCGCGTCCAGGTGCTGTTGTCGAAGGCGACCGGGCTGCTCGTCGCGGTGAGTGCGCTCGCCGCGACGACCTTCGTGGCACTGGCCGTCGGCAGCCGCCTCGTCGGCCTGGACATCTCCCTCGGCCACCTGGCCGCAGGCGTCGTCGAGACCGGGCTGGTGGCGGTGCTCTTCGGCGCGGTGGCGCTGCTCATCGGTGCGCTGACCGGGAGCCGGGGGGCGGCGCTGGGCGGCGGCATCGCGCTGGCGCTCACCGCATTCCTCGTCCAGCAGCTGGCCCCGCTCGCGAGCTGGCTCGAGCCCTGGCGGGTGGCCTCGCCGTGGTACTGGGCCCTCGGGCACGAGCCGCTGAAGACGGGGATGGCCTGGGGCTGGGCGGGCGTCCTGGTCACGGCCACCGTGGCGCTGGTGGGCCTGGCCGTGCTCGCGTTCGACCGCCGGGACGTGAGCAGCTGACGTCGGGCGACTGACGCCCAGACGCTCAGGCCCGGCGCAGCACCGGCCGGGTGAGACAGGTCGGGCCGCCGTCGCCCTTGTTGAGCTCGCTCGCGGCATACGTGTGCACCTCGACGCCGGCCGCGGCGAGCCTGCGCTGGGTGCGCGGCGTCGCGTCGGTCATCACGACGACCCCCGGCCGCACGGCGAGGACGTTGCAGCCCTGGTGCTCGAACTCGTCGTCGTCGACGGGCAGCGTGCGGATCCCCCGGTCGGCCAGCGCCTCGAGCAACGGGACCGGGGCCAGCGGTGGATAGGTGAGTGCGAGGTCGTCCGCGACCAGCGAGACCACGCTCATCAGGTGCAGCACGTGGTCCGGCCCCCGCCAGGCCGGCAGGTGGAACTCCTCGACGGTTGCGCCCTCCTCGGCCAGGAGCACCCGCAGCTGGGCCGCCGCGGCTGCGTTGGTGCGGTAGCCCCGACCGAGCGCCAGCGTGTCGCCGTCCAGCCAGAAGAGGTCACCGCCGTCGACCTGGGCGGGCGAGGTGATCGTCCCGACGACCGGGACCCCCGCCTGGTCCCGCACGAACGCCGCCAGCCGGGGTGGCTCGGGCGAGCGGACCGGCTTGGCCATGGCCAGCTCGACGACGCCGCGACCGACGACGAAACAGGAGTCGTGGGTGAACGTGTAGTCGACCAGGCCGTCCTGGGCCGGCGCGTTCAGCACCTCGACTCCCAGGTCGGTCAGCAGCTCACGGAACGCCAGGTGCTGGGCCAGCAACAGGTCGGGATCGGGCGCCCGCCATCCGGCCCCGGCGAAGTCGCCGGTGGTCGTCGGCGTGGCGGTGACGACGCGGCGCAACGGTGCGGTCTCGGAGCGGACCCCGTACCCCGGCTGGTCGGACATCCCCGGAGGCTAGCCGCCGGCCGCGCAGCCGACACAGCGAGTGGCCCAGGGCAGGGCGTCCAGTCGCGGAGCCGGGATCGTCGTCCCGCACACGTCGCAGCGTCCGTAGCTGCCGTCGTCGAGCTTCGCCGAGGCGCGGGCCACGTCGCGGAGCAGCACCTGCAGCCGGTCGTGCGCGGCCACCTGGGCGATCCGCTCGACCGCGACCGACGTCCCGTCGCCGACACGCTTGCCGAAGCCGATGCCGCCGGAGTCCTCCGCCGGCGCCTCCAGCCCGGCCATCTCGGCCTCGACCTCGGCCCGCTTGCCCGCCAGCAGCTCACGGATGTGATCCATCCCAGCGACGGTACGCCATCACCCCCCTACCCCCGTGATCCAGGGAAGCCAACTCGTCCTCAGGGTCGAGCCCGTTTCCCTGGATCACGGAGTCAGACGACGTTGGCCTCCGGTCGGGCCGACCCCCGCGCGAAGCGTCGGACGTCCAGCGCGGACACGTCGACCACCGGCGGCCGGCCAAGCACCAGGTCACGGACGACCTCTCCCACCGCCGGCGCCTGCAGGAAGCCGTGCCCGGAGAAGCCCGTGGCGTACAGGAACCGGCCAGGGCCGTCGGCCTCGCCGATGACCGCGTTGTGGTCCGGCGTGACCTCGTAGAGGCCGGCCCAGCCGCTGCGAATCCCGACGTCCAGGACCCGAGGTGCCCGCACGCCAGCCGCCTCGGAGAGCAGGTCCAGGAAACGAGGCGTGCGAGTCAGGTCGAAGCCCGGGGTCTCGTCGGGATCGCTCACGCCCATCAGCAGACCCGGGCCCTCCCGGTGGAAGTAGAACGAGGTCGCGAAGTCGATGGTCATGGGCAGCCGGTCCGGCAGTCCGCGGACCGGTTCGGTGACCACGATCTCGCGGCGCAGCGGAACCACGGGGAGGTCGACACCGGCCATCGCCCCGACCGAGGCCGACCAGGGCCCCGCCGCGCACACGACGGTGGACGTCGCCACGGGTCCCCGGTCGGTGTGCACCGCCCGGATGTCGCCGTCGACGACCTCCAGGCCGCTCACCGAACAGCCGGTGACGATCCGGGCCCCGAGCCGCCGGGCCGCCGAGGCGTAGCCGAGGACCACCGACTCCGGCGAGCAGTGCCCGTCGTCGGGCGAGAACGCCGCCGCGAGCAGGCCGGCCGTCTCGACCCACGGCGACAGGACCCGCGCGTCGTCCGGGGAGATCAGCCGCGACGGCACCCCGAGGGCGTTCTGCATGGCCACCGACGTCGCGAAGGCCGACACGTCCTCGGGGCGGGAGAGCAGGAACAGGTAGCCCACCTGGTGCAGGTCGATCTGCTGCCCGGGTCGGTGCGGGAAGTCGGTGTACGCCTGCAGCGACCGCTGCCCCAGGCGGACGTTGACCTCGTCGGAGAACTGCGCCCGCACACCCCCGGCCCCCTTGGACGTCGAGCCTCCGCCGAGCGCACCACGCTCGAGGAGGAGGACGTCGGCCACCCCTGCCTCGGCCAGGTGGAACGCGACCGAACACCCGATGACACCGCCGCCGACCACCACGACCGACGCGCGCGAGGGAACCTCCGCCGGGCTCATAGCCGAAAGTCCGGCTCCCAGTCGGGCTCGGCCACGTCCATCTGCGCCTTCTGCAGCCGCCCGCTGTAGTCCCAGTTCAGCGCCTGCCATCGGGTGAACTGGTCGAGCACCCAGATCCCCGACTGCCTCGACCCGTTGCCCGAGCGGCCGTTGCCGCCGAACGGCAGGTGCGCCTCGGCCCCCGAGGTCGAGTTGTTCACGCTGACCATGCCGGCCGAGATCCCGGCCCGAAAGCGCCAGACGGTCGTCGGGTCGTTCGTGTAGATCGACGACGACAGGCCGTACCCATGCCCGTTGGCCAGGGCCAGCGCCTCGTCGAGGTCGTCGAACACCCCCAGGCCGACGAGTGGGCCGAACGTCTCGGTGTCGTACAGCGCGTCACCCGGCCGGATCCCCTCGACCACCGTCGGGTGCGCGTACAGGCCGGCGTCGGGGTCGCCGACGAACCCGGCGCGCGGGTTGGCCGCGGTGATCTGCCCCACCCCCGACGAGCCGTGGACGGCGTGGTGCCCAGCCACCAGGTCGAGGTTGCGCAGGTGCTGGTCCAGGTAGCGCTGGGAGATCATCGGGCCGTACAGCACCGGCTCCGTGGGCCGACCGACGACGGCGTTCTCGACTGCGGCGACGTAGCGCCGGCGGAACTCGTCGTACACCGGGCGCTGCACCCACACCGTGCCCAGCGAGGTGCACCGTTGCCCTGCGGTGCCGAACCCGGAGAACAGGGCACCCTCGACGGCGAGGTCGAGGGCGGCGTCGGCCATGACGACCATCGGGTTCTTGCCGCCCAGCTCCAGGCAGGGCGACTGCAGGTGCCGGCCGCACAGCTCACCGATCGAACGACCGACGGCCGTCGACCCGGTGAAGCCGACCTTGTCGACCAGGCCGTCGTCCAGCGCGGCCGCCAGGCCGGCGAACGCCGTCGGGCCGTCGGCGACCACCGTGCGCAGGACGTCGGCGGGGACGCCCCCTGCGTGCAGCAGCGCGGTGAACGCCGCCGCGATCGCCGGGGTCGTCTCGGCCGGCTTCCACACCACCGCGTTGCCGGTGAGCAGGGCCGGCACCAGGTACCACGACGGGACGGCCACCGGGAAGTTCGGGGCGGTGATGATCATGGCGACGCCGACCGGGTTGCGGAACGTGAGCAGCTGCTTGTCCGGCATCTCGCTCGGGACGGTCTGTCCGTACAGTCGCCGACCCTCGCCGAGGAAGAAGTCGCAGGTGTCCACGACCTCCTGCACCTCCCCGAGCGCCTCGGCGTACGTCTTGCCGATCTCCCGGGTGACCAGGGCGGCCAGCGACTCCTTGTTCGCCTCGACGAGCCGCCCGACCTGGGCCACCACCCGGCCGCGGACCGGCGCCGGGACGGCGGCCCAAGACGGCTGGACGGCCCGGGCCGCCCGGCAGGAGGCGACCAGGTCGTCGGCCGACGCGAGCGTCGACTCCGCGACGACGTCGGAGAGATCGGCGGGGTTGCGCGAGGCGTGGGTGGTCATCCCCCGACCCTGCCGCCTCCCGGGCCGAGGGGGAAACCCGGATGCGGAGAGTAGAACATCCGTGTTCTACTAGGACCATGGCCGTTCCAGTCCCCGAGGCGACCCGACGGCGCGTCCTCGACGCCGCCGCCGCCCTGCTGGGCAAGGACAGCGGGGCGTCGCTGGCCGAGGTCGCCGCCGCGGCCCACGTCGGCCGGACCACCGTGCACCGTGCGTTCCCCACCCGGCAGGACCTGCTGCGCGCGCTCGCGCTCGACGCCATGGACCGGGTCGAGCGCGCGGTCGGCGAGGCGCTCGCGGCGCACCCCGGGGACGCCCCCGAACCGGTGCTCACCCGGGTCGCCGACCGGCTCGTGCCGCTCGCCGACGAGCTACGGTTCCTCGACCTCGGCGCCGAGATCTGGGACCTGCCGGACCTGCTGGAGCGCTGGTACGACCTCACCCGGCCGATGGAGGACCTGGTCCGCCGCTGGCAGCGCTCGGGGGCGCTGCGCCCGGACCTCCCGGTCGCCTGGGTGGTCGACCTGTTCGTCGCGTCGGTGTTCGCCGCAGCGTCCGGGGTGGCCGACGGTCGGGTCGCCCGCCGCGACGTCGTGGGCCTGGTCGTCGACACCCTGCTGCACGGAGCTGCCGCCGGGGGCCAGCCGTGAGCACCCGACGGATCGGCCCGTTCGTCGCCCTGGAGGCGGCCACGCTGCTGTCCGCCACCGGGAATGGGATCGCCATGGTCGCCCTGCCCTGGCTGGTGCTGCAGCGCACCGGCAGCGCCGCCGGCGCCGGCCTGGTCGCCGCGGCGGCCGCGGTCCCGCTGCTCGTCGCCTCGTTCGTCTCCGGCGCGGTCGTCGATCTGGTCGGTCGGCGACGCACGAGCGTGGTCTCCGACGTGCTGAGCGGGGTCAGCGTCGCCGCGATCCCGGTGGTGGCCATGCTGGGCGACCTGACCCTGGCCTGGATCGTCGTGCTCGCCGCGCTCGGCGCGCTGTTCGACCCGGCCGGGGCCACCGCCCGGGCCACCATGCTGCCCGAGGCCGGGGCGTTGGCCGGGCTCCGCCTCGAGCGGGTCAACGGCATCCACGACGCGGTGTTCGGGGTCGCCTACCTGGCCGCACCGGGGCTCGGCGGCCTGCTGCTCGCCGTGGTCGGACCCGAGGCCACCCTGTGGGCAACCGCCCTCGGGTTCGGGCTCTCGTCGGTCGCCGCGCTGGCGGTCCGCGTCGAGGGGGCCGGCCGCCCTCAGACGCGGGTGAGCGACCGCGGGGTGCTGCGCGACTCCCTCGACGGCCTTCGGTTCGTGTGGGCCGACCGGACCCTGCGGGCGGTCTCGGTGCTCTTCCTGCTGCTCGTCGGCGCCTGGTTGCCGATCGAGGGCGTGCTGCTCCCCGTCCACTTCCAGCAGCAGGACGCACCCGGACGGCTGGGCCTGGCGCTCATGGCGATGAGTGGCGGCGGGATCGTCGGCTCGCTGCTCTACGGCTGGCAGGGCCACCGGTTCAGCCGGCACCGCGTGCTGCTCGTCGGCCTGGTCGGTACCGCGCTGCCGGTCGTCGGGATGGCCACGCTGCCATCGTTCGGCTGGCTGCTGGCGCTCGGCGTGCTGACCGGCCTGATGTTCGGACCGATCAACCCGATCACCCAGGTGGTGACCCAGGAGCGGGCGCCGCAGCACCTGCGCGGCCGGGTGATGGGCGCCGTCACCTCCCTCAGCTACACCGCGGGCCCGGTGGGGTACCTGCTCGCCGGGCCGCTGGTCGAGTGGCTCGGGCTGCGCGGCGCCTTCCTGGTGCTCGCGGCCATCCTGCTGGCCACGGCGCTCAGCGCGCTCGGCCTGCGCGCCCTCCGTGGGCTGGACCACACCCGACCGGCCCGGGGGCACGCGGACGGCGCGGCGGAGCCGACCGGCGCCCTGTCGGGTGCGCGAGGATCGAGGACGTGACCGGACCGACCGTTGCCGCCGCCGTCCTCGACCTGCTCGCCGACCACGGCGTGCGGGTGGCCTTCGGGCTCCCGGGCGTGCACAACCTGGCCTTCTGGGACGCCGAGGGAACCGGGCGACCACGGCTGGTCGGGGTACGGCACGAGCAGACGGCCTGCTTCGCGGCCGACGGGCTGGCCCGGGCCGCCGGCGGGCTGGGCGTCGCGCTGACCACGACCGGGCCTGGAGCCACCAACGCGCTCACCGCGTTCGGTGAGGCGGCCGCCTCGCGCTCGGCGGTCCTGCTCATCGCCAGCGACGTCCCGACGACGCTGCGCCGGCCGGGCGTCGTCCGGGGGATCCTGCACGAGAGCCGCGACCAGGCCGCGTTCTTCGAGCCGCTGGCCAAGGCGGTCTACCGCCCAGCGTCGCCGCTGGAGGCGGTCGAGGCGGTCGCCCGGGCGGTGGCGACCGCGCTCTCCCACCCGCGCGGACCGGTCTACGTCGGCATCCCCGCCGACGTGCTCGCCGCGCCGGCACCGCCTCGCTCCCGGGCCGGCCATGTCCCGACCAGACCCGCGGCGCCGGCCCCGGCGGCCGTCGAGTCGGCACTGGCGCTGCTGCGGTCCAGCGCCCGACCGGTGATCTGGGCCGGCGGCGGTGCGGTCCAGGCGGAGGCCGGCCTGGCCGTCCGCGAGCTGGCCTGGCGGCTGGGCGCACCCGTGGTCACCACCTACGCCGGCCGCGGCCTGCTGCCGCCCGGGCATCCGCTGCTCGTCGACGCGCCCCCCCACGAGCCGGAGGTGACCGCACTGCTCGCCGAGGCCGACCTGCTGCTGGTCGTCGGGTCGGCCTTGGAGGGCATGACGACGAAGAACTGGTCGCTGCCCCGGCCGGCCCGGCTGGTCGTCGTGGACGTCGACCCCGCGGCGGGGGCGGCCGACCACGTCCCCGATGTCCGCCTGGTCGCCGACGCGGCCGCGGCGTGCGACGCGCTGGCGGTCCGGCTGCCACAGCGCGAGCCGTGGGCCGACTCGGTGTTCAGGATCGGCCCGGCGGTGCGCGCCCGGGTAGCCGCCGACCCCCGGACGGCGGACGCGGGCGCGCTCCTCGACTCGGTGGACGCCGGATGGGCCGACGCCGGGCCCCTGCTGTGCGACATGGCGGTCGCCGGGTACTGGGTGGGCGGGTACGCCCGCGTCGGCGCGCCCCGCCGGCTGCAGTACCCGGTCGGCTGGGGCACGCTCGGCTACGCGCTGCCGGCCGCCGTCGGCGCGGCTCACGCGGACGAAGGCCCGGTGCTCGTCGTCTGCGGCGACGGGGGTGTCGTCATGGCCCTGGGCGAGCTGGCCACCCTCGCCCAGGAGCGGCTGCCCGTCACCGTCCTGGTCGTCGACGACGCCGGCTACGGCATGCTGCGCTTCGACCAGCAGGTCGCCGGCCAGGTCGAACGCGGCGTCGACCTCCTCGGCCCCGACTGGACCGCCCTCGGCGCGGCCTTCGGCCTCCCCGTCGTCCCCGTCTCGGGACCGGGCGAGCCGTT
Source organism: Candidatus Nanopelagicales bacterium (assembly GCA_036802895.1). GTDB lineage: Bacteria > Actinomycetota > Actinomycetes > Prado026 > Prado026 > DAIRVJ01. The sequence goes on from DAIRVJ010000007.1 coordinate 21,745, forward strand.
GCGGGCCGCCCTCGCCCAGGCAGCGGCGTCGGCCGGTCCTCGGCTGGTCGTGCTGCCAGCCGCCCTGACCCCGCCCCGGACCACGACGCCGCGCTGGCACGAGTAGCCTCCGCGGGTGGTCGAGGCCCTGGTTCCCGCGGCCGCTCCGCGCGACCGGGACGCGCGCACCGGGTACCTGATGGCCGTCACGGCGTCCGCGTTGTTCGCGGTGAACGGCGTGGTGTCCAAGGTCATCCTGCTCGCCGGCATGCCGGCCCAGCGGCTCACCGAGCTACGGTCCGCCGGCGCCTGTCTCGGCCTGCTCGGCTACCTCGCCTGGCGACGGCCGGAGCTGCTGAGGGTGAGCCGGCGCGAACTGCCCGTCCTCGCCGCGTACGGCGTGCTCGGCTTCGCGTTCGTCCAGTGGTGGTACTTCGTGGCCATCGCCCGCCTGCCGGTCGGCATCGCGCTGCTGCTCGAGTACACGGCCCCGCTGCTGGTGGCGCTGTGGGCTCGCTTCGGTGCGCACGAGCAGGTCCGCCGACGGGTGTGGGCCGCGCTGGCCCTGGCCCTGGCCGGCCTCGCGCTGGTGGCCCAGGTGTGGAGCGGCTCGACCCTGGACGGCCTCGGGGTGGCGGCCGCGCTCGGCGCCGCGGTGTCGCTGGCGTTCTACTTCGTCCTGGGCGAGCACGTCGTCAGCACCCGAGACCCGTTGTCCCTGACCTGCTACGCGTTCGGCTTCGCCACGCTGTTCTGGAGCCTCCTGCAGCCGTGGTGGACCTTCCCCGCGAGCCTGCTCGGCGAGCAGGTCACCCTGCTCGGCAACCTCGCCTCGACCACCCTGCCCCTGTGGGCGCTGGCCGTGTGGATGGTCGTCCTGGGCACGATCGTGCCGTTCTCGCTGATCATCGGCTCGCTGCAGCACCTGCGGGCGACCCAGGTCGGGGTGGTCGGGATGACCGAGCCGGTCCTGGCCACCCTGGTGGCGTTCGGCTGGCTCGCCGAGTCCCTCAGCCCGGTCCAGGTGGCCGGCGGCGTGCTCGTCCTGGTAGGGGTGGTGCTGGCCGAGACCTCCCGTGCGCCGTCCGCCCCGGCGCGGAACCCGGAGGACGGGCAGGACGTCCCACCGGTATGAGAAGGGTGCGGGTCGGGACCGTGGGTGCGGGGCTGCTTACCCTGCTGCTCGTGGGATGCGGGGAGTCGACCGTCGGCGGTGGCGGTGCGTCGTCCGGTCCCGGTCAGCCGCCGAGCGCGCGAACCGAGCTGACCATCGTCGTGCGTGAGTCTGCGGGCGCGACCCCGAAGACCTGGACGCTGACCTGCGATCCCGCCGGAGGCACCCACCCGGACCCCGCGGGTGCCTGCGCGGCGCTCGCCGCCGTCAAGGCCCCCTTCGCCCCCTTGCCCTCGGACCTGGCCTGCACGCAGATCTACGGCGGGCCGCAGACGGCCACGGTCACCGGCACCTACCGGGGGAAGCCGGTGAACACGACGTTCAGCCGGACCGACGGCTGCCAGATCGCTCGGTGGGACGGGCTGCAGGCGCTGCTGGTGGTCCGAGGCGGCGCCTGACCGCTCGGGCCCTGGCCGCCTTGTGGACGGCGTCCGCCAGCACCACCGACGGGATCGTCAGGACCGCCAGCGCCCACCCGAGCAGCCCCGGCCAGCGGCCCCCCAGCAGGTGGACCATCGGCGCCCACCCGACGAACACCAGCAGGGTCGCCACCTCGACCGCGACCGCACCCAGCAGCAGCTGGTTCCCGCTGACCGCGAGCGCCCCCACCCAGCGCGCCTCGCTGCGACAGGCGAAGGCGTTGGCCATCTGGCCGAGGACGACGGCCGCGAACGCCGTCCCCGAGGCCGTGCCCAGCAGGGCCGGATCAGCGTCCGCGCCGAACCGCCAGCCACCGGCCAGCAGGACGACGAGGAAGGCGACCATGGACACCACGGACTCGGCCGGCCCCAGCACGCCGAACGCCCGGGCGAGCAGCGGGCGGTCGACGAGCCGGTCGGTGCGTGGGCGGCTCTCGAGGGTGCGCGGGTTAGGCGGCTCGGCGCCCAGGGCCAGGGCGGGCAGCAGGTCGGTGCCGATGTCGAGGGCCAGCACCTGCAGCACGGTGATCGCCAGCGGGATCTGGCCACCGGACAGCGCCCAGACCGCGAACGGCGTCAGCTCGGCCACGTTGTCGGTGAGGTGGTAGGTCAGGAAGCGGCGCACGTTAGCGAACGTCGCGCGCCCCAGCTCGACGGCCGCGACGATGGTGGCCAGGTGGTCGTCGAGCAGCACGAGGTCCGCGGCCTCGCGGGCGACGTCGGTCCCCGAGCGGCCCATCGCCACGCCGATGTCGGCCGTCCTGAGCGCCGGCCCGTCGTTGACGCCGTCCCCGGTCATCGCCACCACGTGGCCGCGGCCCTGCAGGGCGCGGGCGATCCGCAGCTTGTCCTCGGGGGTGACCCGGGCGATGACGATGCCGTCCTCGTCGACGAGCGCGCCCAGGGCCACGTCGTCCGCCGGCAGGTCACTGCCCTGCACGACGTGCTCGCTCGGGCCGAGCAGGCCGACCTCGGCGGCGACCGACCGCGCGGTCATCGGGTGGTCGCCGGTCACCATGGCCAGCCGGATCCCCGCCCGCCGGCAGGCCGCCACGGCCTCCGCCGCCCCCTCGCGGGGCGGGTCCTGCAGGCCCACGACCCCGAGGAGGGTGAGGTCGCGCTCGACCTCGTCGGCCGTGCCGGTGGCGGCACCGGCACCGGCGACGGCCGAGGCGACGGCGAGCACGCGCAGCCCCCGCGCCGCGAGGTCGTGCGCGGCCGCCCGGGCCCCCTCGGCGGACGCCCCGCACAGCGGGAGCACCGTCTCGACCGCCCCCTTGACGTGCAGCCGCCCCGCGGCCACGGCGGACACCCGCCGACGGCGGGCGTCGAACGGCAGCCGTCGGGTGGTCTCGACCGGCCCGCCGTCGAGCCCCTCGAGCCGCAGCAGGAACACATGCAGCGCGGCCTCCATCGGATCCCCGTGCGGCCGCCAGACGCCAGTGGCGTCTCGCACGACCAGGCCGGTCGAGGCGAGGGACGCCGACCGGGCCAAGGCTCGCACCGCGTCCGCGCTCGGACCGGAGGCCAGGTCGATCCGGGTCGGCTCGTACCCGCTCGGCTCGACGTCGAGAGCGCCCTGGGGCGTCCACACCGCCACGACGGCCATCTCGTTGCGGGTCATCGTGCCGGTCTTGTCGGTGCACACGAACGTGGTCGAGCCGAGCGTCTCCACCGCGTCGAGCCGCCGAACCAGCGCATGCCGCCCGGCCATCCGCTGGGCGGCGAACGCCAACGACAGGGTCACGGTCGGGAGCAGACCCTCGGGCACCAGGGCCACCGTGACGCCGATGCCGAAGAGGAAGCCGTCACGGGGATGCATCCCCAGCGCCAGCGCGAGGAGGAAGAAGCTGACGCCCACGGTGACGGCGATCTCGGCGATCCGCCGGACGACGCGGTCCAGGCTGACCGTGAGCGGGCTGGGCGGGGAGTGCGCCTCGCGGGTCATCGCCGCGATGTCAGCCAGCCGCGTCGCCCCGCCGGTCGCGACGACCCGAGCCGTCGCTTCGCCCTCGATGACGAAGGTCCCGGCCGAGGCTTCGCGCCCGACCCCCGGTCGCACCCCCGTGCTCTCGCCGGTGAGCATGGACTCGTCCAGCTGGAGCTGCTCGACGGCCAGCAGCTGCAGGTCCGCGCAGACCCGGTCGCCCGGCTCCAGCAGCACCACGTCGCCCACGACGAGGTCAGCGGCCGAGACGTCCCGTCGGACGCCGTCCCGGACCACCGTGGCGCGGACGGGGAGCAGGTCCCGCAACCGCGAGGCGGCCCGGTTGGCCCGATACTCCTGGGCGAAGGCGAAGACGCCGTTGAGCAGGATCACGACCGCGATCGCGACGGCGAGCTGGGGCAGGCCCGCGACCGCGGCCAGCCCGACCGCCACCCACAGCAGCACGGCGAAGAAGTGTGTGAGCTGGCGCAGCAGCAGGGTCGCCGACGACGGCGGCCGCGGGGCCGGCATGACGTTCGGGCCGTCCCGCCGCAGTCGGACCGCGGCCTCCGCCGCGGTCAGCCCGGCTGTCGCCGCCGCGGACCCGTCGATCACCGGCGCCACCTCCCCGACCACGGTCCGGGGTCGTCCGGCCGGCGGGGTAGGGCCGAACGGCAGCCGGGTCAGCTGCCGTAGTAGGCCGCGCGGAGCAGGTCGGTGATCTCCGACACCATCGGCATGCGCGGGTTGGTCCGCATGCTGACGTCGGCGAACGAGGCGGCGACCAGCTCGGGCAGGGCGGCGAGGAACTCCTCCTCGGTGACTCCGGCGTCCTTGAGCGTGCGGGGCAGACCGATCTGGTCGATCAGCTCGTCCACCGCGGTGAAGAGGCGCTCCCGGCGCTCCTCGTCGGTGTGCCCGCCGAGCAGGATGTAGCCGATCTGCGCGTACTTCTCCGGCGCGACGTAGCTGGAGTAGCCGGGGGCGGGCATGAACTTGCTCGGCAGCGAGGCGTTGTAGCGCAGCACGTGGGGCAGCAGGATCGCGTTGGCCCGTCCGTGGGCGAGGTGGAACCGGGCTCCGACCGCATGCGCCATCGCGTGGTTGACGCCGACGAACGCGTTGGAGAACGCCAGCCCGGCCATCGTGGAGGCGTTGGCCATGCCGGTCCTCGCGGCCAGGTCGGAGCCGTCCTCGACGGCCCGCGGCAGCCACTCCAGGATCATCCGGATGGCCTGCATGCAGAAGGCGTCCGTGTACGGGGAGGAGAAGATCGACACGGCGCCCTCGAGGGCGTGCGTGAGGGCGTCGATCCCGGTGTCCGCGGTCGCGCCCCTCGGCAGGCTGAGCGTGAGCACCGGGTCGACGATCGCCATGTCGGGGACCAGGCAGTAGTCGACCAGCGTCGCCTTGCGGTTGCCGACCGTGAGAACCGCCGCAGGGGAGACCTCCGAGCCGGTGCCCGCCGTCGTGGGGATGGCGACGAGCCGCACGGTGTGGTCGTCCTGCGGGTACTCGGCGACCCGCTTGCGGGGGTCGAGGAAGGGCAGGGCCAGGTCGTCGAACGTCAGCTCTTCGTGCTCGTAGAACAGCCGCATCGCCTTCGCCGCGTCGAGCACCGACCCACCGCCGATGGCCACCACGGTGTCCGGCTGGAAGCTGCGCATCACCTCGACCCCGGCGAGGACGATGGACTCGTCCGGCTCCGGGGTGACCGCCGAGTAGGTCTTGACGAACGCCGACGGCAGCTTGGCCCGCACCTGGGCCACCGTGCCGTTGTGCTCGAGGATCTGGTCGGTGACCAGGAGCACCCGCTGCATCGGGACGGCGCGCAGGTTCTCCAGCGCGCCCTCGTTGAAGAACGTCGTCGACGGCACCCGGAACCACTGCGGCGGCGTCTTGCGGTGCGAGACCGTCTTGATGTTCAGCAGGTTCTTGTAGTTGACGTTGTCGGTCGTCATCGAGCCTCCCCACGTTCCGCAGCCGAGGGAGAAGGTGGGGGCGAGCGAGTTGTACACCCCACCCAGCGCGCCCACCGCCGTGGGCGCGTTGACCAGGATCCGGCCGGTGCGCACGGCCGCCGCGTAACGCCGCACGATGTCGTCGTCCCTGGCGTAGATCGACGACGTGTGGCCGAGCCCGCCGTGCTCGGTGACGCAGACCGCCGCGTCGATCGCATGCTGCTCGCTGGTCGCCCGCACCAGGCCCAGCACGGGCATCAGCTTCTCCTGGCACAGCGTGTGCGCCCCGAACTCCACGAGGTCACCGGGTAGCGGAGCGAGCAGCACCTTGGTGTGCTCCGGCACGTCCAGGCCGGCGCGCCGCGCCAGCTCGGGGGCCTTCTGCCCGAGTGCGGCCAGGTTGACCTTGCCCTCGCCGAAGGCGAAGTCGGCCAGCCGGGTCGACTCCTCCTCGGACATCAGGTAGCCGCCCATCCGCTGGAACTCGGCGAGCACCTCGTCGTAGACGACGTCGTCGATGATGATCGTCTGCTCGGCCGGGCAGATGACGGAGGCGTCGAACGTCTTCGAGATGAGGACGTCGACCACGACGCCCTTGAGGTCGGCGGTGCGGTGGACGTAGCAGGGGGCGTTCCCCGGGCCGACCGACAGACAGGGCTTGCCGGCCGAGTTGGTCAGCTCGACGATCCGCTGGCCACCCGTGGTCCACAGGAAGTCGACGCCCGGGTGCCTGAACAGGTAGTGGGTCACCTCGTGCTCGGGGTCCGGCACGAGGGTCAGCGCGCCCGGCGGCATGCCGGCGGCCTCACCCGCCTCGGACAGGATGTCGACGACGCGCTGGGCGCACCGGGTGGCCAGCGGGTGGGCGCGGAACAGGATCGCGTTGCGGGTCTTGGCCGCGCAGATCGCCTTGAACAGCACCGTCGACGTCGGGTTGGTGATCGGGGTGATCGCCATGATCACGCCCATCGGCTCGGCGACGTACTGGATGTTCAGCTCGGGGTCCTCGTCGATCACGCCGACGGACTTCTTGCCGCGGAGGTAGTCGAAGAGGAACTCGGTCGCCACGAAGTTCTTGACGACCTTGTCCTCGAAGACGCCGAAGCCGGTCTCCTCGACCGCCAGGGCCGCCAGCTCGATCGCGGCGTTCAGCCCGGCCCGCACCATGGCGGCGACGATCGCGTCGACCTGTTCCTGGTCGAGACGCCTGAACTCCTCGGCGGCCCGCTTGGACCGGGCCACCTGCTCGTCGATACGGGTGCGGTGCTCCTCGTCGATGACGACGGCAGCCTTCGTCCCGGCCATCGGCCGACCCCTTCCTCGAGATGCGACGCCACCGCTGACGCGACGGTGCCACGTGGTCGCCGGTCTCCTCGAGAGCCATTCAGCCGGTTCAGGGCTGGCGACGGGAGGGCCCTTGGGCCCGGTGTGTCCCGCCAGTGGTCAGTGGCGCCCCGCCCTCGTGCTGGGTCAGTCGAGCGAGACGAAGGGCTCCGTCCGGCTGCGGCCGAGGATGGAGGTGACGTACCCCTGGGTCTCCGCGAAGTTCGGGACCCCATCGGCCCGGCGAACCGCGGTGGGGCCGGCGTTGTACGCGGCGAGCATCAGCTCGAGCCGATCACCGGGCAGCCCGTCGACCTCGTCGAGCAGGAGGCAGTTGAACCGTGCGGCGGCCGGGATGGCGTCGGCCGGGTCGAACACGTCGCTGCGACCGTCACCGTTGCCGTCGAGCCCGTGGGCCTTCCAGGTGTCGGGCAGGAACTGGGCGATGCCCTGGGCGCCGTCGGGGCTGACCGCGCCCGCGTCCCACCCGCTCTCCTGGGCCAGCTGCGCGGCGAGCACCGACGCCGGGAGTCCGCGACACGTGGCGGCCGCCTGCTGGACCAGGGCGCGGTACCGCTCGGGCACCACCTGCTGGGCGGAGTGGTTCAGGACCACCGACGCGCCGTTACCCCCCACCAGGGCGAGCAGCACCACGGTGGCCACGGAGGCTCCCGCGATCTTCGCCCGAGGGGTCACCGGACCATTCTCCCCGATCCGGACCCCGGCGGACCTGCTGGGACGGCGGTGACCCGCAGCAGGAGCGCCTGCTCGGGGTTGATGACCGGCACCTGCAGGCCCACGGCCGCCAGGGCCCGCCCCGAGAGCACGGTCGTGCCGGCGGCGTACCAGGGTGGAGGCACCCGCTGGGGACCCCACGGCAGCCCGGCGACGGACACCGGTTCGACCCGGTAGTCCCGGTCGGGAT